>JAGRPC010000197.1:1508-2001 GCA_020439925.1 Verrucomicrobiia bacterium | reverse complement strand
ACGCACGCCGAGATCACCGCCGAGCCGAAAACGTAGAGGGTCGAGCGAGGCTCTTTCGTCGGGGCAGGTTTTGCGGACTTGGAGACGGCCGGGTCCATCAAGGGGAGAATAGGCGAGGTGTTTTGGGGAATCGAGTGCGAATTTTGAGAGAAGGGGGCCGGCGATGCCGTATCCGGAGTGGCACGGAATGACTCTTGGGACCTTCCTTTGCCCTGGTTTTACACCCCGAAATGAAAGGCTGCTTCCAACTGGGTAAACCTGTTCTCGCCATCGGCTCCCTGCTGGCAATGCTGCTCGTTTCCGGCATGGTCTGGTATCGCGCCGATTTCCCGATCCCCCGGTCGGGAAAGGGTGGGGCATGGGCCTGGCTTCCGGGAGGTGCCTTGCATTGGATGGGGACGCAACAGAGCAGGCTGCAACATTGGAAATCGGGTCATCTCACCCGCCGGATGGTCGTCACGGGAACTTGCTGGAAGGCCACCGATCCCCATCG
>JAGRPC010000197.1:0-1334 GCA_020439925.1 Verrucomicrobiia bacterium | reverse complement strand
CGGGGTGGATGGAATGGTTGAACCAACGCGGCGAACCCAATCTGCATTTCGACGATCCCTCGTATTCGGGGTTTTTACACCTGTCGAGCGGTCCCCGGGAGTTGATGAGCGTCTACTTTACGACACCGGCCGGAAAGACCGCGCACCTGGTTTTTGAGAGAGCCAACGTGCCGGGGTCAAAGGAGTAGAGACGGTATCTCATCGCTCCACCTCTCAAAAAATGTCCGGCTCCGGGATCTCCGCGCCGTGATGGAGAAAACGGAAGTCGCAACCCTCCGGTGCCTGGGTGATTTCCTTCTCGTAGAGCTGGGCATAACCGCGTCGGTATCGGGTCTCGCGGGGTTTCCATTCCGCGCGGCGGGCGGCGAGCTCTTCGTCGGAAACCTCGAGGTGGAGTTTTCTCTGCTCGACGTTCACCTCGATGAGGTCGCCGTCGCGGACGAGGGCGAGGGGACCGCCGATGGCGGACTCGGGAGCGACGTGGAGAACGCAGGCGCCGTAGCTGGTGCCGCTCATGCGGGCGTCGGAGATACGGAGCATGTCGCGCACTCCCTGTTTCAGGAGGTAGTTCGGGATCGGGAGCATGCCCCATTCCGGGATGCCCGGTGCGCCGATTGGACCGGCATGCTGCAGGACGATGATGTTGTCCGCGGTGAGTCCGAGCGATTCGTCGTGGATGCGATTCTTGAGGTCGGCATAGTCCGAGAAGACCGCCGCGACCCCGCGATGAGCGAGGAGATGGGGTTCGGCCGCCGTCGGTTTGATGACCGCGCCGTCGGGGGCGAGATTGCCGCGGAGAATGAAGGTGCCGCCGGCCTTCGACACCGGGCGGTCGAGGGGGCGGATGACCTCCTCGTTGTAGACTTGCGCACCCTCGAGGTTTTCTCCGAGGGTCTTTCCGGAAATGGTGAGGCAGTCGAGATGCAGGTGATCCTTGATCTGGGCGAGCAGGGCCCGCAATCCGCCCGCGTCGTAAAAGTCCTCCATGAGGTACTCGCCGCAGGGCCGAAGGTTGGCGATGACCTTCACCTCCTGCGAGATGCGGTCGAACTGCTCGAGAGTCAGCCTGATTCCGGCGCGCCCCGCCATGGCAATGAGGTGGATGATCGCGTTCGTCGAGCCGCCGAGGGCCATGTCGGCAACGATGGCGTTGTGAAAGGCCTCCTCGGTGAGAACCTTGCGCGGAGTGATACCCTCCCAGACGAGGTCGACGATGCGGCGGCCGCAGGCCGATGCCATGCGCGCGTGGGTCGAGTGGACCGCGGGGATCGAAGTCGACCCGGGCAGGCAGAGGCCCAGCACTTCGGCAATCGCGGTCATCGTCGAGGCGGTGC
>JAGRPC010000014.1 GCA_020439925.1 Verrucomicrobiia bacterium | reverse complement strand
TCGCGAAGCTGGCGCATTCCGGCGTCGACGATGGGAAACCCCGTGCGTCCGTCTTTCCACCTCTCGAACCGGTCTTCGGCACCGGGGTCGTCCCAGGCGAGACCACGCCATTCCGGATTGAAGTCCGTCTCGAGGACCTCCGGATAATGGTGAAGGATGGCCATGAAAAATTCGCGCCATGCGAGCTGTTTCTGAAAGGTGAAAACCGACCGGCGCTCCGCCTCGGAGGCCACCATTCGTTTCGCCACCTCCGCCCGGTGAAACACCTCGCGCACCGAGATCGTGCCATAGCGAAGGTCCGCTCCGAGGTGGGAAGTCGCATCTGCCGCGGGATCGTTCCGTCGCTCCGCATATCGCGAAACGACCTTTTCCATTGCGGCTTTGAGCCGGGCGCGGGCGGCCTTTTCTCCCGGTTCACGGAGCAGCGTTCCGGACCAGGACAGTCCCCAGTCCTTCAGTATCGGCAACGGTCCACTTTTCAACCCTGCCGGAGTGTTCAGGCGTTTCACTGCAGGCAGAGGCTCCGGTTTGGGCATTGAAAACCAGTTTTTCGAATACGGGGTGTAGACCTTGTAGGGTTGGCCCGATCCGGTCAGCACCTCGCCCGCCCCGTGCAACACGGCATCCTCGTAGCCGTGGCAAGAGATCCCGAAGGACTGGCACAACTGGCGAATCTGTCCCTCGACCTCCCTGCCGTAGGGGTCGGGATCGAGATTGAAGAAGATCGCTTCGGCGCGAGTCTCGCGGATGAGGTTCTCGAGAACCTCCCTGGCTGCCCCTCGCCGGAAAAGGAGGCGGCCGCCGATGTGCTCGAGATTCCTCGCGAGGGAATCAAGGCTTCCGCACAGAAACGCCTGGCGGGCCGGCCCCGTCCACGCATGATCGCCCGTCCATTCGCTCTGGATGTAGACGGGCACCACCTCCGCGGAGGACTCGACCGCGTGGTGGAGGGCGGTGTTGTCGCTGAGGCGGAGGTCGCGGCGGAACCAGTGGATGGCGGTGGAATAGCGGTTCATGAACAATTCGCCAAGGTTACGCACGCCGGTCCCGACATGGAACCACGCGAGGGAATGGGTTCACGGGATTCCCGGAGACTGCCCCTCCCCTCTCCGAACCGCCGGCGATCCGATCCCTCCAAGTCTTTGCCCGATTTTTCGCGACTGCGCCGTTGCCTGAACGGAACAATCCTTTCATCATCGATCCGTCATGAACACCTTGCGGTTCCTTTTTTTGTGGTCTGTCTGCCTGGTCGGCGTCGTCTCCGGTTACGCGGAAGAACGTCCCGATATCGTCGTCTTCCTCTCCGACGACCATACCTGGCGTGACTCTTCGGTCTACGGCAGCAAGGACATCGCCACGCCGAACATGGATCGGATCGCGGCGTCAGGCATGACTTTCGACCGGGCTTATGTCGCTTCGCCGAGCTGTGCCCCGAGCCGGGCCGCCCTCCTGACGGGATTGTGGCCGGCACGAAACGGGGCCGAGGCCAATCATTCGCGGCCGCGTCCAGAGATCAAAAAGCTTCCCGCCTACTTCCAGGAACTGGGTTACGAGGTCGTCTCCTTCGGGAAGGTGGGCCACTACCGGCAGACCCCCGAATACGGATTCGATCTCGCGAAACATTTCAACTATCACGAGGACGTCGCGATCCCCGAGGCGGTGAAGTGGCTTCGGGCACGGACGAGCGAAAAGCCGCTCTGCCTCTTTGTCGGATCGAACTGGCCCCATGTGCCGTGGCCGGAGGCCCCCGCGGGTGTCGATCCCGATTCCCTGGTCGTGCCGCCCAACCATGTCGACAACGCGACGACGCGGCAATGGCGCGCGAAGTATGTCGCCGCCATCCACACGATGGACGAGGAACTCGGCCTCGTTTACGACACCTCGCGCGAGGTTCTCGGCGACGATTTCCTTTTCCTCCACACCAGCGACCACGGGGCGCAATGGCCCTTCGGGAAGTGGACCCTTTACGACGACGGCGTGCGAACTCCGCTGCTCGTGAGCTGGAAAGGGCGAGTCCAGTCGAACCAGCGGTCGAACGCCATGGTTTCCTGGATCGACATTCTCCCGACGCTGCTCGAAGCGGCTGGCGGAACGAAACCCGAGGACATCGACGGACGTTCCTTCCTGCCGATCCTCGAAGGGAAGGAGACGCAACACCGCAATCTCATTTTCACGACCCACAGCGGCGACGGAAACTTCAACGTCTTCCCCATGCGGGGAGTCGTCGACGCGGAAGGAGACAAGTACATCCGGAATCTGCATCCCGAGTTCCGGTTTCTCTCGCACGTCACCAAAAATACCGGTGACAGCGGTTACTGGGACAGCTGGCTCGACAGCGCCTTGAAGGACGAAGGGGCAAGAACCCTCGTCCGATCCTACCAGGTCCGCCCTCCCAGGGAGTTGTACCAAACCGCTTCCGATCCGTGGGAAAAGGCCAACCTCGCCGCCGATCCTCACCATGCCGAGCGACTCGACCGGCTCTCTGGCGCTCTCGACAAGTGGATGGCGGAAACCAGGGATACCGAGACCGTATTCGGCGACCCGGTGAAGGTAACGAAAACGGAGCGACCCAATATTATCACCGTTTTCGTCGACGACATGGGCTGGGCGGATCTCTCCTGCTTCGGCAACAAGGAAATTGAAACGGAGGCGCTCGATCGCCTCGCTTCGGAAGGACTTCGCTTTACCCGCTTCTATGTGAACTCCCCGATCTGCTCCCCTTCGCGGACCGCCCTGACAACCGGACAATATCCGCAGCGCTGGCGGATCAACTCCTACCTCAACAACCGCCAGAACAACCACGAACGGGGCGTGGCCCAGTGGCTCGACCTTTCCGCTCCCGTGCTCGCGAGGGAATTGCGGCGCTCCGGCTACGCAACCGGTCATTTCGGAAAATGGCACATGGGCGGACAACGCGACGTGGCCAATGCACCCGCCATTTCCGATTACGGGTTCGACCGAAGCCTGACCAATTTCGAGGGCATGGGACCGAAGCTGCTGCCTCTCACCGTGACACCGCAGAATCGTGAACCGAAGAAAATCTGGGCCGACGCGGTGAACCTCGGCGACCCCGTCACCTGGAAGATGCGATACGAAATCACCGGCGGTTTCGTCAACGAAGCGATCCGTTTCATCGACCGTGCCGACGCGACCGGCCAGCCTTTCTTTGTCAACGTCTGGCCCGACGATCCCCACAGCCCCTGGTTCCCGTCCCTGGAGCGTTGGTCCGACGAAAAGCGCCCCCGTTACCTCGGCGTCGTCGACGAGATGGA
>JAGRPC010000196.1 GCA_020439925.1 Verrucomicrobiia bacterium | reverse complement strand
TGGCGTGGAAGTTGGCGATCATGCCGGCTCCGATGATTCCGAATTTCATGAGGATCTGTTGGTGTGGGGTGAAAGGCTGGGGATTGGCGGAAGAGATCCCCGCTCAGGCTTTGCGCCGGTTTTTCGAAAGGAACCCGAAGAGGCCGAGGAGGAAGAGGGCGACGAGGACAACGAGGCCGATCGTGCCGACCGGAATGCCGTCGACCTCCTTGCCGCGCAGGGCCCAGACCGAACCGAAAGTCGCGACGGAGGTGGCAAAGATCATGAGGGCATTGAGGACGAAACGTTTTCCTCCACGGGGCATGGCCTCGCCGAGAAGTCTTGGCGAGTTCATGAGGAGAAGGAAAGTGAAGTAGGCGATGGGAAGGAGGGATGCCCCGATCACGGAGGTGGGAACGGCGAGCTTGGCGCGCGACTGGTCGTTCCAGATGAGGGGAAAGCAGACCCCGATGAGTCCGGGGACGAGGCTGCCGAGGAAGTGGAGCTTGCGGTCGCCGGCGCGGTTGAAGGCTTCGCAAAGACAGAAGCCGTTGATGAGCATGAGAATGATGATGGTGGAGAGGGCCATTCCGAGAACACCGACACCGAAGACGATGCGACCAACGCCCTCGCCGGCGAGCGCGGAAAGGGACTTGGCGAGATCGGAGTCTTTTCTCGAAACGAGCATCGCGGCGACCTTCCGGTCGGAAAGGGGCAGGGCTTCGCGCCATTCGGCGACCTTGGCGGCACGGTCCGCCTCGGGAAGGGCGGCGATTTCGCCGGAGAAACGAGCCTTCACAAAGCGGTCGGCGACGGCGTTGTATCCTCCGGCCTTGGCGGCAATGACGGTGCCGTCGGCGGAGAGAATGTCTTCACTCTTGCCGTGGAACTGGCTCGCCGCGGCAATGACGATACAACTGGTCGCGAGGAGGAAGGGGACAAAAAGCCCAACTCCCAGATCCATCACGGCGAGCCCGCGGTGTTCCCGGGTCCAGCCCTTGCGAAGCATGGAATAGGGGAGGAGGAAAGTCATGTTGATGCCGACGGCGGTGCCGAAGGCCGCGATGATGATGTCGCGCTGGTCGCCGGCGATAAGCGAAGTCCAGGTCGCTGCGTTGGCTCCGGTTTCGGCAATAGCGGCGCCGATCACGGGGGAGGGGTTTTTCAAGAGGCTGACATCGGGGAGGAAGCCGGAGAGGATGAGTCCCCAATCGAGGCTGCCCGAGACGGTGAGTCGTCCGACGACAAGGAAAAAGGAAACGACCACGATGCCGACCATGGCCTTGAGGATACCTTCGAACACCCTGACGCCGCGTCCGCCGGAGTCATAGGCGCGCACCGCGAGGGCGGCGCTGACGAGGAGGGCGGCCCCGACTGCCCAGGTTGCTGATTTCGATCCGTCGAGCGAAGGGATGAGGTTCTGCTGCACGGCCCCGGTTCCGAGAGCGAATTGCGGAAGGCACCAGACCATGTTCGCGAGCATCGCGGCGAGAAGCCATCCCCAGGCGAGCACGGGGCTGACGAAGGTTTTCACCGATTCAAAGGGGCGCCGCTGGCTCGAGAGCGTGACGTAGGAGATGGCGCACAGCATCACCACCCCGAGGATCATGGCAAGAGGCTGCAGCCACATGAGGTGGTAATTGAGGATCACCCCGAGGAAGAGAGCGCTGGCGAGGGAACCTCCTCCGAGAGTGATGGCGGCCTGGAGCCAGCCCGGCCCCGATTTTTTGGCATAGTAGCCGAGACGTCTGGAGAGGGGGAGCCGATTGATTTCGGCGAGTTCGGCGGCTTCTTCGAGATTGGGCTGGTATTCGCTCATGGGGCCAGGAGGCGCTTCGGAACGTGAGCTCCGGAAACGGCGTGACCGCGACTCTAGCCCCTGCCCGGGGGGCGTCAAGGCGAGGGTGGTCCGTCATCCGGCACGCCTGGATCGGGAGCGGGCGATGCGGCGAGGCAGAATTCGATCATCTCCCGGTAGAGCGCATCGCCGCCCCGGGCGAGAACATTGCCGTGGTTTCCGTTGGGGATGATACGGAGTTTTTTGGGTCCTGTTGCGGCGGCGTGAAGCCGGTGGGTGTGATCGACGGGAATCACCTCGTCGAGGGCACCGTGGACAAAGAAAATGGGGCAGTTGGTGCGACCGGTGGCGAGCAGGGGGGAAATCCGGAAAGGATCGAAACCCGCCCGGTATCCGCTCGTGTGCATGGTGCCGGCGATCAGCCAGAGAGGGATGTGGGAATGGAGGTTGCGCCTGGCGGAGTGGTTCACGACTTCCGGCAAGGTGGCGAAAGGGGCCACGGCGACTATGGCGGAGAGTCTGGGCTCGTCGGGCAGGGATTGCAGAAGCACCGAGGCGCCCAGCGAGATTCCCACGGCGCAGAGCTGCCCCGGTTTTTCCCCGCGTTGCTGGAGAAGGTGGAGCGTCCGGTCGAGGACAGATCGGAAATCCACGGTTTCGGCTTGGCCAAAGGTACAGCATTCCCCGCCGCTTTCTCCGTGGCAGCGGGCATCGTAGACGACACAACGGTATCCTGCGGCAACGAAACGCTCGGCGACGGCCAGCATGTCTTCCTTCAGCCCGCTGCGACCGTGAAGGAGGAAAACCGTGCCGGCGAGGGCCGGAGGGCTTTCCGGCTCGATACCGAGAAGTTTGGCCATGCGCCGGGTCTTTTCCGCCTTGCCGGGGACGGATGCCGGTGTCGCGAGGAGGGCCGCCAGTTCGATCCCGTCGGTTGCGTTCACCCGGAAGGGTTCAAGTTGCAGACCGAATTCGGCAGGTCTTTCCATCACCTCCCGGTGTCTCGGCTCGAGATCCCGGTGCTTGGGAGTGATGAGGAAGGAGGAACTGATCCAGAGGAAGCCGGCAAGCCCGGTGGCCGGGATGCCCGTGGCAAGCAGAAGAAGCGAGCGCAGACGTCGGTACATGAAGCCGATACGGGCGGGCACGGAAGGTCTTTCAGGCGGTCGCGCTGTCCGTACTGGTCCTCACGTCATCAGCTCGTAGCCCGTGATGCTGAGGGCGTGGATGGCGGCCGTCTCGCTACGCAGGATGATCGGGCCCAGCGAGAGCGGGAGGAAGCCATGGGAGAGGGTGCTCGAGATTTCCGCCGGGGTGAAGTCGCCCTCGGGACCGACGAGAAGAGTGGCGGCGGCGGGGCGGGGATCTCCGGCGGCTTCCCTTTCGGAGAGGATCTCCTTGAGGGAGCGCGAGGCCTGGCCGATCGCGGCAATGAGCCGGAGAGGGTCTTTTGATTGTCGCACAAAGGCTTCCACCTTCACGGGAGCGGCGACTTCGGGAACCCAGTTCTGTCCGCACTGCTTGCAGGCCTCGATGGCGATGCGCTGCCATTTCTGCCGCTTCTTTTCAAGATCGTCCCCGTCGAGCTGGACCACGGTCCTTTCGGAGAGAAGCGGGACGATGCGTGAGGCACCCAGTTCGGTGGCTTTCTGGATGATGAGATCCATGTTTTTCCCCTTCGGCACGGCCTGGCCGAGGGTGATTGCAGCCGGTGGCCGGGGAGTGGAGAGGAAGAGCCTCGAGGCCAGGGCCACCGCCCCCTTGGTGACGGAGGTGATTTCGACCTCGGCTTCCTCGCCCAATCCGTTGAAGACGATGACACGGTCGCCTTCGCGGCATCGCATGACATCGAGGCAGTGGTGGGCCTCCTCGCCCTCGAGAGCGAGATTTTCCGGGTTCCAGTGATCGGCGGGGATGTAAAATCGGTGCTTGGCCATGACGAGGGTCGGGTTTAGGTAACGCCGCGCCTTCGCCTTGTCCACTCTCCGACTGCGTCATGCCTCAAGAGATCCCCTCTCCCGAACTTCCTCCCCTTGAACGGCTCCGACGGATCATGCATGTCCTTCGTGCGCCGGGTGGTTGCCCGTGGGACGCCGAGCAGACCCACGAGAGCCTCGTCCGCCACCTCCTTGAGGAGGCTTATGAGGTGGCTGCAGCCGTCCGTTCGGGAGACCGGGATGAGCTTGTCGACGAACTCGGCGACCTCCTTTTGCAGCCCTTTTTTCATGCGGAGATCGCTTCCGAGACGGGACGGTTCGACATCGACGAGGTCGCCCGGGCGATCTGCGAGAAACTCATCCGCCGTCATCCCCACGTCTTTGGTGAGGCGAGCGCCGCCACCCCCGAGGCGGTCCTGACCCAATGGGAAGCGATCAAGGACGGGGAAAAGGCCGCAACGAACCCTGTCGAGTTCGGGACCGGAGAGGGTTATATCTTTAAAAAAGCCAACGAGGGCCTGCCGGCGCTACTCGCCGCTTCGAAACTCCAGCGCAAGGCGGCAAGTGTCGGATTTGACTGGGACGA
>JAGRPC010000013.1:267-5670 GCA_020439925.1 Verrucomicrobiia bacterium | reverse complement strand
GCTCCTCCGAGTCGCGCATCACCTCCATGATCTTCGCGTAGCGCGAATCAACCGCGAGCTTGTCGGCCCGGATCGTGAGGGAGCACTCCCCGTTGAGTGCCCCCGAGATCACGGCCGATCCGGGAGTTTTGGAGATCTGATAGGGTTCTCCGGTGAGGTAGGATTCATCCATCGTTCCCCTCCCCTCGACGACGGTACCGTCAACCGGACAGACTTCATGGGGCAGGACCTCGAGAAGGTCACCGATCGCCACCTCGTCGAGCCCGATCTCCTCGAAGGAGGTGCCCGACTTCCGGTGGGCGACCGAGGGCATGCGTTTTGCGAGAGCCTTGAGGACGGAAGAGGCATGACTCACCGCGTAGGCCTCGATGGCCTCCCCGCCGGAGAGCATCAGGATGACAAGCGCTCCCGCGAGGTATTCACCCAGAAACACCGAGGTGACGATGGACATCCCGGCAAGCAAGTCGGACCCGAACTCGCGCCTCACGAGATTTCCGATCAGACTCCACACCAGCGGAATTCCGCCAAAGGCATAGGCGATCCAGAGCGGGATATCCGCTCCCTTCTCCCCCATCGAAGTCCCGAAACGCAGAACCAGATGCACCGCGATGGCGGCAAGGGTCAGCGCCGCGATGTAGAGCTGGCGGCGCTGAGCGGGAGGATCGTCGGGTGCGGGCATGTGAGGAAGCGAATGGTTCAATCGAGGCGCAGATCGTGGATGAAGTGAAGATCCTCCCGATAGTCTTCTTCGTGAAGACCGATCTGTTCGCAAATGATCTCTTTCACCGCAGCGGCAATCTCAGCGCGGGTCCAATGAATGGAAGATGCCGTCTCGACGAACTGAACGAGAGAACGGACGGTGGCGAAACGGCGGGGAATACAGCGCTGGAAGGACTCGGTCGCACGCAGAAGGATCCAGAGCATGAGAAGCGGGGGAAGAGGCGTAAGGGCCAAATGGATGGGACTGACGAGACCCATCGAAGCCACCACCCCGGCGATCGTCAACACCAGGATCGAGACCCGCAACCATTTCGGACGCTCCAAAGACGGCCAGGTTTTTGCGCCCGTTTTCGCTTTCAGCTCTTCCCAGAATACCTTCTGGTCCACAGGCGCTCTCGGAATGGGAATCGCGGTTTCCGGCCAGATCTCCTCACGTGCCAGGGCCCCCGATTCGATCAGGGCGGAACGAATCCGGTGAAAGGCCTGACGTGAGGCACAAGACTCCTCCGAACCATTTTCCACTTTCCCCCGGACGAGTTCGACGAGAAGACCAGGCGTGACGCAGGCAGCCGCCTCCTCATCTGAGATGGCGATGCCGAAACGTTCCTCGACGGAAATGACGATTTCGACGGCGTCGAGCCCCATGGCGGACTCTAATCCATCCCTCACTCTCCCGCCTCAACCAACTGCAAGGCGTCGAGAATGACAAAACCGTCGGTCCCACGGTTGCTCACGGTGATCGTGGTTTCCGCCTCTCCCGCGAGTTCCACTTCGGCGATCTCGCGAAACGACTCGCCCGGAGGCAAAGGCAGCGTCTGGTCGACGGTGATTTCGGTTTTCCTGCCTCCACTCTCCACGATGATCGGAACCTTGGTCGCCCTCGTCTCGTGAGCGGAATAGGCCATGCGAAGCTCGTAGTTCCCCGCCTTCGGGATCTTCACCCGGAAGATGGCGCGGGAATTCCCGTCGCCGACGGCATCGTCGTGACGATAGCCGGTGCCGAGATGGGGCTTGAAGTTTGTGGAATGGCTCCAGTTCCCCGCAAGTTCGGCTTCGGCATCATCGAGAACGATCCCCGGAAGGGTTTTCGGATCGATGCTGACCTGCCCTTTGAGCGGTGGTGGGAGATCGGGAAGCACGGGCAGATCGAGTACCTGACCGGCGGCGAGGAGACGTTCCCGCAGGGTCGGATACGGGAGCTCCTGCACCGGCAGATCCGCCTTGGCGGCGAGCGTGGCGGCGATCCCGGCACTCTGTCCGAGGATCATCCAGGTCGGCTCGACCCGGATCGAGGAAATCGCGACGTGGGTGCAGGACAGGGCCACCGGCACGAGGAGATTGTCACATTCCTCTGCCTTGGGCAGGAGGCTGCGATAGGGAACGTGATAGGGATATCCGTGCCCTCGTCCCGGCATGCGCACCGGGAAGATGGTCCCCTCGTTGATGACTCCGCCGCCGGGAAGCGCGATACGCTGGCAGTCGTGCGAGTCGATGGGGAAAGAGGAAACGATGACCGGGTCCTCCTTTTCGGGTGTCTCGAGGACGTCCTTCTGCGAGAGAACGTAGAGTCCCTTCATGCGCCTTCCCTCACGGACGTAGAGCTGCGGCGACCAGTGTCCGGTTTCGGCGAATTCGTCCCTGCAGAGCCCGAGTTCGCCAAGCTGTTCTCGCAGGTTCTGCGGCACGGCGGGGTCTGTCGTGAGGAAATGATAAAGCTCGAGGGTGTATTGCCGGTGTTCCTCCCAGATCTTCTCGCGCCCCTCGGGACCGGCCTCGCTCCAGCCGTTCGCCGCTCCGACCAGGCCCATCGAGAACTGTTTCCCAATCCCGTTGTTGGCGTCGAACTTGCCGCCGGGCAAGGGATAGAGATCCCAGAGAAGATGGGGACGCTTCTCCACCGCGAAATAGCGTCGCACCACCTCGAAGCGGGCCGGATCGTAGGCCGCCGGTTTCGGGAAGGGAACGCGGTTCGCGGGATCTTTCGTAAGGCAGAGACGGAAACTGTAGACCATCACCTTGTCGTCACCGGCCTCGTCGGGTCCTGCATCCGACGTGGTCAGGAGGGGAAGCCGATTTCCTGAATCGTCAAACCCGGAGATCTCCATCTTCTTTTTCGGATACTGTTTCCCCGCGTAGGACTCGCCAAACTCGTCTCGCCCCTCCCGTCCGATCGTCCAGCTCACTCCGGCGGCGGCCATCAGGTCGCCCTCGTAGGAGGCGTCGACGAAGACTCTCGCCGAGAAACGCGCCGAAGTGGTCGCGAGGGAAACCAGGCGCGCTCCCTTCTTTTCGACTCGGAGCAGCGGCTCCCGGGGCACCACCTCGACGCCCGCCTCGTCGAGCATGGCCCGGGTCACCTTCATGGCGACCTGGGGCTCGTAGGTCCAGTGGGTCTGATCCTTCACCGAGACCTCGTAGGGCAGCTTCACCCCTCGCGATTGATAATCTGCCTCGACGCGGCGGTGCCACTCGTCGAACAGTCCCATCACCGTGGAACGCACGGTCTGGTTCGAGTCGCTGAAGGAGAGCCCGCCCGTGTTGACTCCCCCGACGTGGGCGGTGGGCTCGACCAGGATCACCGACGCCCCCTCCCTCGCCGCAGCAATCGCGGCACAGAAGCCGCCCGGTGTGGAACCATAGACAATCACGTCCGCCGAACGTTCTTCCTGCGAGCGCAGGTCGGTAACGAGGAGAAGAATCAGGAGGATGGCCGTGGTGAGAATGCGCTTCATGTCATGGGGAGTCTTTCCTCAACAAGACCCGCCTTCGGGAAAATGGACAGGCAAAGGTCGTCGCCCGATTGCCGCAAACGCGGACCCGCCCCCCTCGACCCTAGGCCTTGTCTTTTTCGGCGCAAATTCCCACCATCCCCTTTCCGGATGAAATCTCTCGCCTGGCTCACCTTTCTGATTCCCTGGTTCACCTTTTCCTCTTCCCGCGGGGACGACCAGACCACCACACCCGCCCTGCAGCGAATCCGGGAGGTGATCTCTTCCGGGGAGCAGGAGGTTCGCGTCGTGTGTTTCGGCGACAGTGTCACGGGTCTTTATTACCACTCCGGAGGACGTCGTGCTTATCCCGAGCTGATCGGCGAGTCCCTTGCCGCCCGCCATCCCGTTAGCAAGGTGACCGTGATCAACGCCGGAAAGAGCGGTCACACCACCACCAATGGACTCGGACGGATCCAGCAGGACGTGCTGGTGCACCATCCGCATCTCGTCACCGTGATGTTCGGGCTCAACGATGTCGCCAAAGGAAACATCGACCTCTACCGGAAAAACCTGGTCGAAATCCTCTCGAAGTGCCGCGCAGCGGGCGCCGAAGTGATCCTCTGCACCCCGAACGCCGTCTCGGAAACGGAAGCCCGTCCTGTCGCCAAGGTGGCGGCCTTCGCCGAAATTGCCCGGTCCGTCGCCCGGGAGTGGAAAGTGCCGCTCGCGGATGTCCATACTTCCCTCGAAACCCTGCGCACGGAAGATCCGGAGGCCTGGCGACTCTCGATGAGCGACGAGATCCATCCGAATCTGCGGGGCCATCGCCGCCTCGCCGAGTCGATCCTCGAGAATATCGAGGGAACGGAGGTTTCCCTCTCCGACTCGGAACCGGTACCCGATCCCCTCGCCTTCACCGTGGAGCGGCTGAAAAGGAATCTACCCGTGAAAGTCCTCGCCATGCCGCCCTTTGACACCTTCGCCTCCGCGAGTTTGTCCGCCCTTCACGCCGGAGCCCAGGTCTCGACCACGAACTGGCCGGTCGAAGGACTCGATCGTCGCCTCCTCATGAAGGACGCCGCCAAGCGGGTGCGCCCCCTCGCTCCGAACCTTGTCATCGTTTCCATCCCCAGATCGGCCGGAGCGAGCGACACGGAGGAATTCATCCGCACCCAGATGTGGATCGCCTCGAACAGTCTCGCTTACGGGAAGCGGGAATGGGATGTCCTCGTCGTGCATCCGGACGTCTTCGAGGGACGAGGAAGCGAAACCGACCGCACCAACGACGCACGGATCCGGACGATCGTTCCGGCCCAGGATCTGCCTCTACTCGACAGACTCCCCGAAGACAACCGCCCGGCGGAAGAAATCCTGCGCGACTGGATCGCCCGCCACGCAGGGATGTGAAACTCACGGATACCTCACCTCGACCGTCACGGTCTGTCGGCCCCATTCCAGTGCATCCTTGTGACTCTTGAAGAACAGATCGATCTTTCCTCCCTGGATGGCTCCTCCACGATCCTCGACGACTCCGTCGCCATAGCCCGGGATCCGCATGCGCGTGCCGAAGGGGAAGACGTTCGTGTCGGCGGCGATGGTTCCCACCTTGGCCTTGGATCCCGACGCGGTCATCCCGATCTTTTTCTTCTCCCCTTCCATCGGCCCGTAGGCGTAGACGGGCTGCATCAGAAGATTCCGGCGCCATCCGCAGCATTCCCCGCATTTGCAGTAACCGGTCGCCTCGAGGCTCAGATACTCGACGCGTCCTCCGCCGTGGCGAGTGGCGCAACCGGCGAGAAGGAATCCGGAAAAAAGAAACAGGACTATATTTTTCATAATTTTCATATTAAAGAAAACTCAAGCCTTTGTGCCTTTCAAGGGACTTTTCGAAGTTTTTGACCTTCTCCATGGCTGCCCTCATCCGCACCCTTCTCCCGTCCGACCTGACCTTCGGCCACGAACTCAGCGGCCT
>JAGRPC010000013.1:0-171 GCA_020439925.1 Verrucomicrobiia bacterium | reverse complement strand
GCCGGCGGGAACGGCGACCACCACGTCCTATGCAAGCGACCTTGCCTGGATCGGAATGGTGCTGGTGCATCCGGATTTCCGTCGTCAGGGGATAGGAACCGCCCTGCTGGAACGGGCGATCCGCCATCTGCGGGAGGAGCGGAGGGTCACCTGCGTGCGTCTCGATGCCAC
>JAGRPC010000195.1 GCA_020439925.1 Verrucomicrobiia bacterium | reverse complement strand
AACAGTGTTTATTCGTATGACCTCCCCGAGTGATATCAGGAAAGGCACGTTTCGGGAGAATCCCGAAAATCCCCCGTCCTGACAAGGAATTTCGAGGTGAGGGCGCGTATATCAGCCTCGCGGAACGGGCCGAATCGGGCCGAACCTTCCCTCGCGGTTATCACTCTTGCCTGAGAGAGCGAAACGGCTCTCCACGGGCCTGAAAGGACTCCTCCGCGCCCAACCCGCTCCGGCCGTGCCAGATCGTTCGCTCCGTAGTTCGATGGGAAAATGGTCAAAAATCCATAAAAACCCGTGAAAACCGCACTGACATCGGAGCAATGTCAGTCGACCCAGCTCCGATTTCGGTCACCGACAGGGCTTTGTTGACTCTCAAAACCCTTTTGGGAGTGACCGGAAATGGCGCGGATCTCGCCGAAAGCCCCTGGCGTTGTCCAGATGATACAGAATCCCCTCACCTAACCGTGCAGCCGGCAAAGAGGGTCAAGCGGTCGACGCAAGAGGGTCAGGTGAGTCATTCAACCCTCTTGGGTCGGGGGAAAACCGGCCGCGGGTCGCCATTTGGGCTTGCCCAACGGCCGCGGACCGGGAGAATCCATCGTGATGCCCTCGCCCGATCCATCGATCCTGATTCGCCTGCTCTCGGGGGAGGCGGTCTTTGACCGCGACACGGACAGCCGGATCCTCGAGGCGGCCAACGAGGTGACGGCCCGTGCCCTCTTCGAAGCGTTCCGGCATTGCGATACTTCCTCACCGCATTGGGGCGAGGCCTTCGCGGAGCTCTTGAAGGAAATCTCCACGGGTTGTCCGTCGATCCTGATCGGCTTCGACGACGGTCGCTGGCAGGGCCTGGAA
Source organism: Verrucomicrobiia bacterium (assembly GCA_020439925.1). Taxonomy (GTDB): domain Bacteria; phylum Verrucomicrobiota; class Verrucomicrobiia; order Verrucomicrobiales; family DEV007; genus Arctic95D-9. Next base: position 8,507 of record JAGRPC010000195.1, on the reverse strand, counting down.
TCGGCGAGTGACGAGGCGACGGATGACTCGGCGGAAGTTTCCCCGGATCCGCCGGTAGTGTATTTCCTGAGGCTGCAGTTTTCCAACACCGAAGCCTGCTATTATCAGTATCACCTGGTCCCGTCCTTCAACGAACCCTTCATCCACACCGCCTCGCGGAAGCGGGCGGGCGATTCGCAGTATCTGCGTCTCACGATCTCCCGTCCGGAGGATCTGCAGGTCTTCATCCAGAATCTGCGCGGCAATCCCCATCTCGAAAAAGTCCACGACTCGAGCCCGGAGGAGTTCGACCAGGCGCCTTCCCACGGGGTGTGATCCGGGCGAGGGGCAAGCGGTGCTGCTGGTCAATTCCGCTTCCAAGCCTACAGCCGGCGACGGTGCATCGGCGCGCTTGGGCAGGACTCATGAGACTTCATTCTTGCCGCCACGTTGTATTGCATTCTTGACAATGATTGTCCGATCTGATGAATCATTGCAGGATGAATCTCACGAAATACTCACGTGAGGTTTGCGGTCGATTGTGTTCAAGTTCGTTTAATCCCGAGGAACCAGATTTGATATGAGCAACCCTTTCCACATTCAACGCGAACTTCGATATGGAGCCCCCGTTTGCGACGAAATCCTTATCGGTCGTTATTTCACGATTGGTTATTCCTGGTATTTCAGGCAGGCAAAATGGGTTTTGGAGATCGTCAATCCCAATGCCATTTTCGAATGGCAGGTCGAGAGAGGTGACAGTTTCAGAGCCGACATACGGATTCCGAGAAGGTTCCGGGCAGGATTAAACGCCTACAAGGAGAGCGGATACGACCGCGGCCACCTCGTCGGCAGCGCGAATCACGATGAACTCGAGGTACAGAACAGCGAGACCTTCCTTTTGTCTAACATGTCCCCGCAAAAGCCCGACTTCAATCGGGGAATCTGGAGAGAACTCGAAACGGCCGTGCGGGATCTGAATGACAAAAAGAACATCCTTGAAACCTATGTGTTAACGGCCCCTGTCTTTTATTTCGACCGAAAGGTGGAGACGATCGGAGATGCGACCGACAAATACGGGATCGATGTTCCTGTTCCTCACGCCTTCGTAAAGAGCGTCCTTGCCGAAGACAACCGCGGCCGCCTGAGTCTGTGGACCTTCGAGATGGAAAACAAAAAGCTGACCGGCAGTCTCCAGGACTACCTCGTTCCAACCTATGATGCCGAACAGAAAGTCGGCGGACGGTTTTGGGACCGGATCGCAGGGGGGGACCTTCATAGCCAGAAGTCCAAGGCCGGCAAGATGTGGACCTGAGTCCTGTCGTATTGCTAAGTCCGTATCCCATCCTGTTTTAACCGGGTTAGCGAGAAATCTCGTTTACTGCCCAGCACTGGATGATTCTTCGGATACGGGTGCTCCTCCATAGGCCAGCTCGGACAACAACTCGAAGACGAACTTCTGGACGCTTCCCTCCCCCGCGCTTGCGCCGCGAGGGTCGGGCAAATTGACTGGCGCTCCGGGCCCCGTTCCGCTTCACTGGAGCGGTCTCCCTCTCCCATCCCCATGCGCCCGCGTTTCCTCCCCTCCCTTTTTCCCGGTCTTTCCCTTACCGCGCTCCTCTCCCTGCCGTCGCTCGAGTCGGCGCCTCCAGCGGGGCTCCCCCGATTCGAAGCGCAGGTGATCGACGAGGCGGTGGAGATCGGCTACGGGCTGGCGATCGGGGATGTCGACGGCGACGGCAAGCCGGACGTCCTGCTCTGCGACAAGCGCGAGATCTCGTGGTTCCGCAACCCGGACTGGAGCGAGCGCTCGATCGTGAAGAATCTCTCGCTGCGCGACCACGTCTGTCTCGCGGCGGCGGATCTCGACGGCGACGGGAAGGTGGAGATCGCCGCGGGGGCGCAATGGAATCCGGGTGAGACGACGGACAAGGCGCAGTCGGGCGCGGTTTTTTACCTCGTGCGCCCCGAATCGGGCGAGGGCCCGTGGAAACCGGTGCCGCTCTATCACGATCCCACGACGCACCGCATGCGCTGGGTGCCGACTCCGTCTGGGCACGAGCTGGTGGTGCTGCCGCTCCACGGCATCGGGAACAAAGACGGGGCCGGCCCGGAGACGGTGAAGGTGCGTCGCTACCGCGTCGATCCGGCGAAGGCGGGCGAGGCGGATTCTTGGAGCCACGAGGTGCTCGGCACGGCGATGCACGTGACGCACAATCTTGACGTCCGCGACGGCTATGTCTACATCGGCGGGGCGGAGGGCATCCGCCGGGAAAGGGCGGGCGCGGACGAGTCGACGGTGCTGGTCACGGCGGAGAACTCGACGCCGCCGACGCGCGGCGTGGGCGAGATCGCGAAGGGAGCGGATTTCATCGCGGCGATCGAGCCTTTCCACGGGAACGACCTCGTGGTCTATCGGGAAGCGGGCGAGGGCAAGTGGTCGCGCACGCTCCTGACAGACAGCCTGAACCAGGGGCACGCGGTCTCGGTGGCGGATTTCAACGCGGACGGGCTCGAGGATGTCGTGGTGGGCTGGCGGAATCCGGATGCGGAAGGCCACGTGGGGGTGAAGATCTTTTTCCAGAAACCGGACGGCGAGTGGTATCCGCCGTTCTGGGTGGCCCGCGACGCGATGGCGACGGAGGATCTCAAGGTGGTGGACCTCGACGGGGACGGTCGCCTCGACATCGTGGCCTCGGGACGCAGCTCGAAGAACCTCGTGATCTTCTGGAACCGGAAGTGAGGGAGTGGAAGGAGTTGAGGCTTCGAGGTTTTGAGGCGGGAAAACACCTAACACCTACCGACCCCTCTCATTCCCCGCGGCTGTCGCGCAGCTCGAGGGCGGCGATGGTGCCCATGATGCGGTTGGCGATGGCCTGGTAGCGATCCTTGGGGGAAAGGGATTCGTCGTTGACGAGGTCCCCGAGATCGATGGGCTCGCCGACGGCGAGGGTGACGGGATGGCGCTTCAGTTTCTTGCTCCCGCGGGGCAGGGCCTTTTCGGGTCCGAAGAGCCGCACGGGCAGGACGGGGACGCCGGCCTTGCAGACGATCATGCCGACGCCGGGTTCGCCCTCGGATTTGATCTTGCCGTCGAGAGTGCGTTCGCCCTCGGGAAAGATGAGCACCTTTTTTCCCTCCTTGAGCAGGTTGATGACGAGCTTCAGGGCGGAGAGTTCGGGTTTCTCCTGGTTCACGGGGATGGCGTTGACGCGGGTGAAAAGGAAATTGGCGACGGGATGATCGAAGAGGGTCTTGCGCGCGAAATAGAAGAGGGGCTCCCGGAAAGCGGCGCCGATGAAGGGCGGATCGAGGAAGCTGACGTGGTTCGACACGATGAGAAGTCCCTCGGGGAGGTTCTCGAGGCGCTCGCGGTCCTGCACGCGGTAGGAGCAGAAGACTTTCGCGACGAGCTTCGAAAGGCTTTGCCCGGCCCAATACCAGAAATTCATTCGACGGAAAAATCGGCGGTCCCCTCGGGAAGTGGATCACACGTGGAGGATCCGGAGATCGGGGGCGTCGGGCGCGGGGCCGGGATCGGGCGTGACGAGGGTCATGCGCACGGGGACCCGGAGGAGGTTCGCGGCCCGGGAAATCTGGTGGTTGACGATGCCGCAGCTGCTCAGGCCGAGGGCGGAGCCGAGGGCGAAGGCCATCAGGAAAAGTCGTCGGATCATGCTCCTTTCTTCGCGGCGAAAGGCTTCCTTGTCAACGCTTTCGAAGGAGCTCGACGATGGCGGCGTAGGCCTCCGCGATGCCGAACTGCTTCGAGTCGCGCTGATGACGCTCGACGACCTGGGCGACCCCCTGCCGTGCCTTTTCGGGGACGCGGCTGGCCGATGACGATCCCCACACCTCCACGCAGCGGGAAAGCAGGGTGGTGGAGGGCACGCTGCGACGAAGCAGGCGGATCAATCCCGAACCAGTTCCTTCGCCGAGGACCATGCCGCCCTCTCCGATGAGGCCCCGATCCGCCTCCTCGGTGCCGGGAACAAGGGGGCAGGCGCTCCGCCAGGCCCAGAGAACGAGGAAGAGAAGCAGACCCGCAAAAACGCCGTGAGCACGGTAACGGCGGATCAGCTTCATCGCTCCCCCGCTCTCGGAGGTGCCGTGGATGGTCTCGTCGAAGATGACTTTCGTTTTTCCTCCCAGCATCCAGAGGAGGAATCCCGGCTCCCCGCCGAGGTGAAGTCCCTCGTTGCTGGCGAAATAGGTGTCGGAGGCCAGAACGACGGTGCCCTTTCCGAGCGGTCGCTCGAGGACGACGGGCTCCTTTCCGACATAGAGGATCTCCCGCCATTGCGGATCGGAGGTCTTGAAACGGTACTGCGACCGCCACACGGGCCATTCTCCGGTGAGGGTCGCCTTGCCCTTGGTTTTCTGGGGCCGGGTTTCCCATCCCTCGTCGGGTCGCTTGAAGGCTCCCGGTGTCGGAATCTCGACGCCGAGCTTCTTGGTGAGCGGCGGCCCGAGTTGCTCCTCCATTTGGCGCTCGAGTCGTGCCTCCTCGTCTTCCTTTTCCTCCTCGGTCTCTGTCTCCTCGGTCTTCGTCCCGCTTTTCGCGTCCTTTTCGACCTCACTCGCCTTGTCCTTCCTCTCGCTCCTCTTTTCTTTCGCCTCACTGCCCTCTTCTCTCGCCTCGCTCGCGGCATCCTTTCCGGAAACCGGTTTGGCGGCCTTCCCCGCCTTCTCTTCCGAGGGGTTTGTCTCCGGTCCGGCTTCTTTCCCGTCTCCCCCGGGACGTCCGAGCGATTCGCGGATGCGGCGGCGACGGTCGAGCCAGTCTTCCTCGTCGTCGGAGAGGCGGGGCTGGTAGACTTCCGGAACGAGTTCGGGATTGATGGTGATGACGAGGCGGGCCCCTTCCTCGACGGCTTTCAAGACCGGGGAATCCGGCGTGGCCCGCAGATCCTCGAAACTGTCTCTCGGATAACCGAGCAAAAGCACCACACTGTCGGCATCGAGTCCCTGGATGCCGTTGAGCTGGGTGAGATTTCGCCTCACCGCGAGACCGTCGAGCCGCTCGAGCGATTCGTAGAGGACGCTGGTGCCGAGAGAATCGGTGCGGTAGCTGGCGTAGTGTGGGTAGAGTCCACCCTCGGCAAAGCGTTTCTCGAGGACCGCAAAAAACCCGGTCACCAGCACCGCCGCAAGCAGCACAAGTCCGAGACCGGTCGCTGTCGTTCTGCGAGTCATGGGTTACCTCACGCCCGCCGGTGCGGGCCGCTCCTCCGCGGCAGTGACTGCCGTGTCGCGGATGACGGCATGATTTCGGAGAAATTCGTCGACGGCCCCGGGGGCGGGTCGATGGAGTCCGTACCAGGTTCTCTCGTAGAGCGCGGTGTTGGCCTCGAAGGCGCGGCGGAGCTCCGCCAGGGAGCGCGCCCGGAGTTCCAACTCGCGACGGTAATCGCGGTTCGACTTGAAGCGGGCGATTTTCAGCAAACCCCGTTCCCCGAGGTGGGCGAGGGTGGCGAGATAGAGAGCCCGGATCGCGAGTCGCTCCTCGCCTTTCTCGATCTGTTCCCTCGCGAGCTTGAGCCACTCGTCCTCGTGCAACTGGGTCGCCACGATTTCCTCGCTCTCGAGATCGATCGCCTGTCCGCCGCTATCGTCCGCGGAGAGGGTTTCTTCCCTTCCCCGGTAACGGCGGTAGAGCAGGATGGAGAGCCATACGAGAAGGGCGAGCACTCCGACGACGAGGGCGATGGAGGCAGTGGAGCTGAGGCCCTCCATCCACTTCCAATCCGTTTTGTCCCCGCCCGGTGCGATCATGCGCCGTCTGAAAAGCTCCCTCATCATTTCCTCGATCCATTCCCCGAGGTCCTTCAGGACCTCCTTCACGCTCGACGCGATCTCCTCGAGGCGCTGGGCCAGCCACGACTTCTCCTGCACCGCTTCCTCGTCGAGCTGTCGCGAAAGCTGCCACTGGTATTTCTTCTGCTCGAGTGTCTCGGTGATCTCCTCCCGGAGCCGCTCCTCGACCAAAGGGGTTGCCGCCTCCTCGGGCTTCGCCTCTTCGGCGCCGAGAGGCGTGCCTCCGAATACCGTCGCCGCCAACAACGCGATGACCGCAACCCGTCCGAGGGTGACGCGCTCGCGGCGCTCCTCCTCGCCCCGCTTCGCGCGACAGCTTTCGAGCCGGCTGAGCAGATCGCTCCCGCTCGTGCGCGATTCCGCATAAAAACAACGCAGGGTATAGGTCGCGGTGAAGAGCGGCCCGATCACCAGCTGGGTGAGAAGAAAGGTCCCGAGGAGAAAGGTCGTGTTCATCACGGCAGCTTCGGGACTGAGGGTGAAAACGCTCTCGATCCCAAAGATCGACTTCCCCATGCTCGTGGTGAAGAGGACGGCCGTGACGAGGTTCACCCAGGTGAAGAGCGAGACAAAAAAGAAGACCACGAGAATGGCGTGGTTTTGAGCCCACTGGTCATGGGCGAGTCGGATTGCGTCGACAAACTGCTCCCGCAGGGGACGACGTCCCGGCCTGCGTGTCAGGGCGAGGACGGAGAAATTCTGCTGCATCGCCAGAATCCAGCCCAAGGGGATGGCAAAAAACAATCCCACCGCAAGGAGCGGAGCCTGCAGGGATTGGAGAAACGCAAGAGAGCCAAGGGCGCGAAAGCGCTCGGTGCGCCCCAGCGCGGGGACTCCTCCCGGATTGAGCCGTTCCCAGAGCACGGCACAGAAGGAGGCCTGCATGATCCTCATCCAGAAATAGAGTCCGGTCATGGCCACCGAAAGAAGGGCCGCATCCCGTCCGGCGTGACTGCTGCGCCCCATGTCCGCCGAGAAATAGAGCAGTCCCACCGCCCAAGGCACGGCGCCCAGATAATACCGCCAGTAGGCGTTCACTCCCGCGGTCCGCACGAGATGAAAGGCCTCCTCGAGGATTTGCATCGCTCCGGACTCGCTCCGGCGCTTTTTAATCCTGCGGTTTGCCTTGCTCATGTCGTCATCTCATTCCCAGATCGTGCCATCGTGGAAAGCATCCGGAATATCGCCGAGAAAGCGGGCGAAGAAGTAGAAGATCAACCACACGATCGCCCAGGCCGCGATCCACTGCAGCCAGGCCGCCGGGTGGAAGGCGAAACCCGCTCTTTTCCGGCGCTCTGCCTCCTTCGGCGTCGCTTCCGCCGCGAGACAGGACGCACAGACGAGTTTGCCCGAGTGTTCGGTGACACATTCCGCACAGAAGAAACGCCGGCACTTGGGACAGCGGGCCGTGGCGCTGCGGTCCGCGTGCAGCGAACAGACGGTCTTGGCCAGCGTGCTCATTCAGGAGCCTCCCCTTCAGCCGAGCCGCCTTCCGCATCCGGCACCGCCGCCGCCAACAGAGTCTGCCGCTTTCCCCACACCCGCGCCGATCCCAGCCCGATCCCGCCGCAGACGAGATACCCGAGAAAGAAGGCACAGAAGACACCGTAGAGCGCCATTCCCCCCTCGCTCGGCAGGGCCGTGTAGGCCTCGAGAGGTCCGCCCAAACCGACCGTGTAGGCGGGATTCCCCGCGGCCACGACCAGGAAATAGACCGCCCCGGTGCCGATGACGAGAAAATGGAACCCCATGAGAACCCACAGCGCGGTCCGCAGGGACATCGGTGTCGGCGTTCGCACGACCGAGACCAGCGAAAGCGTGACGAGAAGACTGCCCGCGAGCAGGAGGACAAGCACGATGCCCGTGACGAGGAGACTTTCCAGATGGAGCCCCAGCAAGCCGAGGATTCCGAGCACCACAAAAAGGGCGAAGGCCGGGACCACCACCTTCGGCACCCGATAGAAATCTCCGGGCCCCTTGGAAGCGACGCGCCGGAAGGCAGACGCCTCTCCTTCCGCCCCGTCAGGTTTGGGAACGTCCGTCTGCTTTTCCCTGACGAGCCCGTCGATACGACTCACGGTTTCGAGGGTGAAATGATAGCGCCGCAGGGGACGGAGCCGCTCCTTCGTCAGACGGGTCTGGATGTCGCAGACACAGACCGGACCGAGAATGAGGTGCCGCACGAGCATGGCGAGGGCCCCCAATGCTCCCGCCGAGAAAAAGGAGAGAGTCAGAATCTTGGCGAGGTGATAGGACTCGGACAAACCGGCGATCAAACCCGCGATCACCGCGGAAAAGAGCAGGAGAAAGACATAGAGCAAGGTCAGACCGGTCCGGGAGGTCTTGGCCACGCTGAAGGACTGGATCTCGCCGAGGCGGAAACGCTTGTATTCCTCGGTGAAGGGCATGAGGAACCCCGATCCCTTCACGTAGACCAGGTCGTCTTCCCCCAGCCACAAACTTGAAAGCCCGAGAGGATCCCGCGCGAGGCAACGATAACTGTCCGAAAAAGCCTTCAAATCCGTCGGCGCCCAGTGAACACTCGGATGCCCGGGGCGGTCAAGACCGGATTACACGGGGGTTCCCAAGCCTGCCCGATACCCCATCGAGAGGCAACGAGGAGAGCGCGAACCCGGTCACTCTCAGTCCAGCGGATACGAGGCCATGAGGGCCTTGAAATCGCGAATGGACCGGGCCAGCCCGACGAACACCGA
>JAGRPC010000194.1:33647-37222 GCA_020439925.1 Verrucomicrobiia bacterium | reverse complement strand
ATCCCCTTGGCCACCGTCTCGTCACCCGAGAAGTGAACCAGCGTCTCCCCTGCGCCCGCGTAGGAAATACGGAAGACCGTTCCTTTGTCATGGGTTCCCCCCGAGTAGGTGGTGCCGTAATAATAGCCGTTGTCGCCGTCCGTCAGACCGCACCGCGGCCAAGATCCGGGATGGCTGCCCGAGGCTCCGGAGAACTCGACGAGCGTGGTCAGCAAACCTCCGGGGGTCATCCGAAACACCGTGCCAAGGTCATTCGCCCCACCGTATTCCGTCGTTCCGTAGAAGTTGCCGTCGCCTCCCTCGATCAGTTCCGACGTGGGAAAGGCCCCCTTGTTTTCCATCCCGTTTCCGGTGAATTCGACAAGCACGGTGGTATTGCCGCCGGTGTCGCACCGGAACACGGTCCCCTTGTCCGGGGCTCCCCCCTTGCGTGTGGTGCCGTAAAAGAAGCCATCGCTGGCCTTGAGGAGCCCGCCCTCCGGTTCCTTCGGTCCGGTCGTGAATCCGGGGGCCTGCCCGGTGAAGTTGATCAGGGTGGCGAAATCGGCGGACGAGTCCTGCGGATTCGAGATCCGAAAGACCGTTCCGAGATTCCTGTCGCCACCAGCAACCGTAGTACCGATGAATTCGTTGGCGGCCACCTGCAGGAGCGCCCCGGGAGCTCCGCTTCCTTTGGGTGCCGAATCAAAGGCGAAGTCGACCAAGGTGGTCATGCCTCCGGTTTTGGCCACCCGGAAGACGACCCCCCGGTCGGAGTTCCCGCCCCTGATGGTGTTCCCATACAGATATCCATCCTGTCCTTCCACGAGCGCGGAAGCCGGCCACATGCCCCTGTGCTCCCCGGGAATGGGATAAACGAAAGCGGCGAGGACCGTGTGTTCGCCTTCCGGGGTCATCTTGAAGACGGTGCCCTGGTCCTTGTAGACAGGGTCGTAGTAGGCACCGAAGCGGGTCGTTCCGTAGTAGTTGCCGTCCGACGCGCGAATCAGCGGAGCGGTTGGCCCGGCTCCGGGACGGGTCGAGTCGTAGGCCGAAAAATGGATCATCGAAGTCACTACGCCGGTGTCGGTGATTTTGAAGACGGTGCCGTCTCCGTTGGTGCCACCGCCGGCCGTCGTTCCAAGGAAGACACCCGCGGCGGGCGTTTCCAGCAGGGCGGAACGCGGGCTGGCCCCGTTGAAGCCCATGCTTCCGCTGTCGAACTCGAAGAGGACTTCGTGGCTTCCGGAGGGAGAAATACGGAAGACGGTGCCCTCGTCGTTGGCGCCACCCGAGACCGTGGTGCCGTAGAAGTTTCCGTCGGATGCGAGGATCAGCGCCCCTTCGGGATAAGCACCGGGATGGGTACCCCCGGTTCCGGTGAAGTTGACGAGCGTTTCGGCGAGGCCGTCTGCCGAGACGCGGAAGACGGTTCCAAACCCGTGGGCGCCGCCCTCAAGGGCGGTTCCATAGTAATAGCGGGTCATCGCCGGAGAGGTCCACTCGACGAGGGATGCGACGGGACCGGATCCATTGTCTCCGTTGAAGTGAAGGATCGTTTCCAGCACGGTGCCGCTCGCGTTGGTGCGAAACACGGTCCCATCACCATCGGCCCCTCCCGAGGCGGTGGTGCCGTAGAGCAGTCCATCCGATCCGGAGATGAGACCGGCTTCCGGACCCCAAGCACCTCCCTCGAATGCAGTGACTGCTTCGTATGTTACCGGCGCTCCGGCAAGCGGAAGGATGCCTTGAAGACAGACGGCACATGCCGCCAGGAAAGGGATCGCAGGTACTCGGGAGACGAAGGGATTAAGCGGTTTCATGGCTGGACTCGCTTGGCAAGCTAGTTCGGCCAGGCCGGTCCGTGTATTCGTCCCGTTTCGTAAACCCTCCTAGGGGATTGACCGATGGAGGATAGGAGAATCTCGTACGATCACCCCTTCTTCGCGAGGCGCTTGCGCTCGTTGCTGTCGAGGATGCGCTTGCGCAGGCGGATGTTTTTGGGCGTGGCTTCGACGAGTTCGTCGGGTTCGATGTACTCGATGGCGCGCTCCAGGGAAAACTTCAGCGGCGGCGTGAGGGCGGTGGTCTTGTCACTCCCGGCGGCGCGGTGGTTGGTGACGTGCTTGGCTTTGGTCGGGTTGACCGGAAGGTCGTCGGCACGCGGGTTCTCACCGACGATCATGCCTTCATAAACGACATCGCCGGGTCCGACGAAGAGTTTTCCGCGTGTCTCGATATTGCCGAGAGCATAGGACATGGCCTCGCCCTTTTCCATGGAGACGAGGGTGCCGGTGCCACGGGTGCGGATGTCGCCCGAGTCGGGGCGGTATTCCTTGAAGAGGTGCGACATGATGCCCTCGCCGCTGGTGAGGTTGAGCAGTTCGAACTCGAAACCGATGAGCCCCCGGGTCGGGATGGTCGCCTCGATGTTGGTGCGGCCGTTGCGGGTGCTCATGGATTCCATGACGCCCTTGCGGTTGGCGAGGGCCTGGATGCAGCCGCCGATGGACTCCTCGGGTGCCTCGAGGTAGAGGGTCTCGAAGGGCTCGTGCAGCCTTCCGTTGATCTCGCGCTTGATGACGGTGGGGCGGGAGACGAGCACCTCGAAACCCTCGCGCCGCATTTCCTCGACGACGACGGCGACCTGCATGGCGCCACGGGCGCTGACCTTGAATTCACCGGCGTTCTCGGTGTCCTCCACCTTGATGGAGACGTTGGTGCGGGCTTCGCGGAAGATGCGGTCCCGGATCTCGCGGGAGGTGACGCGGGTGCCTTCGGTGCCGGCGTAGGGGCCGTCGTTGACCGCGAAGGACATCATCACCGTCGGCGGATCGATCTCGACGAAGGGAATGGGCTCGGACTCTGCCGTCGCGGCGATGGTTTCGCCGATGTCGACGTCCTCGAAACCGGAAAGGCCGACGATGTGACCGGCGCCGCTGTTCGTCACCTCGCCGGTGGAGAGCGCGGTGTATTCGAAGACCTTGGTGATCTTGGCCCGTTGCGGCTTGTCGCCGGGGATGAGGCGCCAGACGGTCTGTCCGATCTCCACGCTGCCCGCGAGGATCTTGCCGATGGCGATCCGGCCGACGTAGTCCGACCAATCGATGTTGGAGACGAGCATCTTGAATTCACCTTCCGGGTCGGCATCGGGAGCGGGGATGTGCTCCATGATGGCGTCGAAGAGCGGGGTCATGTTCTTCATCTCCGCGTCGGGCTTGACCCCGGCATAACCGTTCTTGGCGCTGCCGTAGAGGAAGGGGGCTCCGAACTGCTCCTCGTTGGCGTCGAGATCGAGGAAAAGCTCGAGCACCTTGTCATGCATCAGGAGGGGCTCGGCGTTGGGGCGGTCGATCTTGTTGACGAACACGATCGGGGTGAGGCCGTGGGCGAGGGCCTTCTTGAGAACGAAGCGGGTCTGCGCCTGGGGACCCTCGTAAGCGTCGACGACGAGGAGGACGCCATCGACCATCTTCATGACGCGCTCCACCTCGCCGCCGAAGTCGGCGTGGCCGGGGGTGTCGATGACGTTGATCACCGTCATGGAGCCATCGGGGTGGCGCCGGTGCACGGCGGTGTTCTTGGCCAGGATCGTG
>JAGRPC010000194.1:0-33567 GCA_020439925.1 Verrucomicrobiia bacterium | reverse complement strand
CGTGGTCTTGCCGTGATCGACGTGTGCGATGATGGCGATGTTTCGGATGCGCGAGGGCGGAACCGGGGCGCTGGAGGAGGGGTCTGACATGGGACGGGGAATGACCGCCCGATTTGCCGGATTGCAAGCGGGGAAACCGACACGCGTGCTTGACCTTTGCGGGGCAATTCGCTTCCATGCGCGGGTCGATCCGACCCCATGAAAAGTTCCCCTCTCCTTCTTTTGGCGACCCTGCTGCCGACCTGGTTTGCCGGCGCCCTCGCGGCAAGGGAATTCACCGATGGGAAAGGCCGGAAGATCGAGGCCGAGATCGTGGCGGTGAATGGAGGTGACGTGACCATCCGTCGCGCGGACGGAAAGGATTACACGCTCGCCGTTTCCCTGTTTTCCGATGTCGACCAGGCCTTCATCCGCGCGTGGAAACCCGGCGGGGAACCTGCCGGTGCGGCCGCGGTGGTCGACGAGGACGTCAAGCCCGGAGCGAGCCTGCGACTCGAGTTCCCGGAACTTCCGAAGGACCGCAAGGGGGAAACCGCGGCCTGCAACCTGCGTCTCCCGACGGACTACGACCCGGCGAAACCCTGCGGCCTCGTTGTCTGGCTGGCCGGTGGTGAGGGCGGCAACCAGCCGAGTTCCGGCTTTGTGCCCGGCGGCGCCTTCGTGCTTGCCGGACTGCCTTATCCCAAGGGCGCGAACAATCCAGGACAGGCCAACATGGTCGGTGAATACGATCAGGTCTGGGCCTTTCACCGTGCCATGATCGAGCGCATCCACGAAAAGATTCCCAACCTGAAGAAGGAATGGAGCGTGATCTCCGGTTTCAGCAACGGCGGGCACAGCATCGACGGGATGCTCCGGGTGAGGGACAAGGAAGGAAGCCTCGCCGATTTTTTCGGTGCCTTCGTGATCGCCGACGGAGGAGGCGGGTATGCCTCGGCGGACGGAAACTACCCCTCGCTGGAGGGCAAGTTCGCCTACGTGTGCTGGGGGGAGACGAGTCCGAACGCCGCGAATTCCGAGGGCGTGGCGAAGGACTTCAAGAGCCGGCGTGCCGGGACGGTCGCGAGCGAGATGGCGCAGACGGGGCACCAGTTCGCGGATTTCGAGCAGGCCAAGGTCAAGGAATGGCTGCAAGCGGTGGTGAAGCCTGCCTGGGGCATGCCCTGAGCCGATCGGCTCGGCGGACCCGACAGGGTTGACTCTGGCGCCTCACCCTGTTCAATGCGGGGACGGTTGAAAAGGAACGAAAAAGAGCTGCACGAGCTGGGGCATCCCCTTCGCGAACGATGGGATCCTTCGCTGGCTTACCTTGTTGCGGTTTCCGGAGGTGTGGATTCCATGGTCCTCTGGCACTGGCTGCGGGAGGAAGGTTATGAAAATCTTCGGGTTGTCCATGTCGAGCACGGCTTGCGCGGCGAAGCGTCCGAAGCCGATGCCGCCTTCGTCGCGGCGGAAGCGGAGCGTCGCGGAATTCCTTGCGAGATCCGTCGCGTCAAGGCGGCCGCCTTCGCCCGGGAAAAAAAACTCTCGCTCGAGGTGGCGGCGCGGGAACTGCGTTACCGGGCGCTCGCGGAGGTGGCGCGGGAACACGACTGTGAGCGCGTCTTTCTCGCCCACCACGCGGACGACCGGGTCGAGACGGTGCTGATGCATCTTTTCCGGGGAGCCGGTTCTCGAGGACTCGCCGGCATGGCCTCGGAGTCGCGGCGGTCCGTCGACGGGGTGGAGCTGACCTTGCTCCGTCCCCTCCTGACGGTCTCGAGGGAGACGCTGCTTGCCTATGCCGGGGATCACGGCATCGCGTGGCGGGAGGATGCGAGCAACGCCTCGGATTTCACCCTGCGAAACCGCATCCGTCGCCGGCTTCTTCCGGAGATCGCCGAGGTTGTCGGTCGCGATCCGCGCGAGGCGATCCTGCGCGCCGCGGATTTGGCCGCCCTCGACGAGGCCTGGTCGATGGAGATGCTGGGAAACCTGCCGCGCCGGCAGCCCTCGGGTGGGCTCGAGGTGGCCGCCCTCCGTACCTTTCCCGAGGCGAGGCGCAACCGCCTGCTTCTCTCGTGGCTGCGGGAATCCGGCGTCCCGGACTGCGGCTTCTTCGAAGTCGAGCGCGTGGCCGCGGTGCTCCTTTCCGACTCCCGCCCCGCGAAAGCGAGTCTTCCCGGCGGTTACCACGTGCGTCGCCGTGCCGGCGAGCTTTTCATCGAGGGTCCGTCGCCAGGGGATCGGGAGTGATCCCGAAGTCATCGCGCAGCACCCGGATGACCTCGTCCATGGGGAGCCCGATGACGTTGCTCATGGAACCCTCGATCTGATCGATGATGAGGTCCCCGTGTTCTTGGGCCGCATAGGCGCCCGCCTTGTCGAGCGGGTCGATACGGCGATGATATTCGGCCCTCTGGTCCGGGGTGAGGGTTTTGAAATGCACGGAAGTCGTCTCCGTGAAGTCGACCTCGCGGCCGGTCTGCCCGTGCCGGATGGCCACGGCGGTGAAAACCTCATGATTGCCGCCGCTGAGGGACTCCAGCATGCGGGCGGCCTCGGCGAGATCGGCGGGTTTGCTGAGAACGGTTTCACCGAGGAGGACGAGGGTGTCGGCGGCGATGACGACGGCTTCGGGAAACCGGGCGGACACGGCCACGGCCTTGTCCCGAGCGTTCTCGGCCGTGAGCAGGCGGATGGGCAGACTCGTGTCCTCGTTCTCCTCGATCCCGGGGTTTTCCACGCGAAAACGGAATCCAGCGGCGGCGAGAAGATCACGGCGGCGCGGAGAACCGGAGGCGAGGATCAACTCCGCTTTACCGGTCGATTCCGTCATGAGGCGAATTCGGCGGAGAAGAACGGGTTGTTGCGTTTTTCCTCGCCCACGCTCGTGAGCGGGCCGTGGCCGGGACAGATCACGGTCTCGTCGGGCAGGGTGAGGATTTTCTCGCGGTTGTTTTTCCACGCGTCATCGAAGGAGACCATGCCGCCCCCCATCGATCCCGCGAAAATCGCGTCGCCCACCACGGCGAGGGGTCGGGAAAGTCCTTCGACGACATAGGTGGTACCACCGACGGAGTGGCCGCTAGTGGTCCGGGTTTTGACCCGAAGCGAGCCGATGGAGAAAGCGGCACCCTCGGCGAAGGTCTCCGTGCCCGGCCAGGGCTCGGCGCAGTTGGAGTACGCCTTTGCTCCCGGGAAAGCGTCCCTGAGTCCGTCCAGCGCCGCGATATGATCGTTGTGGGTGTGAGTCAGGAAGATCGACTCGACCGAGACCCCGAGCTCCCGGGCCTTCTGCACGAGGGGAATGCTGTCGGTGGCGGTATCGAAAAAGGCCGCCGCCTTCGTCGCGGGATCCCAGACCAGATAGGCGTTCACCCGCATGTCCCGATAGGGCAGGTTGAACATTTCCAGCCCTTCGACGCTCGCCGGCCTTGGTGACCAGACTTTCGAGGCCGCCATGGTGAGACTGCGGGGATCGAGGGAGAGGGCCCGGGCGACCTTGACCAGTGCCGCTTCGTCACAGAATTCGCCCCGGCAGAGGCGGGAAAGAACGTCGCGGGGCACTCCTGTCGTTTCCACCAACTCGGATTCGGAGAGGTGGCGTCCGCGCATGGACTTGGCGATGAGGTCTTCGAAAAGGTCTTCCAGGGGAATGGCGGGTGTCATGGGGGCGGGGCGGACACTTCCTTCAAAATGAGGGAAAAGCTGGATTTTTTCTTGTCGTCGAATCTGAAAAATGGCATTCTCGCAACGGAGATGAGGTATTTACGATGTCATCTCCGGCACTAGATAAGTCCAAGGCTTTGCGGCCAAGGGCACATCATAATCCAACATACCCAAAAACCACACCATGAAAGTAAAGAGCCAATACCGGGGTGCCTTCACCCTGATCGAGCTGCTGGTCGTCATCGCGATCATCGGCATCCTCGCGAGCTCCGCGATGCCCGCCTACAACGGCATTCAAGAGCGCGCCAAACGCACCAAGGACGTGAACAACATCAAGCAGATCCTGCTCGCTTGCCGTGCCTTCGCGGCCGACTGGGAGGGAATTTATCCTTCCTTCGACCCCGACAAGCAAACCAGCGGCAGTGGCGGTGGTGGAGAAGATTCCGAATTCACCACCTCGACCGATGCTTTCAACGTCCTGATTCCCGATTACATCGACACCGAAGTGGTGTTCTGGATCGCGTCCAAGCATCCGGACAAGCTGCAACCGCCCCGCGAGGACGGTGAACTGGAGTCCCAGGAAAACGTCTATTGCTACGTCACCGGTCAAACCGACACGAGCTTCAGCCGTTCGCCTCTCGTCGCCGACGGGCTCATGGACGGCCCCGGTGAGTACAGCGAGTACCATCCCTGGCTCAAATCCAAAAAGGCGGTCGTCGGGTTTTGCGGCGGTCACGTGACCGAGGAAACGCTGACTTCCGCCTCGGCAGGCGCTACCATTCGAAGCAAGGACCGCCTCGTCGAAAACATCTTCGAAAAGCGCGAAGTCAGCGAAGACGGTGAATCCAGCGGCGGTTGGCTCTCGGTCGACACGGACAACGTGCTTCTTCCCGACTGATCCTTTTTCCCGCGCGGAAAAATCCCCGAATCGAAAACCCGCTCCGGTCTTTCCGGAACGGGTTTTTATTTTATTGGTGAGCCTCGCTCAGCCGGATTGACTCCGGCTGGCAATGGCGGAATCTCCATCTCGTCGTGCGCGTTTCGTTTTGCCGCCGTACGAGTCACGCGCCGCCTCCATGACCGCCCTTCGTCGTCAGTTCTTCCTGAGCTACGCCGCGATTGGCAGCATCATGCCCCTCATCACCGTCTTTCTGCGTGAGCAGGGGGGATTCAATTTCCTTCAGATCGGGTTAGCCATGTCTCTCATGGGGGTTCCCACGCTGTGTTCGCCGGTGCTCATCACCCTTCTCGCGGATCGGCGGGTCGACACGAGGCGGATTCTTGCGGTGGCCTTCCTCACCAGCGCCCTGGTGCTGACGACGATGTTCTTTTCCCGGCACATCGCCCTCACCCTCGCCCTGTTTTTCTTCCACGGACTTGCGGCGGTGGCGATGTTGCCCCTGCAGGACGGTTATTTCTTTTCACTCGCCGAGGCCCAGCGAAAACGCGACGGGATCTCCGTCGAGTACCCCACGGTCCGGATCTGGGGCACGAGCGGTTACATCCTTCCGAGCCTGCTCCTCTACTACCCTTTGCTCAAGGGTGCCGAACCACGCCTTATCCTGCCTTGTTCCGTGATCTTTTCTCTCCTCAGCCTGGCAAACACCTTCACGCTTCCCGTCGTCGCGAGAACGCAGCGCCGGGAAGGTTCCCGGCTTCCCTCCGGCGAGGCCCTTCGCGCGCTCTTTGCGCCCAACGCCCGCTGGCTCTCGATCGGACTGCTCTTCGCCTTTCTCTCGGCCGCAACCTACTACTCCTTCATCGGCAACTACCTCGACGAAGTCGTTAACGTGCCGAAACCCTATATCTCCCTCATCATCAATCTCGGCGTCCTCATCGAGGTGGGCTGTACCCTCCTCATGCCCTGGCTGCAGGCGCGTCTCCGCTTGAAAGGGATCATGGTCCTCGGCCTCGCCTGCATGGTCACGCGGATGCTCCTCCTCTCCTTTTTTCCGAACCCGGTCGTCGCCGTGTTGGCGCAGCTCGGGCACGGTTTCGAAGTCCTCGCGCTTTACGTGGGGCCGGTCATGTTTCTCAATCGCCTTGCCAGCGATGAATTCCGGAATTCCATCCAGGGGGTCTACACCATGGCCATCGGAGGTACCGCCAGGGTGCTGGGCAGTCTCTCCGCCGGCTTTATGGCTTCGACTTTCGGACTCAAGTCCAATTTGCTTCTGGGAGCGTCGCTCTCTACCTGCTCCTTTCTCGTTATCGCGTTTCTGTTCTCCCGCATTCCTCCTCGCGAAGAAGTGCGGGAAAATGCGGTTTCCTCTCCCTCGGTCACGTGATAAAGGAAACGTACCTTATGAGCCACGCGCCCCCATCTTCCGGTGATCTCCGGACCGAATGGTCGAAGCCGGCCATTTTCGGAGCGGTGCTGGCGGTGATCGGATCCGCGACAGTCTGGCTGGTGGCGGGACTTTTTCTCTCGGCCATTGCCGCCGTTTGCGGGCATGTGGCGAGATACGAAACCAAGGCTTTCCCCCTGCGGGGTCGGAGACTCGCCACCTTCAGTCTGTGGCTGAGTTATGCCACGATGCTCTTCTTCCCGGTGCTGATGGTAATCGCGGCCCTCACCGTTCCCGCACTCGGCAAGTGGAAGGCGGACCAGGAGACCCGCTTCCGTGCCGAGAGCCGGGCTCATGCCTCCAGCCTTTTCGTGGCCTGCGAGGCTTATGCGCGGGCCAATCGCGATCATTACCCGGGAAACTGGGATGATCTTGCGGGTCGATACCTCCCCGCGGACGATCTGGCGGATCTCCTGAGGAGTCCCTGGCCTGGAGGGAAGGAAATCGCCTTTGAACTGGTCCCCCACGACCGACCCGTCCTTGCCGCCATCGCCGATTCCGTCGTCGTCATCCAGCAACTGGCCCCGTCCGGGGCACCCGAGATCGCCGTCGTCTACGCGAACGGAAGAGTCGCCAGTCTTCACAACCCCGACTACGAAGCTCCATGAAAACCGTCCTGCTTGCATTTGCTGTCCTGGCCTGTGGTTTCTTCCCACTTCACGCGGATGACAAACTGTATCTCGCCGCTACCGAGACCGATGCCCTCATGGCCAAGGAGGGCCAGAAGGTGGTCGTCCACGGCCGGACCAAGGGCTCGGGCAAGTCGGGTTCGGGAACGAACTTCGTGAACTTCGATGGCGCCGAGTTTTTTCTCGTCACCTTCAAGAGCGACCTCAATCGCTTTCCAGAAGGAGAGCCGTCCGAAGTCTACGAGGGAAAACGCCTCGCCGTCGAGGGGACCATTTCCATCTATCAGGGCAAACCGCAGATCAAGCTGACCGACCCCCGGCAGGTCACCCTGCTCGAAGACGACGCCGTCTTTCCACCTCCGTCGGAAAAAAAGGAAGCACCGGCCGCTTCTGCCAAACCAATGCCCGCAGAGAAGGCTGCTTCGGCGGGCGAACCCGCTCCCGAAACCCCCAAACGCAAACCTCCCGTCGATCCCTCTGAATACTTCAAGAAGAAGGAGTAAGTAAAGTTCTTCGTTTTCCGTTCCCTCGTTCTTCGTTCTTGGCTGGACAGTTTCTCCGTTTGGGAACGGGGAAACGAAGAACGAAGGAACGAAGAACGTCTCGAAGCGCCTACATCCCCACGGCTGCGCGCACCCGGTCGATCACCTTGCGGGCTTCTTCCCGGGCCTTCTCCGCTCCCGCTGCGAGAACGTCATCCACGTAGCCGGCGTCCTTCACGAGTGCTTCGCGGCGCTCGCGCATCGGGGCAAAATAATCGCGGATGCGTTCGAAGAGCTGCTGCTTGTAGTGTCCGTATCCCTGCCCACCGGTGCGGAACGATGCCTCCATCTCCGCGACCTCGTCCGCCGTCGCGAAGAGCCGGTAGAGCTGCACGATGTAGCTGTCGGTCGGATCCTTCGGTTCCTCGACCGGAGTCGAGTCCGTCACGATTTTCATGACCTTCTTGCGCAGCGCCTTCTCCGTCTCCTCGAAGATGTCGATGGCGTTGTCATAACTCTTGCTCATCTTGCGGCCGTCGAGCCCCGGGACCACCGCAGTCTCCTCGCGAATGCGCGGTTCGGGAATGACGAGCAGCCCCTCGCCATAGCGGTCGTTGAACTTCTGCGCAATATCGCGCGTCACTTCGAGGTGCTGCTTCTGGTCGCGTCCCACCGGAACCACGTTGGCGTCGAAAATGACAATGTCCGCCGCCTGCAGCACCGGGTAGGCAAAAAGCCCGTGCGAGGGCGAGATCCCCTGCGCGATCTTGTCCTTGTAGGAGACGCAGCGTTCCAGCAATCCCATCGGAGTGACGCAGCTGAGGATCCAGGCGAGCTCCGTCACCTCGACCACGTCCGACTGTCTCCAGAAAGTGGCCTTGTCAGGATCGAGCCCGCAGGCAAGGAAGTCGATCGCGAGGTTGCGGACGTTCTCCCTGAGTTCCTTCGGGTCGTGGGTCGAGGTCAGGGCATGGTAGTCGGCGATGAAATAGAAAGCATCTCCCTCGTCCTGGAGACGGATCGAGGGTTCCATCATGCCGAAGTAGTTACCGATGTGGAGTCGGCCGCTCGGTTGGATGCCTGAGAGAATTCGCATGGGAAAAACGGGAAGCCGGACGGGAGCGTCCGCGAAGGAGCAGGGATCATCCCGCACACCTCCGGGGAACGCAAGCCCTCCGCTCGGCGAAAACTTGAACATTGTTCGTTTTTTTACTGGACGTCTGAACACTTTTTTGTAAACTGGCCGGGAAACAACAATTTGTCATCCCATGGTTGAACTGCTATCTCCTACCGAAGCCGAAAAAGGCGCGATCCCCGCGACGGACCTCGACGAAACCCCGCCCGCCACCTCCAAGACGGCCGGTTCCCGCAAAGGCTCCACCCGCGCCGCCGTTCCCAACACCACCTCTTCCGACATGGCCGCCCCCAAAAGCAAAGATTCAGGCAACGAACGAGCCACCGACAAGGAAACCAGCCGCATCGCCGAAGCCCGCGCGAAGAACCTGGATCTCGCCATTTCCCAGATCCAGAAAGACTTCGGAGAATCCGCCATCATGCGACTCGGCACGGAAAACCGCGTCGAAGTCGAGGTGATCCCCACCGGCAATGTCCTCATCGACCGGGCTCTCGGGGCCGGCGGTTTCCCACGGGGCCGTATCGTCGAGGTCTACGGGCCCGAATCCTCCGGGAAAACCACCCTCACCCTCACCGTGATCGCCCAGGCCCAGAAGCAGGGCGGCCTCGCGGCCTTCGTCGACGTCGAGCATGCGCTCGATCCGCAGTATGCCCGCCGTCTCGGGGTCGATCTCGACAATCTCCTCCTCTCCCAGCCCAGTTCCGGCGAAGAGGCCCTCCGCATTGTCGAAACCCTCGTGCGCTCCAACGCCCTCGATGTCATCGTCCTCGACTCCGTCGCCGCCCTTGTCACGAAGCAGGAACTCGACGGAGAAATCGGCGATGCCACCGTCGGCGCCCAGGCCCGTCTCATGAGCGCGGCTCTTCGCAAGCTCACCGCGATCATCGCCAAGGCCCGCACCGTCGTCATCTTCACCAACCAGATCCGCGAGAAGGTCGGGATCATGTTCGGCAACCCCGAAACCCAGCCCGGCGGGCGCGCTCTCAAGTTTTACAGCTCGGTTCGTTGCGACATCCGCCGCACCGGCAGTATCAAGGCTGCCGACGGCACCGTCACCGGCAATCGCACCAAGCTCAAGGTGGTGAAGAACAAGGTTGCTCCACCCTACGGCGAAGCCGAGTTCGACATCATGTTCAACGAGGGGATCTCCGCCGTCGGTTCGCTCCTCGACCTTGCCATTGAACACGAAATCCTCCAGAAGCGTGGTTCCTGGATCAGCTTCAGGGGCACCCAGATCGCCCAGGGCCGGGATGCGGCCAAGGAAGTGCTCAAGGCCGATGAGTCCCTCTACGCCGACATCGAGGCCGAGGTCAAGGCCGCCCTCGACAAGGCTACCGGGAAGTGAGAACGCGGGAGGGGACTCGCCCCTACTCCGCTCGCGATCGAATACAAGGATTCTGAAGGCGATACTACGCCATCAGTGAGATAGTGGGTGTTGTCCGTTCCTGTCGTGAGGGAATGCCGTCTTCGTTATGACGGGAACGCCGATCGATGGCTCGGGCTCATCCACTTCTTGTCTGGCATGGCGTTTACCGGCTGCTCACTGTCCTATGCCTGCAAAAGGGGAGGCGAGGAGAGGGCCGCGGCAATAATCCATGCCATCCGCTTCCACCGAGCCGTTTTCGGGTATTGGCGAAAAAGCCCTGTCCACTCCCCCTTTGACCCGTCCAGCCGGGGGTGCTAGGCTTCCCGCCTTTCGACACCCGGCTTTTCCATGAGCGATACCGACGGCTCCTCTTCCTACAAAGCGACCCTGAACCTGCCCGACACGGCTTTCCCGATGCGGGGAGATCTCGTCAAGCGTGAACCCGAGCGTCTCGCCCGCTGGGAGAAGGATGGGCTTTATCACCGCATCGTTGAGCGTCGCAGGGCCGCGTCCCTCCCGAAGTTCATCCTCCACGACGGTCCGCCCTTCGCCAACGGCGACGTGCACATGGGAACGGCCCTGAACAAGGTGCTGAAAGACCTCGTCATCAAGAGCAAGTCGATGGCGGGGCACGAGTGCCCCTATATTCCCGGATGGGACTGCCATGGACTGCCCATCGAATTCAAGGTGGTGAAGGAATCCCGCGGTCTCGAACCCGCCGAGATCCGCAGGCGATCCGAGACCTTTGCCCGGCAGTACATCGACATCCAGCGGAATTCCTTCCGCCGCCTCGGAGTCCTCGGAGACTGGGAAAACCCCTATCTCACCCTCTCGCCCGAATACGAGGCCGACATCATCCGCGTTTTCGCCACCCTCGTGGAAAAGGGGCTCGTCTACCAGAGCCAGAAGCCGGTGCAGTGGAGTTACGGCGCCCAGACTGCTCTCGCCGAGGCCGAGGTGGAGTACAAGGACGTCAAGGACCCGGCGATCTTCGTGAAGTTCCCGCTCGTCACCGGGAGGTTTGCCGGGGAAAGCTCGATGGTGATCTGGACGACGACGCCCTGGACCCTCCCGGCAAATCTCGGCATCGCGGTGCATCCGCAATTCACCTACCTGCGCGGCAAGTTCTCCCATCCCGAACGCGGAGTGACGGAGGATTTTGTCATCGTGCGCGAACTCGTGGAAGCCTTCGGACAAAAGACCGGCTTTGTCCCCGACGGCGATCTTTCCGAGTTGAAGGGAGCGGAGCTCGAAGGTGCCGAAGCGCAGCATCCCTTCCTCCCGCGCACCTCGCGGATCATCCTCGCCGAATTCGTCACCACCGAGACCGGAACCGGCGCGGTCCACATCGCTCCCGGACATGGTTCGGAGGATTACCTGGCCGGACAGCAGAACGGACTCGGCCTTCTCTCTCCCGTCGACGACGAGGGCAGATTCACCGATGAGGTCGGCGTCGATTTTCTCATCGGACAACACGTTCACGAATCGAACGTGCCGATCATCAAGCTGCTCGCGGAAAAGGGCGCCTTGATCGGCAAGGAAAACTATCTCCACAGCTACCCACACTGCTGGCGCTCGAAAACGCCCGTGATCTTCCGCTCGGTGCCGCAGTTCTTCATCCGCATCGACCAGCTCCGGGGTACTGCGCTGAAGGAGATCGACCGCGTCCAGTGGCTCCCTCACTGGGGCCGCAACCGAATCTACGGTACGGTGGAGTCACGTCCCGACTGGTGTATCTCGCGCCAGCGCACCTGGGGTGTTCCGTTGCCGGTTTTCTACGACGCGGAAACCTCGAAACCCATCCTCGATGCCGGCCTCGCGCGCCGCGTCGCCGATCTCACGGAATCCGGAGGAACCAATCTCTGGTTCGAGAAGGATGACGACTGGTGGGCGGAGCAGCTAGGCTTGCCCGCGGGAACGACGCGCTGCACCGACACCCTCGATGTCTGGATCGACTCGGGTTCGAGCCACGTCGCGGTAATGGACCGCCATCCCGAGTTGAGTTGTCCGGCCGACCTCTATCTCGAGGCCACCGACCAGCACCGTGGCTGGTTTCAGAGTTCACTGATGCTCAGCGTCGCCGTGCGCGACGCCGCGCCCTACCGGGCGGTGATGACCCACGGCTTTGTCGTCGACCAGGACAAGAAGAAGATTTCGAAATCCGAGGCCGCGAAGTCGGGCAAGCCCGTGGACGCCGCCTACTTCTACGACAAGTACGGGGCCGACATCCTCCGTCTCTGGGTGAGCAGCGTGGACTGGCAGAACGAAGTGCCCTTTGGCGAGGATCTCTTCAAGCAGACCGCCGAACCTTATCGGCGCTTCCGCAACACCCTGCGCATCCTCCTCGCGAACCTCTACGATTTCGACGCCGAAAACGACTCCGTCGACGACACCGAATTCACCCTGCTCGATCGGTGGATCCTCGAGCGGCTCCATCAGGTCGTCGTGGAGTGCAGAGAGGCCTATGCGGCCTACGAGTTCCGCAAGGTCTTCAACACGCTCAACCAGTTCTGCGCGGTCGACCTCAGCGCCCTCTACGTGGACATCACCAAGGACCGCATGTATTGCGACGCCGCGAATTCCCCCCGTCGCCGCGCCACGCAGACGGCGATGCACCGCGTTTTCGAAGCGCTCGTGAGACTCCTCGCACCGGTCCTTTCCTTCACCGCCGACGAAGCCTGGGAGTATGCGGGCAAAAAGGATTCGGTCCACCTCGAGCTCTTTCCCGAACCCGATCCCGCCTATGCCGGAACGGACGCTTCGGAGAAGATCGCCCTCCTTTCCCGACTTCGCGACCTCGCCCAGGTCGCGATCGATGCGGCGGTGAAGGCCGACGAATTCAAGAAACGCGAGGTCGCTTCGGTCGTCTTTCAACTCCCCGCCGACGATGCGGCTCGCACGCTCCTCGAGAATTCCCGGGGGGAGACCCTGGAGTTCCTCATGATCTCGGACTACACCGTCGTCGAGGGCGAGGCTCGCGCCACCGTCGCCGCAACGACACACGCCGAATGCCCGCGGTGCCGCCGCTCCCTCCCTCTCGTTGCGAGCGGGCTCTGCGGGCGCTGCGAGGAAGTTGTCGTCACGCTCGAGCCGGCCGCCCCCTGATCCGATGATCCGCTATTTCCTCTTCCTCACCCTGCCGCTCTACGGTCTCGACCAGTGGACCAAGTGGCTCGTCCTGCAGCGTTTCCCGAATTACGGGTCTCCGGAGAATTACATCGAAGTCATTCCCGGCTTTTTCCAGTTCGTCCGAGTCCACAACACGGGAATGGCCTTCGGGGTCCTGAACGGTTTCGAGCATGCCAACTGGATCTTCGGGGCGATCGGCCTCGCGGCATTGGCAGGCATCTCTCTCCTGTGGAAGAAGGGAGCCTTTCCTGACAAAGTGTCGAAAACCGCGGCCGCCCTTCTCGTCAGCGGCATCTTCGGCAACTTCACCGATCGCATCCTCCCGGGTCGCGGTTACGTCGTCGATTTTCTCGATTTCAAATTGCCCTTCTACGACAAGCTGGTGCCGGAGTCCGGGGGACATTTCCCCTCGTTCAATATCGCCGACTCCTGCATCTGTATTGCGGCGGGGCTGCTGATTCTTTCGGCCTTCCGCAAGCCGGGCGGATCCGGGAAAAAGGCCTCGGCCTGAAACCGATTGCCGCGATGAGCAGGAAGGGAATCCTCGTCATCGTTGCGATCTTCGGGATCGCCTTTCTTCTGCTTGCCGCCGCCACACGCGGCTACCGCGAGGTGGAGGCGATGCAGTCGATGGAAAAAGCGATGGCGGCGGTGCGGAGGGACTTCCCCGAATCGAAACCGCTGGCCACCGCGGAACTCGCGACCTGGCTGGAAGAACCGGAAGGAGTCATTCTTCTCGACGTGAGAGAAGAAGAGGAGTTTCTCGCAAGCAGAATCCCCGGGGCGCTTTCGAAGGCAAAAGGCGACCTTTCCGGAGGGTCGCCGACGGGACCTGCCATCGCGGAAAAACGCCTCGTCGTGTATGATTCCGTCGGCTTCCGGTCCGCCGAATGGATTGAATCGACCGATTCCCCGCAACCGGACAAGGTCTTCTATCTGGAGGGCGGGATTTTCCAGTGGGCCAACGAGGGGCGATCCCTCGTCGATGAGGAGGGGAACCCGACCCGCCAAGTGCACCCCTACAACAAACTCTGGGGAAGACTGCTCGAGCGGTCCGTAAAGTAGGAGAGAAAGGAACTCTTCACGGCGAAATCAGGACTTTGCGTTCTGCCACCGATCCCACTTTGCCCTGGCATCCTCGTGACGCGCCAGCCGTTGCCTGCGCAGCTCCCGCAACACCGAGAGCAGGCTCGGAAAGAGATTCTGACGGTAGGGAGATTCCGGCGGCAGGGCAGCGAGGAGACGTCGATGCGCCTTCCCGAGGGAGTGGTAGGGCAACGAAGGCAGCAGGTGATGCAGGGCGTGATAACGGAGACCGAGCGGGAACAGATACTCCGAATACCACGAGCCCGTGATGTTGGTCGAGTCGAGGAATTGCTGATCGTGATCCAGCCGGTCACCCTCGGAAAGGAAGCGATGAGCAGCAAGCGTGCGAAGCTGGTTCAGGACCAGCACTCCCACGGCGAGCGAGTAAAGGAGCGGGAGCCGACTCCACTCGGTCCACCCGAACGTTGGAGCCAGAAGCATCATCCAGACCCTGGCACTGCAGGCGAGATCGAGCACGGCCCACCAGCCCGTCGGATCGCCGGCCGAAAGTCGCCTCCGGGAGTCCGGATGCCAGTGAATCGCCAGGGAGGAGGCACGTTCGATGGTCCAGCGCCGCAATGAGGGATGAAGAAAACTCAGCGGACCCAGCAGCGCAAACCGGAGCACCACGAGGAACGGCAGGAAAAGAACCTGCAGGAAGAAACAGGCATGGCCCTTGCCCGTGTCGTGAGCGAGCGGGAGATACTCGCCGTCCCCCGAGGTACCGTAGCGACGGACCCGGTGGTGTTCGAGATGGCAGACGTAGAGGAAGGAGGGAGTCAGCATGGGAATGCCCGCAAGCAGGTTCCAGGCTGTCTTGAAACCCCGCACCGTTCCCCTCGGAAGGTGCGCCACTTCGTGATTGAAGGTGCCGACCCGATAAAGTCCACCCACGGAAACGAAATAGAGAACGAGCCTGGCCCATACCGGAAAGGCCCCCTCCAGATAAAGCGTGGCGGCCCCAAAGGCGACGAAGAGGCTGCAGAGGAAATCCGTCCAGTAGATGGTGGGGTTCGGTCGGTTGAGGTCGTTGACGATCCGGAAGGCCTCCGAGGCGAGCGAGCCACTGCTGTCATGTTCCGTATCTGCCATGGGTGCCTTCCTATCATACGCCCGATTCGGGAATCCGCCCGGCACGAAACGAGGATGGGACGCGGCTTGCGAGCCCGATCTCGCAGGATTATCTTTCGTTCGCCCCATGAAACCCTTTTCCCTCATCCTCCTGTCCCCCCTGCTTTGCTGGCCGGTCCTCAATGCCTGGTCCCAGGAGGCGGCTCCGACCTTTGCCAAGGATATCAAGGCCGTTCTTCGCGAGAAGTGTTCCCACTGTCACAACCGTGAAACCCTTCCGGATAAGGTCAGCTTCGAATCGAGGGAGTTCGCGTTCGTGAACACGAAGGAAGGGCTTCCTGTCATCGTCCCCGGCAAACCCGACGAAAGTTACATGGTCATCGCCCTCGAAACTCCGGCCCTGCACGAAAAAGCCATGCCTCTCGTGGGACCCCGCCCGAATGTGGACGAGATCGCCCTGATCCGCCGCTGGATCGCCGGGGGAGCGGATTGGCCCGAGGGGCCCGCCGGCCGCATCGTTCCGCCGTTCAAGGCGAAAGAGTGATCCCGCGAAAACAAGGCCAATCGGGCATGATACGCCACGGACTCCACGTTCTGCTTCTCTGCCTGCCGGCGTTGCCCGGATGCGAAATGCTTTCCCTGACGGAAGGTCCCGGGGAAAGCGCTCCGACGGTGGTCGTCTCGCCCTCGCCGCACGTCCCGGGACTCGGACTGGTTCGCACGGGAGAGTCCTTTACGGGCACAACCTCCTGGTACAGCGTCAGGACAAACGGAGGCACGCGTACTGCAAGCGGCGAGAAACTGTCCGACCACGAGGACACGGCGGCCCATCGCAGCCTTCCCTTCGGCACTCTCATCGAGGTGACCAACCTCGCGAACGACCGGACCGTGATCCTGCGCGTGAACGATCGGGGACCCTTCACGAAGGGGCGGGTCCTCGATGTTTCGATCGGTGCGGCAAAGAAACTCGACTTCCACAAGAATGGAATCACCACCTGCCGGGTCGATGTGCTGCAAGCCTCGGAGACACCACCCAATGGGGCCGTGACCTCAGAGACCGAAAGCGGCGAGTGAGTTGGAAATCCGACCGATGGCAAGAACCAGTCGCGGGTGTTCTTCCTCCCAGTGAATCAACTGCCCCTTGAGGTCTTCCCATTTCCCGGAAAGGCCCTCGTTTTCCGACTGGTCTCCGGCGGCGAGCGCTCCCGCCGTCTGCGTCACCACCTCGCGAACCTGGCTCGAGACCGGATGCCGCTCAATCTCCTCGAGGGCGTGTTCGATGGTGAGGAGCGCGTCGCGGGTGTCTTCATCGAGGGCGTCGAGAGCGCGCAACGACTCGCGGATGGCTTCGATTTCTTTCAGCATGCCTGTGGGAGTGAGGAGGTCTAAAGGGGAGTTGGGGGAACCGGGTCGGTGAGACGAAAGGATCACTTGCCGTAGTCGGGAAGAGCGGCCTTGTAGGCGGAATCGAGGAAGGCGGCGAGGTCCATGAGCTGGCGGGCACTCATGTCCCGCGTCAGGTCGGGCATGACCGGATCGATTCCGCCGGCGGCTTCAGCCCTCGTCAGAATGGCTCGGTACTGCTCGGCGACGACGTGGCGTGGATTGGTCATGGCCACCACCAGCTTTTCGTAATTCGTGGCAAAACGCAACTGACCGCCAAGATTCAGTTCAATGCGTCGTGGAGTCTTCGGATCGGGCAGTTCGGTCTTCGCCACCGTGTGGCACTGGATGCAGTTCAGGGCAATGAAGGCCTCGCGCCCGTTCTCAACCTCTCCCCCCGGGAAACGGAAACCCTTACTGTCCTCCGCTCCCGCCGGGACAAGACCTGCGAGGGAAGCAAAGGCGGCAATGAGAACTGGAATGGAAGCGGTTTTCATGGTGGAAATCGGGGGCGGTCCAATGAAGGTTCGTTCTTGGAAAGATGACCGCTTTGAGAGGTTTTGGCGATGCGTTTCTTGTCATTTTCACGCCGGTTAGTGCGCGTTGACCGGGGAGACGAGCTTCGCAGGCTTGAAGGCGAGGCGAAGGTGGAGGACAATCTCCCGATGGTCGCTTCCCCCGCAGCACCCCGATCTCACCCTCATCGGTTTCTCGCCGCTGCGACGTTCGCACCAGTTCTTTTGCTGTCTTCCTGTCGCACGCTTGAACGCGACCCGCCGGTGGCCCTCGGAGCGATCGACCAGCCGACATTCGCACTCATCGATGTGGATGGAGATGGAAGGGTCTCTCCCTCGGAAATGGCGAAATACAAGCACGCGGAAGGACTCGCCGAGATCGACCTGGACAACGACAAGCGCGTTTCCCTGTCGGAGTGGAAGACCGTCAGGCCGGTTTCACCGTCCGAGGAGGCCCTCTTTGCCAGGCTCGACCTGAATCGGGACGGCTACCTCGATGAAAGCGAAGCGGTTGCCCACATCACCGCCCAGGAAGGATATCGGGCTGCCTTTCAAAAGATGGATGCCAACGGAGACGGCCATCTTCACTGGGAAGAATATGCAGCCGGTGACGCCTCATCTCTCAACGTCACGCTCGTTCCAGCCAAACCCGCGACCGGATCGCTCACGACGGGCCCCGCGGCCATGGGCGGGACAGGGAACTGAAAGAGGAGTCCGGAGCAATGGACCCGGAAGGGGAAGTGGCTCGACCCAGATTCGAACTGGGGACACAAGGATTTTCAGTCCTCTGCTCTACCAACTGAGCTATCGAGCCTTTGCTTCCGTGAGCCCCGGAGGGAGAACCTTCCGGGGCGGGGGGAGAAAGTAATACCCGCAAGATCGGGAAACTCAACCGGAAAAAACGGGTGAATTCCCGTCCTCGCGGGAACGCCGGTCAGAGGGGTTTCACGGCGATGCGCTCGTAGTGGACCTCGCTGTCCGGGTCGTGCGACTGGATCCCGAAGGTGCCCTCGCCGATCTTGCGTCCGGCGAAACCGGCCGCTCCTCCGGCCCCTTCCGGTTCGGTGTAGTCGACGGTGACCTCGCCATTGACGCGGATCACGATGTGTTTGCCCTTCACCGTGATGTGGTAGTCGAACCACTCTCCGTCGGTGCTGGGGGCCTTCTCGCGAACCTCGCTTTCACCGCCCTTGGGCACCTCCTGCCCTTCCTTGAGCACGACGATGTTCTTCACACCGTAGAGGCTGCCGGTCTTCTTGGGATCCTTGTGGGTGGAATTGACCTGGCACTCGTAGCCGTTGTCCGGCCAGCCTTCGGGCTGGACCTTCGTGTGAAAATAAACGCCGCTGTTCGAGCCGGCGAAGGTCTTGGCGCGAACCTTCAGTTCGAAGTCCTTGAACTTTCCGCCGTTCACCTCACCGGTGTAAAAAAGGTGGCTGCGGCCTCCCTTGACGACGAGAATGCCGTCTTTCACCGAGAAGGACTGGGGGTTTTCCGAGGAAGGGGTCCATCCGTCGAGGCTCTTGCCGTTGAAGAGTTCGACGAAGCCTTCCTCGGCGGTGGCCAGGGAAAGGCCCGCGGCCAGGACGAAGAGAGAGAACAAGGGTGTCTTTTTCATGGGCGGGAACTGTGCCAGACCGCGCTCTCGCGTGCAATGCCGAAGATGCGTCACAGCCAGGCTGATCGCCCGAACCCGGGATGACGAAGGTTCCGCTTGCTTCCTCGGCTTCCGCGTCCTTTGGTTGCCGCCATGTCGGTGCCCACCCTCAAGATTGGACTCGCCGGATTCGGCAATGTCGGCGCGGGAGTTTACAAGAACCTCGCGAAGAACCGGCATCTCCTGCAGGAGCGCACGGGCTACCATCTCGAGGTGGCTCGCGTGGCGGTGCGGGATCCCTCCAAGGCCCGCAGTGTCGAGGTGCCCGCCGACCTCGTGACCACGAACCTGGACGAACTCGTCGACGATCCGGAAATCTCCATCGTCGTCGAGCTGATCGGCGGCACGGACCGGGCCTTCGACCTCGTGAAGTCGGCCCTCGAAAAGGGCAAGGCGGTCGTCACGGGCAACAAGGCGCTCCTCGCGGAACGCGGCCAGGAGCTGTTCGCCATCGCCGAGGCCTGCGGGCGTCCCATCCACTACGAGGCCGCAGTGGCCGGCGGCATCCCCATCATCAAGGCGGTCCAGGAATCGCTCATCGGGAACCACATCCAGTCGGTCGTGGGGATCATCAACGGCACCTGCAACTTTATCCTCACCCGCATGTTTGAGGCGGGACTTTCCTATGCGGACGCCCTCGCCGAGGCGCAGGCCCTCGGTTACGCGGAGGCCGACCCGACCCTGGACGTGAACGGCTGGGATGCCGCCCACAAAGCGGTCATCCTCGCCTCGCTCAGTTACGGATGCTGGGTTCCGTGCGACCGCATCCACGTCGAGGGGATCGAGCGGGTCCGGGCCGAGGACATCGGCTTCGCAGAGCGCCTCGGTTATACCATCAAGCTTCTCGGGGTGATCCGACTGCACGAGGATTCCGGTTCGATCGAGGTTCGGGTGCAGCCCTCGCTTATTCCCTCGAAACACATCCTTGCCTCGGTCAAGGGCGCCTACAATGCGGTGATGGTACGCGGGGACATCGTCGGGGAAGCGCTTTTCTACGGCTCCGGGGCGGGGCAGGACCCCACTTCAAGCTCGGTCATTGCCGACATTGCCGATGCCGCGATGTGGACCCAGCCGGCGCTGGGCTCCGGCCTCGTGACGCATTCCCTCTACGGAGAGACCCTCCCCGTGAGTGAGTCGGTCTCGAAGTACTACCTTCGCGTCGAGGCCGAGGATCGTCCCGGCGTACTCGCCCGCATCGCCACCGTCCTCGGGGAGAACGAAATCGGCATCCTCTCGGTGATCCAGCCCGAGGATCACGACGAGCAGTATGCCGCCATCGTCCTGATGCTCCATTACGCCCCGTTCGGGATCGTGGAGCGTGCCCTCGACCAGATCGCGGCGCTCGATTGTGTGCGGGAGCGTCCCATTCTGCTCCGGGTCGAGGATGTAGGGTGAAGGAAAAAAGGACGAAATTGGTTTCGTCCCAACCTTCCGCATTCGAAGGCTCGCCAAAAGCGGAAGGGATCGCTAGTGTGGTGTTGGCCAAATTCCGGTGCAAAACCCGTGAGAAATCTTTTTCAACTTCAAGGCGGGAGGAGGGAGTTGAGCGAGCTCAGCGACCGACGAGCAACGCGGAAGGTGGAAAAGAGACCCGCGGGTTCGAAAAACAATCCGAGCGAAGCGAGCTGATGCCCCAAGAATTGAAAAACGTTTTGTGCAGGGATTTGGCTAACACCACACTAGGATCCTGACAAAACCCCTTTTCTTCGCATGGAAATCACCCCCGAACTGATCGAACGTCTCGCGGCCGACATGGACGTGTCCGCCGAGGAGCTGAAACGCTTCGCGGCAAACGGGAAGAACCGGAAGTTCGCGACCGGAGACTATCTCTTCCACCAGTCCGCGCCCCGCCGCTTTTTCGGCATCGTCCTCCGGGGAAAGATCAACCTGCAACGAGGCCTCGCGGGGCGAAGTGTCACCATCGCCTGCCTCACCGAGGGAGCGATGATCGGCGAGACCCTCTTCATCGACGAACTCGACCACAGCGTCTCCGGCCTCGCCCTCGAGGACACCGAGGTCTGGGTCGTCACCAAGGAAGCCATCGAACAGTTCCGCCTCGAACAGCCCGAGATCTTCCACCGCATGGTCGCCCGGGCCGCCCGCCGCCTCAGCCTGCGCCTCCGCGAAACCACGGAGATGCTGGTGCGCTCCGGAATCGAACGGGCACCCGTAACCGGCTACCGCCGCGAGCACGACTCCCTCGGGGAACGGGAGGTTTCCAACACCCACTACTACGGCATCCAGACGATGCGGGCGGTGGAGAACTTTCCCTTCTCCGGAGTCCGCCTCTCCCACTTCCAGCACCTCGTCAACGCCTTCGCCCACGTGAAGAAGGCGGCGGCCGAGGCGAACTCCGAGCTCGGCGTCCTCGACCCTGACATTGCCACCGCCATCGGCCGGGCCTGCGACCGGATTCTCGCCGGCGAGCGGCATGAAGACTTCGTCGTCGACATGGTCCAGGGAGGCGCGGGAACTTCCTCGAACATGAACGCGAACGAGGTCATCGCCAACCTCGCCCTCGAGATCCTCGGTCACGAAAAGGGAGACTACGTTCACTGCCACCCGAACGACCACGTCAACTGCTCCCAGTCGACGAATGATGTCTATCCGACCGCCGTGAAACTCGCGGTCGTCTCCGCCACCCACGAGACGGTCTCGGCCCTCGGCGTGCTGCGCAAGGCCTTCCAGGCAAAGGCCGCCGAGTTCGCCGGGGTTCTCAAGATGGGGCGCACCGAGAACCAGGACGCCGTCCCCATGACCCTCGGACAGGAGTTCACCGCCTACGCCACGATGCTGAACGACGGCATCCGCCGGCTCAACCGGGCCGCCGAGGATCTCCTCGTGGTCAACATGGGCGCGACCGCGATCGGGACCGGACTCAACAGTCCCCGCGGATACGCCGAACTCTGCACCGCGAAACTCGCGACGATCAGCGGACATCCTGTCACCCTTGCCACCGACCTCGTCGAGGCGACCCAGGACGCCGCGGAGTTCGCGACCATGAGCAGCGCCCTCAAGGTCACCGCCATCCAGATCTCGAAGATCTGCAACGACCTTCGCTGGGCCTCCTCCGGACCGCGCTGCGGCCTCAACGAGATCAATCTCCCTCCCCTGCAACCCGGCTCTTCCATCATGCCGGGAAAGGTCAACCCGGTGCTGCCCGAGGTCGTCAACCAGATCTGCTACCAGATCATCGGATCGGACACGACCGTCTCCCTCGCCGCCGAGGCCAGCGAGTTCGAGTTGAACATGGCCGAACCCATCATCGCCTACAACCTTCTCGGCAGTCTCATGCTCCTGAAAAACGCGGCCATCGTACTGACGACACGCTGCATCAACGGCATCACCGCCAACCGCGAGAAGTGCGCCAGCTATGTGAAGAATTCCATCGGGATCGTCACCGCCCTGAACCCCATCCTCGGCTACGAGCGCTCCGCCTCGATCGCCAAGGAGGCCCTCGCCTCCGGCCGGGGCGTCTACGAACTGGTTCTCGAAAAGGGCTGGCTCACCCAGGTTGAGCTCGACGATCTTCTCAGTCCCGAGAAGATGGCCAATCCGCTCATGCGCGAACCGGTCGAGTGAACCCGCACCCGCGGGATCACGGAAGCGCGTCCCCGGCACGACCTTGCCAGGCGGCGAGAGATCCGGTGTGATGGAGCGATGAAGCTTCGACCGCTCCCGTTCTCCGCGTGCTTTCTCCTTCTCGCCGGCGCCCTTGCCGCAGACGAGCCCCGGACCAAAGTCGGCGGCCACCAGTCTCTCGCCTGGGCTCCGGACGAGGATGGGAAAGTGGTTCCCCTGCGGACCCTCGAGGACTGGGAACGCCGTCGCACCGCCATCCTCTCGGGTTTCGAGGAAGCCGCCGGGAAGCTGCCCCCGCGGGACCAGCTCCCCTCCCTCGATGTGCAGGTGGGCGAGCGGATCGAAACCGCCTCGTATGTCCGCGAAACGATCACTTTTGCCTCCGAGGAAGGCGACCGCACCCCCGCCTACCTCTACCTGCCGAAGAACCTCAAACCCGACGAACGACGCGCCGGCATCGTCGCCCTGCACCCGACCGGAGCTCTTGGAAAAGCCATCGTCGACGGTCAGGGGGAACGCCCCAACCGCGCCTATGCCCGCGAACTCGCGGAGCGGGGTCACGTCGTCATTGCGCCGGACTATCTTTCCTTCGGCGACTACAAGGACTACGACTTCGCCACCGACCGCTACGAGTCCGGCACGATGAAGGGCATCTGGAACCACATGCGCTGCGTCGACCTGCTCGTCTCGCGTCCCGAAGTGGATCCGGAAAAGCTCGCCGCCATCGGGCACTCCCTCGGAGGGCACAACGCGATTTTTCTCGGCGTCTTCGACCGGCGCGTGAAGGTCATCGTCTCCAGCTGCGGCTGGACTCCCTTTCACGACTACTACGGGGGCGATCTCAAGGGATGGACGAGCGACCGCTACATCCCCTCGATCCGCGACCGCTACGCTCTCGACCCCGACCGGGTGCCCTTCGATTATTACGAACTCATCGCCGCCCTCGCGCCCGCGGCCTTCTTCTCGAATTCTCCCCTGCGCGACAGCAACTTCGACTGGCGTGGTGTCGAGAAGGTCGCTCCCCAGGCCCGACGCATCTACGAACTTCACGAGGTTCCGACGAAACTCCGTATCGCTTATCCCGACGACGAGCACGATTTTCCCACGAACGAACGCGAGGAATCGTACCGCTTTCTCGAACACTGGCTAGCGCCCTGACGCGCCAAGGCGTCGATTGACTTGGGCAGGTTCGACGGTATGAAGGAAGTCCGGGGACGAGTCGATCCGTCCCCCATCCATCCATGTCGGAAAAGATCCAGAAGGCGAACGAGGAAGACCTGCAGCAGCTGCGACGCATGCTCAGCCGGGTCGCATCCAGGGATCCCGAAGCGGTGAAACGCCGCCTCGACCGGCTCGCCAAAGTGCGCCCCGGGAACGATGAACTCCGCGTGCTCGACATCGCCTGCGGCGACTGCCGCGAGGCCGAGGTGCTCGGAGATTTTGTCGCCGAACTCAAGGGCGCTCCCGATGCCGCGGTGAAGCTGACCGGCATCGACGTGCGCGCGAGAGAGATCGCCGATGCCGCGCGGAAGTTCGGGAAACGCCAGGGCCCGCGCGAAGGACGCGGACGTCGTGATTTCGAATTCCGCACCGGCGACGCGACGCAGCTCGACGAGCATGCCGAACTGGGTGCCGATTTCGATCTCGTTTTCCTGCGCCACCAGAACTACTGGAACGGCGCCCGCGACTGGGAGGAGATCTTCGATCATGCCCTCTCGAAGACGGGGGACGACGGGCGCCTCGTCATCACCAGTTATTTCGACCAGGAACACGCCCTCGCCCTGGAGGCGATCCAGCGGCTCGGCGGGGAACTGGTCCACACCGAGTTCAACGAGGAGACCCGCGCCCTCGTCACCCCGGGCAAGTCAATGGACCGCCACGTCGCGATCTTCCGTCGGAAGAAGTGAAGCGACAACTTGGCATGCACCGGAAATACGCGCTTTCTCCCGTCACCCGGCGGGATTAGCATGGACGCGACTCCGATGACCAACCTTCTCATCGTCGCCGGCGTGCTGGCCCTTTCCTTCGCGCTCCGCACCTCGCGGCTTCGCCTTCTTCGCAAGGCGGGCGCCCTCGGCATCCTCGGAGCGACCTTCCTCGCCTTCTATTTTTTCACC
This sequence comes from Verrucomicrobiia bacterium, assembly GCA_020439925.1. Classification (GTDB taxonomy): domain Bacteria; phylum Verrucomicrobiota; class Verrucomicrobiia; order Verrucomicrobiales; family DEV007; genus Arctic95D-9. The sequence goes on along the minus strand of JAGRPC010000194.1, from coordinate 9,416 downwards.
AACAGTGTCGCGGCCGGCGTCGTCGGGGTGCTGCTCTGGTTTCTCTTGCCCTGGGTCGAGCTGCTCACCCGCATCCGCCGCCTGCGGCTGCCCATCGGAAAGACCCTCGAACGGGAGGCGCCTCCGGGTCACTCCCGTTTTCCCGAGCTCAACGAACTCACCCGCGAGATCGAGGACGAGGGTTTCGAATACGTCGCCGACTCGGGCTGGGACTGGGATGGGATGCACCAGTTCTACCGGCTCTTCTACCACGGCGAAAACCGGGAGCAGGCCTCGATTTGTCTCACGGAACAGGACGGCATGGCCTGGGCGAGCCTGGCCCTCACGACACGGGACCGGAGAGGAACCACCTACCGCACGACCAACCTGCCCTTCAGCAGTCCGATGAAGATGCCACCCGACATCTGCCTGCGCCAGGCGCCCGACGCGGAGAGCTTCGCCAGCCTGCTGGAAACTCACCGTCACTGGATGAACGGCCTGGCTTTCCTCCCCGAGCACCTCGTCGCCGAGGACCCCGACCAACTCACCGGACTCATCGAGCAGGAAACCGGTCGCCAGATCAGGCACAATCTCGACACCGGACTTATCAAGCCCGGCGAAGCCGCCGGCACCTTCCGCTACTCCTGGCGCGGCCTCGTCTATCTCTATTGCCAGCTGGTCAAGGACATGGTGCGGATGAGCTGAGGGAGGGCCTTGTGCACGGGTCATGAGTGACGGGTTCCGTCGTTGAAAATCATATCCGATCCGAGCTCTTCACCGACCATCCCGCGATCTTGACCCACGAAGACGGAACCCCAACGAAAGTGGCGACCCTCTTTCACCTCATGGTTCCAGCGAATCAAGGCGGCTGTATTCTGCCGCCCTTTGGTGGAACGGCATTCAAAGGAACCCATGCAATTATCCGCTGGCGTTTCCAATGAGCTTGTCGGAAGAAACGACTTCCCATGTCCGCGAAATCCCGCAAGAGAGACGACATCCAGATTCTGCGCGCGATCGCCGTGGCTTCCGTTGTCGTCTTTCACCTCGACCCGGACTGGATGCCCGGAGGTTACCTCGGAGTCGATGTCTTTTTTGTCATCTCCGGCTTTCTCATCACCGGGATCGTGGTGAAATCGCTCGATAGCGGCTCGTTTTCGTTGAGCCATTTCTTCCTGCGCCGCATCAAGCGCCTCTTTCCGGCCCTCGCCTTCGCTCTCCTGTCCTTCACACTGCTTGCCATCGCCTTTCTGCCACCCCTTCCCTTCAAAGGGTTCATGCAGCAACTCCCCTTCGCCGCTCTTCAGGTGTCGAACTTCTCCTTCATGAAGGGGGCCGGATATTTCGACCAGAACCATTCAGAAAACGCGCTGCTTCACACTTGGTCGCTCGGGGTGGAAGAACAATTCTATCTCGTCTGGGCGCCCGCGCTGCTCCTCCTCTTTCATGTCCACAGAAGAAACAGCGCTTCCCGAGGAGACCATTTCCGACCCTGGAAGATTGTCGTCACAATCCTCGTCCTCAGCCTGCTGGCAGAAGTCGCTACACGAAGGTTTTTCGGCGATACCGTAAACTTCTTCTCCCCGCTCAGCCGTGGCTGGGAGTTCGCCATGGGAGCGCTCGCCTTCTTCATGCAACGCGGATTCGGACGGCAGATTGCAGCCTCTCTGCTTAGCTCCCTGGGGTGGATTGGTATCCTGATTTCCCTCCCTCTGCTCACGGCGGACCACGCCGCCAATCCACTCCTTCGCGCCATCCCCTGTCTCGCCACCTGCCTCGTCCTCCTCCATCCGGAAAAGGGGATGCACCGCCTTCCCTTTTTCCTTCGAAAGCCGGTCACCTACCTGGGAGACATCTCCTACTCCCTCTACCTGTGGCACTGGCCGTTCATCTGCTTTGCCGCTTATCTGCTGAACAATCATGCCCCCGCCTCGTGCCTTCCCTGGTCGATGGCCCTGATGTTTGCCGGTGCCATCGCTTCCTATCACTTGGTCGAACTCCCTCTCCATTACGATCGCAACTGGAAACGTTTGCTCAGTTGGAAGTCGGCCACCGCCTGCTCCGCGCTCGCAATCATCGCAGGGGCAGGGTTTGCCCTGCGATCGGAGGACGAGGCTGCCTGGAGATTCTCTTCCCCCCCGAGCCTGCCCGAGGCCGAAAACTACCGCGAGCCGTCCCAGTTCCCCGAGATCGCCGCCCGATCGTCCAATTCCGATGCTCCCTATGTCCGGGCGCAGAAGGCGGAGGCAGTTCTCGTGGGCGACTCGCATGCGCGCCATTTCGCTCCCGCGGTTGAAAGGTGGGCAGAAGAGAAGGGCCTGACCTGCTTCACCTTTTATCGAAACAACTTTTTCGCCCTGCTCGACGACACGATCGACAGGAATGCCGGTCGCAAAGCCGAGGAAGATCGACGCATCGCCATGCGCCTTCGCAGTCACCTGTTGGAGTCCGAAAACCTGAAGGTCGTTTTTCTCGCCCAGCGAACCGCCATATACCTGCAGTCCCGGCCGCATCGCCGGGAGAATTATTCCAACTCTCTCGAGGCCTTCATCAATCCCTTGGCCGAGAAAGGAATCGTAGTCGTCCTGCTCGGACAGGCTGCACCCCTGGCGAGGGAACCCAAACCCGGCCCCTCTCTCGGCGATCGGATGCTTCGCAGGGATTGGCACGAGAGGGACATCCTCCTTGGCGGCGAGATCACTCCCGTCCTCGAGTTGGAACGGGGAGCCTACGAACGTGCCGCTCATCGGGAGGGCGTCTATTATTTCCCCACCCATCTGCACATTCCGAATCCCTACGATTCCGACGATCTCCTTCTCTACGCCGACGACAATCACTTGAACTTCAACGGCAGTTTCCGACTCTATCCCGCCCTCAAAGCACTCCTCAGCCCCATCGAGGCGAAAGGGGAGCGGTGATACGGGAGAGGAAGAGTGCCTGACAGTCGGTTTGTCAGTCATGCATTTCGAACGATCGGCACCGGGCGGATCGAAAGGGCAGTTTGGACAGAATTTCCTTGCCCCACCCAAGCCCGCGTCTCTTAAGTCGGGCACGATGATCACGCTGAAAATCCATCTCTTCTCATGCCTGCTTGTGGGAATCCTCCTGCTGGGGCCTGCCGCCAGACTTGTGGACGCGGAGGAAGTGGATGTTTTCCTTTTCGGGGGGCAGTCCAATATGCAAGGCATCGCCAAGATCACCGACCTGCCCAAGGAAACCCCAAAGGAGATTCCGCGGGCCTGGTTCTGGAATGGCAAGGAGTTCGAGTCCTTCCGGATCGGGGAAACCAGAACCTCGAACCGACCGGGTGAATTTGGGCCAGAACTGGGCTTTGCCCTGGAAATCTCGAAAACTGGACGATCGGCTTACCTCATCAAGTACGCGGCCAGCGGGATGCCGCTGCATCATGGGTGGAACGGCAATCGGTGGGAAGGCGGCGCTCCGCAGCCGAACCGACGAAACTTTTATCCGGGCGAATCGGCGACGGATCCCAATCAGGGAACACTCTACCGAGAAATGCTGAAGCGCTTTCAGACTGGGCTCGAGCACTTGAAGGACCGGGGGGACACGCCCGTGATTCGCGGTTTTCTCTGGATGCAGGGCGAGCAGGACAGCAAGCACGAAGAATCCGCCACCGCCTATGCAGCGAGCCTGAAGCGTTTGCGTGACCGGGTGGCGGAAGACGTGGGCGCAACGAAGACCTTACCCATGGTGTTCGGGCAGGTGCTTCCTCACGAGCCGGCGATGGAGCGTTTCACCCATCGTCCACAGGTTCGCGAACAAATGGCGTCGGCTGATGAACGTTCGGGACAACCGGAGGCGATTCCGAAAGTGCGGATGGTCTCGACGGACGGTTTCGGCCTGCTCAATGACACGGTGCACTACGATGCCGACGGACAGATTCGCTTGGGAAAAGCTTTCGCCGAGCAGGTGGAGGAACTTTCCGGAGAATGACTCTTTCCTGTTTCCGCCGCAATCCGCAGACACCGGTTTCTCCGGGCCATGCTTGATCGCTCTTGAGTCCCCCCGGCTCGATTCTCTGGCCTCTGCATTGACGAACGGTCTGGTCCACGCTGAATTCGATCGAAACGACCCGAGCATCATCTCCCTTCCCGACCTCGAAACATCGTCCAGGCGAATGCTCGGTCCGTGTCGAATCGATTTTCCTTCGGGGCGATTTCTGCGGTAGTCTTTCGCCATGAGGAGAAATCCCACCCTTCAGGAAACCCTGGTTCGAACCTGTCGCCAACAATCCGGCGATCTGGCCTTCGCCGACTCGAGCGGTGCCGAGATCACGTTCGGGGAGGCGCTCACGAAGAGCCTCTTTCTCACCGGAAGGCTGAAATCCATCTGGCGGGACCAGGACCAGGTCGGCATCCTCCTGCCACCCTCGGTGGGCGGCGTGCTGGTAAACTGGGCGGCCCTGCTCATGGGAAAGATTCCCGTCAATCTCAACTACACCCTGTCGAAGGAGGGGATTCTCTCCTGCATCGAGCAATGCGGGATCACGGATGTGGTCGTCTCGGGGAAACTGATGGACCGGCTCGGCCTCGAACTTCCCGTCCGGGTCCACGTGCTCGAGGACCTCGTGAAAGATCCATCCCTCTTCGAGAAACTGCGGGCCGGTTTCCTGGCACGAGCCACTTCGGTGGAGAGCCTGCTCCGGCGACTGGGCGGGGCCGCGGCCGATACGGATGATCTCGCCACGATCATCTTCAGCAGCGGGAGCACGGGGCAACCGAAGGGCGTCATGCTGAGCCACGCCAACGTGATCAGCAACGTCCACCAGGTCGGCGACGTCTATCACTTCGTCCCCGAGGACCGGATGCTGGGCGTGTTGCCCTTCTTCCATTCCTTCGGGTTCATGGCCACCATCGCGGGGCCCGCCGTCTGCGGCTTCGCCTGCATTTTCCACTTCAACCCGATGGACGCGAAGGTCATCGGCTCTCTGGCGGAGAAGTACGGGGTGACCATCGTGATCTCCACGCCGACCTTCCTTCAGTTCTACGTGCGCGGGGTGAAGCCGGAGGAATTCGCGGCGCTGCGGTTGGTGGTGGTGGGGGCGGAGAAACTGCCCGCCCGGGTCGCCGACTCCTTCGTCGACAAGTTCGGTATCCGTCCCTTCGAAGCCTTCGGCTGCACCGAATGCTCGCCCGGGGTCGCCTTGAACGGTCCGGAGTTCAACCGGGTCGGGTCGATCGGAAAGGTGGTGCGCGACCTTGAGGCGAAGATCGTTCATCCCGAGACCGGGGAAGAACTCCCCGACGGCCAGGCGGGCCTGCTGCAGGTGAAGGGACCCAACGTGATGCGCGGCTACCTCGGGTTGCGGGAGAAGACCGAGGCGGTGCTCCGGGATGGCTGGTACAACACCGGTGACATCGTGCGCCGCGACGAGGACGGCTTTCTCTGGATCGAGGGCCGCCTGAGCCGCTTCAGCAAGATCGGAGGCGAGATGGTTCCGCACGGCAACGTCGAAGAGGTCCTCAACGATCTCGCCGGCGAGGGCGAGCGACTCTTCCTCGTGGTCGGCGTTCCCGACGACAAGAAGGGGGAACAGCTCGTCGTCCTGCACACCGTGGACGACGACCGGCTCGGGACGATCATCGAGAAGCTCAACGAAGCCTCGATTCCCAATCTCTGGAAGCCGAAGGCGGGGCAGTTTCTCCGGGTCGTGGAGATCCCCCAGCTTGGATCCGGCAAGGTGGACCTCAAGGCGGCGCAGAGGATCGCGGAGAGCGTCGTTGGCTAGAGCGGCCCCCATGAGGGTAAGGCGAGGGACGGAACGTGCAAAATTGGGACCGAACACGGATAGATTGAAGCAGCTTTTTTGACTCGGTTAGGTGGAGCCTTTCTCCCCGGGTAGGGCGGCACAATAGAAAACGTCGCCTTTTCGAAGATTGACGCCGTTCGTCAGTTAACTGAAGCTGGCGTGCCTCGCCGAGTCCGGCAGGTGGTCTTTTTTGTGCGGCGTCAACGATCCGATAGCGACATCCGCTCTTTCCATGAAACGAAGCCTTGCGTTCCTCCTTCCGATCTTCCTCGCGGCGCCCGCGGCGGCCGACCAGTTCGTCGACGGCCAAGCCGCGGATGTGGTCATGGGAATGGCGAATTTCACCGACATCACCAATAACTACTTCCCCGGTCTGCTGGCCCTGCCGATCGGGGTCACGCGCGACACGGTCACGGGCAAGGTTTTTGTTTCGGACGGCAACACCAACCGGATCTTGCGTTACTCGAGCGACGCCGCCGCCAGAAACGGAGGGGATCCCGAAGCCGTTCTGGGCCAGCCGAATTTCACCAGCGCCAGCGCGGGAACGACGCGATCCACTCTGGACGAACCGCACGGACTCCATCTCGATGCGCGGGGACGCCTGTGGGTCGCCGACCAGGACAACAACCGGGTCCTCTGCTACGTGGAGGCTGCGACGCGGGCAACGGGTGCCGAGGCGGATTTTGTTTTCGGCCAGACGCTCTTCACGAACAATGCCGCCGCCACCTCTCAGACCGGAATGAGCGGTCCCTCCGGCGTTTGGGTGGACGACGCCGACAATCTCTGGGTGGGCGACACGACCAACAGCCGGGTCTTGTGCTTTTTTGCTATCTCCAGCAAGGCTCCCGGCGGTGCCGCGGCGGACCTCGTGCTGGGTCAGCCGAACTTCGTCACGGGTAGCAATGGGACCACGGCTGGCAAGATGAGCGCGCCTTTCGGCGTCTGCGTCGATGCCGTCGGCACCCTCTGGGTGGCCGATACCGGCAACCACCGAGTGCTTCGTTTCGACAATGCCGCGGGCAAGGCAAACGGCGCCGCCGCCGACGGAGTGCTCGGGCAGCCGGGCTTCGTCACGAACGGAACCTTGCTCTCGCAATCCGGAATGGATTCCCCTTTCTACCTCGTGGTCGAACCCAACGGTACGCTTTGGGTGACGCAACTGGGACAGAACCGTGCGCTGGGCTTCTTCAACGCCGCGAACCTGGCGGACGGTTCACCGGCGAGCCGAGTGCTGGGTCAGCCCAATTTCGTGTCCGACGCATCCGTGGCCGACGCCCGGACCTTCGGAACCCCCGCGGGGATCGCCCTGGGTCCGGAAGGCGGTCTCCTGATCGTGCAGAGCTTCCAGAGACGCGTCCTGCGCTTCAGCCCCTTCCGCACTCCCACGATCCGGTTCACCCGTACGAAAGCATCGACAAGCAGTCCCGTCTTCACGACCAGCGGCCGGGCAACGGGTGAGGTGACACGGGTGCGCTACCGGGTCGGCAATTCGGCCTTCCGCACCGCAAATGGAACCAACTCGTGGAAGGCGCGGGTGAAGCTGCGTTCCGGCTCCAACAAGATCTTTGCCTTCGCCGAAGGTCCGGGAGGCGAGTCTTCCCTCGCGCGTCAGACGGTGATCAAGAAATGACCACTCGGAAACCGTAGCGTTTCACGGAAACTCCGTTCAAGAACCCATCCGACCCGAGCTTTGCAGTTTACCGCCCGCCCGATTCCGTCCACAATCGCGCTTCGTCACGATGAGCTTCTCCCTCCAGCACCCCGTCCCTCCCGTCGACCAGGTCGGGGTCGAGGCCCGCGCTTCCTTCTTCACGAAACGTTCGGTCAAGAACGAGGCGAAGTGTGCCGGGCTGCGCCTCGCCGTCTCGATGATGGATCTCACCACGCTCGAGGGAGCGGACACAAAGGGCAAAGTTTCCCAACTCTGCCGCAAGGCGCGACAGCCCATGCCCGCAAAATATGGCTGCCCTCCCTGTGCCGCCATTTGTGTTTATCCCAACCTCGTGGCCCACGCGGTGAAGGAGCTGGAGGGCAGCGGGATCCCCGTGGCTTCGGTGGCGACAGGGTTTCCCAGTGGACAATACCCTCTCGAGTTGCGCCTCGCCGACACCCGCTTTGCCGTGACTGAGGGAGCCTCGGAGATCGACATGGTCATCAGCCGGGGAGCTTTTCTCGAAGGAGATTTCGCGAGGGTCTTCGACGAGATCGCGGCGGTGAAAGAGGCCTGCGGGGACGCCCACCTGAAAGTGATCTTCGAGACGGGAGAGTTGCAGACCTACGACAACGTCCGTTTTGTCAGCCAGCTCGCGATCGAGGCGGGTGCGGACTTCATCAAGACCTCCACGGGCAAAGTCTCTCCCGCGGCGACCCTCGCGGTCACTCTCGTGCTCGTCGAGACGGTGCGTGACCACTTCCTCGCCACCGGACGCCGCATCGGTGTCAAGCCCGCCGGCGGCATCCGCACCGCGAAGGAGGCCCTGCAGTATCTCGTCATGGTGAAGGAAACGGCCGGGGACGACTGGCTCACCCCGGACCTCTTCCGTTTCGGGGCGAGTTCGCTGCTTCTCGACGTGGAGATGCAGATCGCGCGGATGGAGGAAGGGCGCTACCAGAGTGCGGAGTATTTTGCGAAGGGATGAGCCGATGAAGAAACGCCCGAACACCCCCGATCTCACCTTCGCTTCGGCGCTCGCGTATGCCCCGGCTCCTGAAACCTTCCCGGTGACGGTGAAGAAACGCTACGAACTCTTCATCAACGGAAGTTTCGTCGCCCCGAAATCGGGAAAGTATTTCGCCTCGGTCAATCCCGCGACCGGGAAACGCCACTCCCTCGTCGCTGCAGGAGGACAGGCCGATCTCGACTCGGCGGTGAAGAGTGCGCGTCGTGCCTTTGAAAAGGTTTGGGGTCCGATGGCCCCGGCGGAACGCGGCAAATATCTCTTCCGCATCGCCCGGCTCATCCAGGAAAAGTCCCGGGAACTGGCCGTGCTCGAGTCCCTGGATGGCGGCAAGCCGATTCGCGAAAGTCGCGATTTCGACCTGCCCCTCGTTGCCGCCCATTTTTTCCATCACGGCGGCTGGGCCGACAAGCTGGACTACGCCTTTCCCGGAAGGAAGCCGGCCCCGCTGGGTGTCGCGGCCCAGGTCATCCCCTGGAACTTCCCCCTCCTCATGGCCGCGTGGAAGATCGCCCCGGCCCTGGCCTGCGGGAACACCGTGGTGCTGAAACCGGCCGAGACCACCTCGGTGACCGCTCTTCACCTGGCGGAAATCTTCCAGGACGCGGGCCTGCCGCCGGGCGTCGTCAACATCGTCACCGGAGGAGGCGAGACCGGAGCCGCCCTGGTCTCCCATCCCGGGATCGACAAGGTCGCCTTCACCGGTTCCACCGAGGTCGGCAAACGAATCGCCGCCGCCGTCGCCGGCACCAGGAAACGCCTCACCCTCGAACTCGGGGGCAAGGCGGCCAATATCGTCTTTGCCGACGCTCCGATCGACGAGGCGGTCGAGGGTGTGGTCAATGGCATCTACTTCAACCAGGGACACGTCTGCTGCGCGGGGAGCCGCCTCCTCGTCCAGGAATCGATCCACGACGAGTTCGTGGCCCGGCTCGATCGCCGACTTCGCACCCTGCGGGTCGGTGACCCGCTCGACAAGAACACCGACATCG
>JAGRPC010000193.1 GCA_020439925.1 Verrucomicrobiia bacterium | reverse complement strand
CCTTTTCCCATGATCGCCGGAAATCGAAGGCCACGGAGTTCCAACCGAAAAGATGAACGATCGAGACGAAACTCCGAAGACCGCCACCGGCCGGAAAAAATCCTCCTTCACTTTCCTTCTCGGGCTCGTCGCCGGAGCCGTCGTTGGCACCGTCTTCGGTGGAGGCGGATTCTTCAACGGATTGGGCCCCTCTTCCGAGAATGCCGGTGACCAGAAAGGTCCCTCCGTCACCTTCGGCGTCACCGCCACCTCCTCAAAAGGTCCAGCGTCCGACGCGATCGCCCGGCTCCTCGACTCCTCCAACGAGGGCGGACTCGATCGCGACCGCGAGGTGCTGGCCTTCGTCGACGCCCTGAAACCCGGTGAATTCGGGGCCCGCCTCAACGAGGCCTTCGCACGGCGAAAAGGCAACCAGGGTTACGACTTGATCGGCAAACTCTACCAGAAATGGGTCGAGAAAGACCGCGCCGCCGCTCTCGCCCACGCCGAGAGCCTCGAGGGGAAAGATCGCAAGACCGCGCTCATGACCGTCCTTTCCGCCTGGGCGGCGAAAGAGCCCTACGAAGTGCTTGCCTGGATCGAGGAGCACGGCAAGAAAGACGAAACCCAGTCGGCCCTCTACACCGTCTTCCGGACGATCGCCCAGAAAGATCCCGAGGAAGCCATCGCCCTGGCCGAACGCAGCAAGCAGATGAAGGCATCGGGCGGCAATGTCCTGATCAATGGCGGCTCGTATGGACTCATGGGGATGAACACCAGCTTCCTCTATGCGATCTGGGCGGAAAAAGATCCGCGCGCCGCGGCAGCGCGGGCGCTCACCATCCCGAATTCGCAGGAACGCAGCAGCGCCCTCTGGACACTGGCTTCGACGTGGGCGCAGTCGGACCCGGGCGCGGCCTGGGAATGGGGAAACGCATTGGAACGAGCCTCCGACCGCAAGGCCGTGCTGCAGAACGTGATCTCCGCCGTTGCGGGGAACGGCGACACGAGCCAGGCCATCGCCTTTCTCGAGACCATGCCTCCGGGACAGGGACGGAGCGACGCCTTGCAGCAGGTCGCCTCCTTCCTGGCGAACTCCGATCCCGAAGAGGCATACGCCTTCGTGATGCAGCATGCCGTCAACGACCGGGACCGGCAGGCCGTCTCGAATGTGCTCCAGCAATGGGCGAGATCCGATCCGGCCCGGGCCTTCGAGCTGGCGTTCAGTGAACTCGATCCCGGCAATGCCCGCCGTTCCGCGATCCAGTCCGTCATCAACGAGGCCGCCAACCGCGATCCGGCTCTCGCCAGGGAATTGATGGCCAAACTGGACGATCAGGACCTGGAGAACGTCTCGCATTCCGCCGCCTACACGCTGGCGCGGAATGATCTCGAGGGTTCGATCGAGTGGGCGGAAGGGTTGCCCGAGGGGGATATCAAGGAAAACGCCTTCTCCAGCATTCTCTCGGAATGGAGCCGTGAGAATCCGGAAGAGGCCGTGCTTTACGGATTGAAGATCGAGAACGACGACCGGCGCCGACGCAGTCTCGGCAACGCACTGAGCCAGTGGGCCTACCAGGACGCCGTCGAGGCGATGACCTGGGCCGTGAAAAACCTCGAGAAGGAAGATCAGGAGAACCTCATCCCGCAATCGCTCATCGGCCGATGGGTCGACCAGGACGCCGACGCCGCCTCCGAATGGGTTGCCGCCCTGCCCGAAGGGAGTCTGCGCAATCGCTCGGTCACCTCCCTCATTTCCAGCTGGGCCGACGACGACTTCGTCGCCGCAGGCGAATGGATCAAGCGGCTCCCCAAGGGCGAGTCTCGCGACAGCGCTGCACAACAGTATGCCAACGAGGTTTTCCAGACCGATCCCGAGGCCGCCCTCGCCTGGGCCGAATCGATCGGCGACGAATCCAACCGCCTCAGCCAGATGGAAAGCTTTGCCCGGCGTTACCTGCGCGAATCCCCCGAGAAGGCGAAACGCTGGATCGCGGGAAGTTCCCTGCCTCAGGAAAAACAGGAGGCCCTGTTGAAAGACGCGCCGAAGCGGTGAGTTCCCTTCAGTAATCCCGGAACGGCCCTCGCGGTTCGGATGCCTGCATTTCCTCCTGCCAGGCCGCGAAACGTTCCTTCACCATTCCCAACACCTCCGGACGTTCCGTCGAGAGATCGTGCTCCTCGCCGAGGTCGGTGGAGAGGTCGAACAAACCCTGTCCCTTCGCGGACTGGACCCACTTGTATTGACCAACGCGGGCAGCGACGTCGCCACGGCGTTGCCAGAACATTTCCTTCCGCGGGGACGGCATCTCGCCACGCAACACGGGCAGCAGGTCGAATCCGTCGAGCTTCAGATCCTCCGGTGTCGGAGTTCCCGTCGCGGCGAGCAGGGTCGGAAGGATTTCGAGAGAAGTCAGGAATTCATCGGTGGCCATTCCGGCGGGAATCCTTCCGGGCCAACGCGCGATAAAGGGCACACGGAGTCCACCCTCCCACATCGTCGACTTGGCACCTCGTAAAGGCGCATTGCCCCCATTTCCACTTCCGCCGTTGTCGGAGAAGAAGAGGACGATGGTGTTGTCGGTTTGTCCAGCCGCTTCGACCGCCTCTAGCACGCGACCAATGGCGGCGTCCATGCGGGTAACGGCGGCATAATATCTCGCAAGCTTTTCATCCTTCACGATTCCCCGGTATTTCGCGACTTCCTCTTCAGGAGCCTGCACTCCCGGTTTCACTCCCCCATTGTCCTCCGCGAGTGTCGAGGCACCGTGCGGGGCATTGAAGGGAAGGTAGAGGAAGAAGGGCTTCTTGCCCGCGTGCTTCTTCACGAAGGTCACCGCCTCGCGCTCGAAGACATCCGTCGAGTAGGTGCCCTTGTCCTCCTCGGTGCGGGCGTTGTCGCGGAACATCGAGGGGATTCCGTAGCGTTCGTGGGTGTAGTAGTCGATCCCGTTGTTGCCGTGGCCGTAGAAGAAATCGAAGCCGCGCTGCAGTGGCAAGTAGCGCTTCGCCTGCCCCATGTCCCATTTGCCGACGACCCCGCTGACGTAACCTGATTTCCGCAGATGGTCGCCGATGGTTTCTTCCCGCGGATCGAGACCAAGGGTCATCTCGGGGGATACGGCGTATTCTTCGAGCGTGTACCGGTGACCGTAGTTGACGAGGTCGTTGCGGACCATGTCGTAGAGACCGTTGCGCTGTGGATAGCGACCGGTGAGCAGGCTGCCGCGCGAGGGCGTGCAGGCGGACCAGGTCACGTAGAAGTTTGTCGCCCTCGTTCCCTCCGCAGCGAGGCGGTCGAGATTCGGCGTCTGGATCGGCTTCAGCCCCATGCAGCCGAGATCCGGCCAGCCCTGGTCGTCGCTGACGATGAGCAGAATATTCGGCTTCGAACCACCCACGTCGGCCTTAAGGGAGGAAACAAGGACCGGGCAGGCGAATCCGAACGCAAGGACCGGAATCGCGAAACGGCGGAAAGAAAGGAAGTTCATTTTTTCTTCAGAGTCTTGATGAAGAGAATCACCGACTCGATCTCGTGGTCTTTCAGGACACCAAGATAGGAGGGCATACCGACGCCCGTGCGTTCCATCTCGTAGCCCTGCATGACGCGACGGGCGGGATCGAGAATCGATTCGCGCAGGTAGGCCTCGTCGATCTTCTTGATCTCGGAACCGTCACTGAAGACGCGGCTCGCTCCCCAGAGTCCGATCCAGGGAGGACCGACCGCCACCTTGGAGCCATCCCCGTTCGCGACCGGAACGGGAGGAACGGGGATGCTGGGATCGCCGGTGGCGTGGCAGGCGATGCAGCCGTATCGCACCACCACTTCCTTGCCGAGCTCGGCGGTCGGTTCGACGGTGGCGCCTCCGGTGAGGTCCGTGCGAGGGGTGAGGTCGACCTCGTTGTCGGCGAATCCGAGTTTGGAAAGATCGAGGGTGGGCACGCTGTGGACGGTGAGGTAGACGTTTTCCACGTTCGCCACGTCCGGCGCGGGAAGCCGATAGGTGAGGCGGAGGGTGTGCGAAGGTTTCATGTCGGCCATGCCGAGAAAGAGGGACTTTGCATCCTTTGACAGTTTTGCGCTCAGGACCGGGAGGGGTTCCTGTCCGGGCTCTCCGTCGAGCCGATAGTTGCCAGAGCCGTATTCGTGGGTCTGCTTGTAGTTCCAGCGGTCTGCGGAGTAGCGGCCCAGCTCGGAGGCAAGATCGGGGGAAAGAGGCGCATCGAAGGTCAGAAGGACGCCGCGCGACTCGGCACGGATCTCACGCGGGAGCCAGGCTTTCACTCCACCGGGATGGACACGGAAGACGCCGCTGATACGGCTGCCCGAGCTGCCGAAGATCTGGAACCCGGTGACGTAGAGCAGTCCATCCTTCGGATTCACGCGCCCGTTCAGGAGACCCGCGGGAAAGCCGGAAAGCAGGGGCATCACGGCACCCTGTTCACCCCGTGCATCGGGATAAACCTTGAAGATCTCGGGTCGGTTGTAGCCGATATGGACAAGCGCTCCGTTCAGTTCGCCCATGTGCGCCTCCTTGCCACCCGCGCCACGGATCCAGACCTGCCCCGCGCCGGACTGGTTGATGAAGTGAGGGATCCAGACCTCGGGCGGAGAGATCGTCGCGGGGTGGGTGACGTTGCCCTTGAACTTCTCCGGCTGGAATCCGAAATAGCGGCCCGCCTCGACCCGGTAGATGGGCGTGGCCGGTTTCCAGTTGCCCTGCTGGTCGCTGGCCGTCAGGACGCCCGTCTCGAAGTCGTAACCGAGGTAGGGCTGGCGGAATCCGGTCGCCACGACCTCGTAGGAATCCCCGCCGGGCGCGACCTTGATGACGGTCCCGTTGAGCTTGCCGATCGTTCCCCCGATCTGCCCGCCGAGGGCGACATAGAAGCTGCCATCCGGCAGGGCGATGAAGTCGTTCGCGTACTGCCTGGTTTCGGCGGACTGGGCGAAACAGTTCGAGGCATTCTCGTACCAGTCGGCCTCGCCATTTCCGTCGGTGTCGTGCATCGCGACGATGCCGTTGCGGTCGAAGACGAAGATGACGCCGTCGCGGATGGCGAGATTCTGCGGCTCATGCAGGCCCGAGGCGAAGCGGCTCCACTCGGCGCCATTGCCGCTCTCGAGACCCTTCGCGATCCAGACGTCGCCGTCGAAGGTGACGAGGGCGGCGCGCCCGTCGGGGAAAAACTCGAGGTCGGCACAACGGACGTTGCGTTTCCAGGGATTCGGAACGGGAAGGGGCAGGTCGTCGAAGACCCAGGCGGCATCCTTCGCGGGCGCAACCGGTGCTCCGGTTTTTACGGGATCCTTCCAGCGGCGGGAAGACACCTTCGCCTCCGGGACATCCTCTCCGTCACTTGCCACGACCTTGCCTCCAGGCTCGATGAAAAGACGGTGGAAGGAAGCCGACTCCGCGGGAGGAAGCGTGAGCCAGTCCGAACCTCCGGCTCCGATGCTGAGATTGAGTGGAGCCGGGTGCGCTCCCACCTCGATCCATCGAACGATCGAACCAGCCTCCGACGCGAGCCGTTCCTTCACCGTCGTTCCTCCCACGGTGTATTCGATCTGCACCCCGTCGCCAACCAGACGCAGTCCCAGAAACCGCCCGATCTCGACCGGCACCGGACCGAGGCCGATCTCACCTTCCTCGGCCGAGCCGCGGTCGCGAGGATCGTCCACGACCGGTTTTGCCCCCGCGAAGGCTCCCGGCCGCAAGGGCATCGCAAAGACGGGTTTGCCCAGCGGCTTTGGCAGCTCACTCTGACCGGGCGCGGCCTTGCGGTTGGGGAGCCGGTAGCTGCCGGTGCCCATCCCGCTCATGGTGAGGTATTCACCGTCCGCATTCTCCTTCCAGAAAAGAGCCCAGCGCAACAGGTCGGGATCGAAGCAGCCATAGTAGCCGTTTCCCGCAGAAACGATGATCCCGCGCGGAGTGAGGTTCTCCTTCTCTGGAGACTCGCCGAAATCCCTCGCGTCGACGGTCTGGGTGAAAAAAGGGAAATCCGTTTCGACGTAGGAAGCGAAAGGGGAATCGAGTTCGAGATGGGCCTTTTCCTGAGCGGAGGCGGGAAAAAGGATTCCGGTCAGAAACAGCAGAAGCAATCCGGGACGGTTCATGGGGAAGGGCAATGGTGCGACCAAATCCCCCCCGCTTCAAGGACGCGATGGGGGTGCCTTGCCACCGGTCATCCCAACCTGGATCAGGCACCGATCTCGATGGCGTGCTCGTTCTCCTCCTCGGCAAACTCCTCGTCCTGCCGTTTCACTGCCTCGGGCGTGTAAACGGTGCGTCGCACGTCGTCGAAGAGCGCGTAGACGCAGGGCACGAGAAGCAGGGTGTTGAACAGGTTCACAAGCCCCCCGAAAGCGAGGCTCACGGCCATGGGGATGAGGAACTTCGCCTGGATGCTGGTTTCGGTGATGATGGGAAGCAGTCCGATGAAGCTGGTCACCGAGGTCAGGAAGATGGGGGTGAATCGTTCGCGGCCGCCTCTCGCGACGGCCTCCATGACGGTGTGACCCTCGCGACGGTAGCGGTTCATGAACTCCACGAGCACGAGACTCTCGTTGATCACGACCCCGGCGAGGGCAATCACCCCGATCATGCTCATGATGCTGAAGTTCATCCCGAAGAGGATGTGTCCGGCCACCGCGCCGATCATGCCGAAGGGAATCACGGACATCACGATGACGGGCTGCGAATAACTGCGCAAGGGCAGGGCTAGGACCATGTAGATCCCGATGAGGGCAAGGACGAATCCCTTGGAAAGGTCCGAGACGCTCTCGCGCTGGTCTTTCTGCTCGCCCTGGAATTCCCACATCACCGAGGGAAACTTCTGTCCCATCCGCGCGAGGATGTCGGTCCGCATCCACTCGACAATCTCGTTCGCGTTGGCCTGCGGATTGGTGCGATCGATATCGGCGGTGACATTGATCGAGCGGAAGCGGTTCGCCCGCCGGATCACGGCATAACCACGACCTTCCTCCGCCTCGACCACCTCGCTGAAGGGAATCTCGGTGTCGCGATCTGTGCGGATGCGCATGTCGGAAAGATTCTGGAGACTGCGCCGCTCCTCCGTCGGGTATCGCACGTAGACCCGCACCTCGTCGCGGCCGCGCTGGAGGCGCTGGACCTCCTCGCCGAAAAAGGCCTGCCGCACCTGGCGGGCAACGGTCTCGAGACGCAGCCCGAGCGCCTCCCCGTCCGGAGTCACGGCGAGCTTCACTTCGCGTTTTCCTTCGAGGTTGCTGTCGCCGATGTCGATGACCCCCTCGTTGGTCGCCAGTTCGGCCTTCACGAAATCGGCGGCGGCATCGAGTTCGTCGACGTCGGACCCGGTGAGCTCGAGATCGATCGCGTTGCCCCCGGCCGAAGTCTGGAGCTGGAAGGAAAGCTCGACCGCTCCGGGGATGGGACCGACCCGGCGGCGCCAGTCGGCGATGATGGAGTCGGCAAGCAGCTCGGGCCGGTTTCGCGAGTCCGCTCCCTGCAGTTCCACGGTGACCTCGCCCAGGTTCACCCCCTTGCCCGCCTCGATCGCGAGCCCGGGCGTGTAGGGTTGTGAGCCCACGCTGGCGAGAAGGTGCTTGATGATGGGACGGCCCTGCTCGTCCTGGACCTCACGCTGAATCGCGAGGGCGGATTCCTCGATTTTTCGCACCGCCGCTTCGGTGGTTTCCACGGGAACTCCGTTCGGCAGGGTAAGCTTGGCACTGATGATCTCCGCCTCGACCCGGGGAAAGAACTCGAATTTCACGAGCCGTCCGCTCACGAGCAGGCCGAGAGTGACGAGGAGAACCGTGGCAAAGGAAGCCACCGTGGCGTGCCGCCAGAGGATGAGCTTTTCCAACAATGGAGCGTAGATCCCCTGGACAAAACGGTCGAGCGTTCCGGCGATCTTTCGCTGAAGGCGGAGGAAATAGTTCGGGTGATTCGGATCGATCGGCTTCAGGTGCGTGAGGTGCGCCGGGAGGATGAGGTTGGTCTCGATGAGGGAGACGGCAAGAACGGGAATCACGATCCAGGGAATCTGCCTCCAGATGTTGCCGCTGACGCCCTGCACCGCGAGCATGGGCATGAAGGCGATCATTGTCGTGAAGACACCGAAGGCCGCCACACTCATCACCTCCCAGGTTCCTCGCGGCGAGGCGAGGTGGGGAGGTTCGCCACGCTCGATGCGCTCGTTGACACGCTCTCCCACGACGATGGCGTCGTCCGTCACGATCCCCAGCACGAGGATGAAGGCAAAGAGCGAGATCATGTTGATCGAGATGTCCCCGTAGGGCAATGCGAGGACGGCGCCGCCGAAGGCGATGGGAATCCCGAGGGCCACGTGGAAGGCGAGGGCGGGCCGCAGGAAGAGAGCGAGGGCGAGGTAGACGAGGAGGAATCCCTGGAGACCATCGCTGAGGAGGAGATTGATGCGGCCCTGTAGAAGAACGGACTCGTCGTTCCAGATCTCGAGGTCGACTCCCTTCGGGACATAGGCGTGTTTCTCGGAAACGAATTCCCGGACCAGCTTTGCGAGACGGAGGGTGTCCTCGTTCCCGGTGCGGAAGATGTTCAGGACGATGGCGGGGTGCCCGTCGTAGCGGGAATAGAGATCCTCCTCCTTGAAGCCGTCGAGGACGGTGGCGACATCGGAGACTTTGACAACGCTCCCGTCGGGACGGGTCACCACCGTGATGTCGCCGATCTCGGCAGCCTCGTAACGACGGTTCTGCGCGCGAATGAGGATTTCCCCCGCACCGGTTCGCACCGATCCGCCGGGAAGGTCGATGGAAGTGGCCCTTACCGCGTCGGCGACCTGGCTGAAGGTGAGACCGAAATCCTTCAGGGTGTTTTCCGGAACCTCGATCGAGATCTCGTGGTCGCGAACCCCCGCGAGGGTGATCTGGGTGATGCTCGCTTCCCCGAGAACGGCATTGGTGAGGCCGCGAGTCAGTTTCTCGAGCGCATTCTTCGGAGCCCTTCCGGTGTAGGCGAGAAGGTCGTCACGCACTCCCTCGGCGAGGGCCCGCAACGTGCGTTCGTCCGTGCCCGCGGTCACGGCGAGACTCATCACCTGGTTCTTGATGAGCACCTCGGCGATGACGGGTTTCTCCACGCTCTCGGCGAAGTTCTGGATCGCGTCGATCCGGCTCTTCACATCGTTGAGAACCTTGCGAACGTCCTTTCCCGCGGTGACCTCGATGTTCACGAATCCGACGTCTTCGTAACTGATCGAGGTGAGCCGATCGATGCCGTCGAGATCCTGGATCGCCTCCTCGAT
>JAGRPC010000192.1 GCA_020439925.1 Verrucomicrobiia bacterium | reverse complement strand
GGAGCGGAGATGATGACCTTCTTGGCACCGGCTTGGAGGTGCTTGCCGGCCCCGGCCTTGTCGACGAAAAATCCGGTCGACTCGAGAACCACGGAAACTCCCTTGCCGGCCCAGTCGAGGTTGGCGGGATCCCTTTCCGCGGTGGCAAGAATGCGATGGCCGTTCACGGTGATGGACTCGTCATCATACTCGACGGTGCCCTTGTAGCGGCCCGCGGTGGAGTCGTATTTGAGGAGGTGTGCGAGCGTCTTGTTGTCAGTGAGGTCGTTGATCGCGACCACTTTCCTGAGCTGTTCGTCGGACATGGCGCGAAGGACCATGCGCCCGATTCGTCCGAAGCCGTTGATTCCGTAGGAGGCCATAGATATAGGATTGAGCGTGTTTCTAAGAGGAGACTGGCCCGTCAGGCGACGGACCGAACATCAGTGCCCCGCGGTCGGGGGCGAACGGCGCTAAACTAGAGGGGATTCCTACCCCGTCAAAGAAAAAGCCCGTCACCCTTCCGCGAAACAAGGAAATCTGCCGCAGGGACTGTTCCAAACCGGATTCTTTTTGTCCCATTTTTCTGAACAGGAACCTCTTGTATGCCCGGTCCCATCTTCCTTCCGACTTCCCTGGAATAATTTTTTGAACATTTCCGGATTCGGCAAGGTCTGTGTCCGTCAAATCCCGGGCGACTCAAAAAAGGCCCTCTACACGAAACCCTCCCTCCTCAACTCATGGATACTTGCATTTCCGAGAATTATCTAAATTTTAAAAAGTCTTAATTTTTAGCTTGCGCTGAATTTTACAAAAAATATAATCAGTGTGTTGTTTCTACTTTCCTATGAAAAAGCTCATCGTTGTCGTGAATGATTTGGAGCGCTCCGGCAAGTCCACTCTCGCCCGCACGCTCGCGCACCACCTCAAGGCCGAAGACATCAAGCACCTCTTGGTGACCTCCAACGAGATGGACATGACGGATTCCTTCCCCGGAGAGTTCTGGGACCTCGAGGATCAATTTGAAGTTTCCCAGCTCATCTCAGCCATTGACCGGCACGAAGCGGTTGTCGTCGACGTCCACACGGGGGCGGCGCGCAACTGGGGAGACCTGTTCGAATCGGAGGACCTTGAAAACCTCCTCGCGGAAATCGACGCAGAGATGACTCTTGTCATCCCCAACAACCGCTCCGAGCGTTGCAATGAGGAGATCTGCGATCTTGCCGAGATCTTCGCCGATCAGGCCAACTACGTGATCGTCCACCTTTCCGGGGACGGGCGCAACGAGTTGAAATGGAAGGGCAGCCCCGCAGAGAAGGCGATCCGCTACCTTGGGGCAACCAACGTGGAGTTTCCCGCGCTTTCCGACGAGCTTGTCACCGCTCTGGAAAACGCCGACCTCGAACTACCCGAAGCCCTCAACAAGCCGTCGGCGCTTCCCCGCTTCGCGGAAGTCCAGGTGTCCCAGTGGATCGAGCGCGCCTCCGAGAGCCTCAGCGTCGGAAACGAACACCTCATCCCTGATGGAGCCGGGAGCGTGGCTCTCGATTTCTGATCCCTCTCTCCTGATTCCCCCCTCTCCGTTAGGGAATTAAAAAAGGGCCTCCGGCGACGGAGGCCCTTTTTGTTTCAAAATCGAGTGATGGCGAAGGTCAGGAGATCCTCGTGAGAACCTCAAGGTTTGCCGCCGGGTCGAAGGCATCGAGCACCCGCCGCTGGGCTTCAATCAGTTCGGCGACTCCCTTTTTGCCGAGCCGGAGCATTTCGCCCATCTCCTCTTCCGAAAAAGTCGCTTCCTCCCCGGTACCCTGCACCTCGATAAACCGAAGGTCTTCGGTCATCGCGTAATTGAAATCCACCGAAGCAGCCTTGTCTTCGTGATAGTTCAAGTCGAGACAGCAAAGGTCTTTCCAGACCCCGGCACTGACCGCCGCGGCCAACTGACTCATCGGTGACCTGGGCATCTTTTTTGCAACGACAAAGCGCCGAAAGGCCATCTCCGCAGCCACCACGGCACCGGTGATGGAGGCCGTGCGGGTGCCTCCGTCGGCACGCAGAACATCGCAATCGATCCACAGGGTCCTCTGGCCAAGCGCCGTCAAATCGATGACGGCCCGAAGGCTGCGACCGATGAGACGCTGGATTTCGGAGCTGCGACCGTCGAGCTTGCCTTTGCTGATATCACGAGGTTTCCGCTGCAGGGTCGAGTAGGGCAGCATGTTGTATTCGGCGGTGAGCCATCCACCGGGGACTCCCTGCGCTTTCATCCATGGAGGCACACCCGCCTCAAGCATGGCGCTGCAGATGACACGGGTTTCCCCGAAGTTCACCAACACGCTGCCGTGGGCCAGCGGGGCGATATCGGGCAGGAACCCGACCTCTCTCATGGCGTCGGGGGCACGTCCATCGATACGGTTCATGCTTCCGTCCTTCCTCTAAGACAGGGGGCTTTGCAAGCGTTCACATTCGCGGTTGCGTCACGGACGGTTGCCGCGACCGTTGACCGCCTTCAACCCATGTCGCAAACCCGGGAAAAACTCGAACAGTTCGCCGTGGATGTCATCCTCGACCGCAGGCAGGGGGTGCGCGCCTCGATCTTGCGCGGCGTGCTGGGTTCCCTCTCCAAACTCTACGAGTTTGCCGTGAACTCGCGGCTCTCCCTCTATCGCAACCGCGTCCTTCGCGAACGGAACCTCGGATGCCTTGTCGTCAGCATCGGCAACCTCACCGTCGGCGGTACCGGAAAGACACCGGTCGTCGAGAAGTTCGCCCGTTCCCTTCAGGACGGCGGACGCCGCGTCGCCATCCTCAGTCGCGGCTACAAGTCGGTGAAACAGCCCTTTCTGAAGCGCCTCGTCGGCAAGATCCAGGGAAAAAACGAGATCGACCCTCCCCGCGTCGTGAGCGACGGCAAGGCCCTGCTCCTCGATTCCAAGACCGCCGGAGACGAACCCTACATGCTCGCTGCGAATCTTCCCGACATCCCCGTGATCGTCGACAAGGATCGCGTCAAAAGCGGCAAGCACGCCATCTCCGAGTTCAATTGCGACACCCTCATCCTCGACGACGGGCTCCAATATCTGAGGCTCCGGCACCGCCTCGACATCGTCCTCATCGACCGCTGGCAACCGTTCGGCACCGAGCGTCTCCTGCCACGCGGGACGCTGCGCGAACCACCCCGCAATCTGAAGCGCGCCTCCTACATCTTTATCACCAAATGCAACGGCGACGCGAACGACGAGCTCATCGAACGCATCCGGAAGTACAACCGCACCGCGGAGATCATCGAGTGCGAACACCGCCCCCGCTACCTCCAGCATCTCGAAACCCGGGCAACCCAGCCTCTGGATGCGCTCAAGGGGATGCGCGTCGGCACCGTCAGCGCCATCGCCGTTCCGGAGAGTTTCGAGGACGGGGTCCGCAAGCTGGGCGCGTCGATCGAGGCCACCTGCCGCTTCATGGACCACCACCGCTTCACCGAGCAGGAGATTCTCACCTTCATCAACTGCTGTGTGGAATCGGACGTCGACATGATCGTGACGACCGAGAAGGACGCGGTTCGCTTTCCCAGGCTCGGGCGCCTTGATGTTCCCATCTATTTCCTCCGCGTCGAAATCGGCATCCTCAGCAATGAAGAGAGCTTCGAGCAGTGCATCACCCGGATCTGCCAGCCCCGACCGGAAACCGAAGCGCGGCGGTTTTTTTGAACATCCTCCCGCATTACGGGTTCACAGTCCCGTGATTTGCCCATGCCTCCTTTCCTAGCCGCCTGGACCGACGTTTTTTCCGCGGAATCCCTCTTCCAGACAGCCATCTGGGCCAGCGTGGTGATTCTCCTCGTTGTCGGCTTCCTCGGCACATTCCTCCCCGTCCTCCCGGGCACCACGCTCATCATCGTGGGAGCGTTCCTTTTCTACTTCACCATGGGTATGGAGTCCTCCGGCCTCGCCTGGCAGGGGCTGGTCTTCATCGGCATCCTCTATATCCTCTCCATCGTCCTCGACTGGGTCAGCGGAGCTCTTGGCGCCAAATGGTTCGGATCCAGCAAGTGGGGGGTTGTCGGAGCCATTCTCGGCGGCATCGTCGGACTCTTCTTCGGCCTGCCCGGACTGATCGTCGGCCCCATCGCCGGGGTCTTTGTATTCGAGATCTTCGTGGCGAAAAAGGAGGTCAAGGAAGCCGGACAGTCGACCGTCGGAACGGTGGTCGGAGGCCTTGCCGGAATCCTCGCTAGAGTCGCGCTCGCTCTCGGAATGATCGCGTGGTTCGTGGTCGACGTCTTTTTCGTGAATTGATCGTCCGACCAGGGAGAATCACGCGATACGATCGAGGAGGTAGGCGCGCAACGCCGAGATCGCGATGCGCTCCTGCTTCATGGAGTCGCGCTCGCGAATGGTGACGGTGTCCTTCAATTCCTCGCCGTTTTCCCCGATCGTGTCGAAATCGATCGTGACGCACCACGGAGTTCCGATCTCATCCTGCCGGCGATAGCGGCGCCCGATTGCGGCGGCCTCGTCATAGAAGACAGTCATGAAAGGCGTGAGCATCTTTTGGACTTCGCGCGCCTTCGCGACCAGCTCCGGCTTGTTCTTGAGAAGGGGAAAAACTCCGACTTTGACAGGCGCAACCCGGGGAGAGAAACGCATCACCACGCGGGTCTCCTCCTTTCCTTTCTCGTCCGCGACGGTTTCCTCGTCGTAGGCCTCGCAGATCAGGGCCAGAACCGTACGGTCGCAACCCGCACTGGGTTCGACGACGTGGGGAAGAAGCTTCTCCTTGGACTCCTCGTCGAAATACTCGAGAGACTTGCCCGAGCCTTTCTGGTGGACACCGAGATCGTAGTCGCTCCGGTAAGCGATACCCTCGAGTTCCTGCACTCCGAAGGGAAATTCGTACTCGATGTCGTAGGTCTTCGCCGAATAGAAGGCCCGCTCCCCGTCGGGGATGTCGACGACTCGGAGGTGATCGCGCGGGATGCCGATCTCCTCGTAAAACTTCAATCGAGCTTCCAGCCACTCGTCGGTGAGCCTCAACCCGTCCTCGGGACGGCAGAAATATTCGATCTCCATCTGCTCGAACTCGCGCGAGCGGAAGGTGAAATTCCGCGGATTGATCTCGTTGCGGAAGCTCTTCCCGACCTGGGCGATGCCGAACGGAAGTTTCACCCGCGAGGTTTCGAGCACGTTCTTGAACTGGACGAAAATCGATTGGGCCGTCTCGGGTCGGAGGTAGGCGATCGCATTCTCGTCGTGTTCGTCGGAGGAAGCCCCGATCTGCGTCTTGAACATGAGGTTGAAGGCACGCGGCTCGGTGAGAAGCGAACCGTTCTCCGGATTGAATCGGGTGGTCTCCGCCACCACCTCGGTGCGTTCTCCCGCCAGTTCGAGGGTTTTGGGCGAGATCTGCTTGTCGGTGAGAAACTGGGCGAAATACTGGCGCGCCGTCTT
>JAGRPC010000191.1 GCA_020439925.1 Verrucomicrobiia bacterium | reverse complement strand
TCGTGCAGCTCCCCGACACCATGCTCGCGATCGCCGCCGCCGCCGTCATTCGACGCCAGTAGAGCCCCAGCACGATGGTCATGATGAAGGCGGCTCCAAGACCTCCCGAGGCAAAGACGATGAGCGTCTGGAGGAACTGGGGCGGTTTCAGAACGGCCAATACCGCCAGGACTCCCATCACCACGGTCACCGTGTAACTGAGGGTCTTGATCTGCTTCTCGGTGGCGTTCGGATTGATGCTCTGCTGGTAGATGTCGCGCACCACGCCTGAGGAAACGAGGATGAGAAAGCTGTCGACGCTGGACATCACCGCGGCAAAGGGCGCCGCCACAAGGAGGCCGGCCAGCCAGGGAAGCCCGGCGGCCGTCGTCACGTAGGTCGCCATTTCGGGCATGACCCGGTCGGCATGGATCTCCATCCCGGGAAGCAGTATCCTCGCGCAGGTGAAAATGATGACGAGCGGGAAGTAGATCAAGGTGTAATAGACCGACACCAGCATGATGGAACGCCTCAGAGTGATGGTGTCCTTGAAGGCCATCTGCCGGACCATGTAGCTGGGCTGGCCCGCCCCGCTGAAATTCCAGAAGAAGAAATAGCTCATCGCGAGGAAGATCGGGAGAAATCCGGAGATTTTGCTGCGGTCGGGTCCCGGAGCGGTGAGGTAAACTCCTTTCTCGCCGGCGCCGGTGACGTAGGACTCGCGGGCAAGGACCTTTGCCGACACCCCCTTGACGGCGAAGGGGGCGACTTTCTCGAGATCTCCCGGGGTCGTCGGAATGAGTGCCTTCGCCTCGCCCGGCGTCGCCTTGCCCTCCTCCAAGGTGACCGCTTCGTCGAGCCGGGCAAATCCCCCCTCCCCGAGCGCGATCCAGTCGCCTCGCTTCAGGTTCAAGGTTCCGGTGGATGGATCTCCCGAGATCGCCACCGAGCCGAAATCGGGCGTCGTCATCGCGGCGAGTTCCCGAGTTGCTTTCACGAGGCCGCCTACCTGGGTCAATGTCAGGATGAGAAGCACGACCACCCCCACGGCCATGACCAGTCCCTGCATCACGTCCGTCCAGACCACCGCGCGGAATCCACCGTAGGCAGTGTAGATGATCACCGAGACGGCAAACACGAAGAGACAAAGGAGATAGTCCCCGTTGGCGTCTCCGATCCAGAAGACCCCTTCCTTGGCGGCGTCGATCCATCGGGTCGCCTCCACAAAGACGGGAACGTCGTCCAGCAGGGTCGCCATGATCGCCGCGCCAGCCTTGAACTGGGCGAGCAGGTAAAAAAACATGAAAAACACGACCAGCAACGTCGCCACATTCCCTACGGCCGGACTTCCGAAGCGGTTCCGCAACAACTCGGGAATGGTGATCGCCTTCGCGATACGGCCGACCTGGTTGATTCGCTTTGCGAAAAGGCCCATGCAGACGAGCGGCACGATCATATAGCCGGAGATCCACCAGGCGAGCGACCATCCGTGGGTGTAGATGTAGGCGGGAAAGCCGATAAAACTGCCTCCCGAAGCCGCCGTCGCCGCGTAGGTGAGCGCGAAGGCCCACATCCCGATGTTCTTGCTGCCGAGGAAGTATTCACTGACAAAACCACCTTTCGACTGCATGCGGTTGGCCAGGCCCGCGATCACGAAAACCGCGACGATGTAGATGGCGAAGGTAACCAGAGCGGAGTTTTCGGCTTGGACGGAGGCGGCGAGCATTTTCAGGTTCCGGTGATGCGTGAACGTTTGTCAGGTTCTTCGGATCCGCCCCGAGGAGGAGGAACGAACCACTGGACGATATTCAGTCCTCGTCTTCGAGGGGAGTGTCCTGCATGAAATGGAAGGAGAACCAATAGATGAAGACATTGGCGATGAGCCAGGGTGCGACGATGCCGAGACACACCCAGCGCGGCATGCCGAAGAGCGTGGGAACCTCGCCGGACTGAGTCCGCCCGGCCCCGGAAACGGAGCAGACGATGGTGACGAAAAGGAAAAAGAAGGCCCAGGCTCCGAGCATCACCCACATTTCCTTCCGGGATTGCCGGTAGGAGGCATCCAACTCGTGGGCGACTTGGCTCCTGATGGAATCCTGATCTTCACTCATGGCACGGGATAGTGATCCCCGTCCCGCCTCGCGAGCCAGCAGAAACTGTCCGCAATCATGGACCATTTCTTCCCGGCGCAAGGAATTGCCCCAACGCGAATCGCCGAATCCCTCAAAAGGGAAGCAATTTTTCCCAAATTTCGAACCGAAAAGGCATCCAGGTTGTCACTGGGTTCGTCACCTGCCCGAACCTATGACTTCAGCTCTCCAACGTATCCTTCCCAAGGAAGCCCTTCCCGGTCTTCTCCTCATGGCCTCCATGGTTTTCGCCCTGGTTGCGGCAAACTCCGGCCTGTCAGGATGGTACGAGCAACTGCTGGCGGTCAAAGCTCAGATCAGTGTGGGTGACTTTGCCATCGCCAAACCCATCCTTCTCTGGATCAACGACGGGTTCATGGCCGTCTTCTTTTTCCTCGTCGGGCTTGAGCTCAAGCGAGAACTGATGGCGGGCGAACTCTCTGATCGAAAGAAGGTGGTGCTGCCCCTCGCCGCCGCGATCGGGGGAATCGTCCTCCCCGCCGTGATCTATGCGATCATCAACCGGAACGATCCCGCCGCCCTCAAAGGCTGGGCCATACCGGCTGCCACGGACATTGCCTTCGCCCTTGGCGTCCTCGCCCTGCTCGGCAGCCGCGTCCCCCTCACCCTCAAAATCTTTCTCGCCTCCATCGCCGTGATCGACGACCTCGCCGCGATCATCATTATCGCGGTCTTTTACACTTCGGAACTCTCCGTGGGTTCGCTTCTCCTCGCGCTGCTCTTCCTTTCCTGGTTGCTCGTCCTGAACCGAATGGGCATCACGGCAAAGACGCCCTATATTCTTCTGAGTATCGCTCTCTGGGTGGCTGTCCTGAAATCCGGAGTCCATGCCACTCTCGCCGGAGTCGCCGTCGCCGCTTTCATTCCCTACCGTCCAGTCAAGGGGGCAGCCGAGGGAAGCGAAACCCTTGTCGAAGAACTCGAACACCAGATCCAGCCGTGGGTGGCCTACGGCATTCTTCCGGTTTTTGCCTTTGCCAACGCCGGGGTTCCCCTTGGTGATCTCACCTTTGCGGCCTTACTCGAACCAGTACCCCTCGGTATCGCTCTCGGACTCTTTCTCGGCAAGCAACTTGGTGTCTTTGGCGCGAGTTGGCTCGCGGTGAAAACCGGCATCGCCAGACTCCCCGAGGGCGCCAACTGGCGACATGTTTACGGAGTCGCCCTGTTGTGCGGAATCGGTTTCACGATGAGCTTGTTTATCGGCTCGCTCGCCTTCGAGCAGGGAGGCGCCACGGGCGACGCCTTCCAGGACCGCCTTGGTATTCTCATGGGATCCCTGCTCTCCGCGATAGGTGGAGTGGTTGTGCTGCGGTTTTTTTCTACGAACGGCCAGCGCCAGGAGACGGATTCATCCGTGCCGGCTCCACAGGACTGAACTCCCTTCTGCACAAAGCCTGGTTCAGAACGAAACCGTGCTCCCTTCGCGCACCTGATTCTCTGTAACGCCAACTTCTCCTTCCCTCCCTCCCTCACCCCGGATCCGGTATGGGGTCAGCGCACGAACTCCTTTGCCATTGCCGGTTTCCGTGGCGTAAGGCACCCGAATTCTCACCCTGCCGTCATCCCCGGCAACAACGTCGCGACGGTAGCGAAACTCCCGCCCCGAATTCGTCACAAGCAGAGGCAACTCGAGCGAAACCCTTTCACCCGGAGAAAGGCTTCCCTCCAGGAGGGCCCCCTCCACCAGTTCGAAGATTTTCACCGAAGGAAGAATCTGTCCCGAGTAGGCCAAGTAACCTCCCTCCTCGCGCCAGGCCGCTCCGGAATTTGCCAAGGAGGAGAGAGTTTCGAGGTCCGAGGCTTCAACGAGATCCGATCGGAGAACGACAAGATCTTCTTCCGGCAGAAGCCGGTAGCGCACGAAGCTCTTCTCTTCGCTCTCGTGAACGAGCCGATAGCGTTCCATCGAAACCCCGTCGCCCAGATAAAGATTGGCACCGATCGCGCGACGGAACGGCTCTCCATAGGATTTCAGGGTGATCCCCTGCCACTTCACACCGTCGGAGACCTGGATGGACTCGACCGGGATACCCGCCTGAATCGCTTCCGTCGCGAACGTGTCGCAAACCGAAACCGCATCGAGGACCAGATAACGAACCTCCCCAAGCCGCTCGAGACGTTGGAGGGAAACCGGTTCCTCAGGGACGAGGAACCAGTCGATGAACTCGCTGCTGCGACTTCTTGCCGAGACGGCAATGCGCTCACCGAGGGTGCAAACCAGGTTTCCAAACTGCCAGTGTGTGAAGACCGCGTCCGTTCCCGGAGGATAAGTGAATCCGTCGCGCTTCCGCCAGGATGAGGCCAGAAAAGTCGGAGAAACCGGAGGCACCGCTGTCTTCTCTCGCAGCCAGCTCATCGTTTCCCGCCACGGTTTTGTCGCCACCACCATGGTCTTGATTTCATCGCGTTCGATCAAAGGTGGACGCAACCGTCCAAGCGGCCAGAGCACACCCAGACTCACGAGGACGGAAATCCACGGAACCCATCTCCACGAATCACTTCCTCGTTTTCCCCTCCTCCACCCTTGCGCGAGATCGATGAACGACCACATCCCAGTAGCTGCGGCAAGAGGGAAGAGCGCGCCGGTGAGATAGAAAAAATCTGACCTCCAGAAGGCGAGCAATCCCCAGAACCCGATTCCCCAAAACACCACCCGCAGCGGCCACGGATTCACTCGCCTTGCTCCCGCAATCAATCCATAGACGACCCAAGGAGCGAGCAGACCGTAGTCAGCCCAGATCCGGGAAAAGGGAAAGGAGACGTGCTCGGCGATTCCTGCATTGGCCGGGCTCAGAAACGTTTTCGTCAGGCGAAGCGTGGCCGGGTGAGCCACTATCACAAACAGCAAAGCGAGGAGAGCCGAACCAGCAATCGCCAACACCGCGAATCTGCATCCGCGTCTTTCTATGACGATGGGAAGGCCGGCGCCCATCCCAAGAATCAGAATCACCTGCAAAGCCAGGGCCACCAGAGTGATACGCAGGATCTCCGGCACCATGACACCTTCCGGCCAGACTATCGCCGTCATTCCTGCAAGTGCCGGAATCGCCGAAAAAAACGGGAGAACCCGAAAAACCTCCCGCCCGCTCGCCTCTCCCCGCCAGACCGAGGAAAGCCAAGCAGACCAGAACGCTAGGGAAACAAACGCAACCCACAAGGGTGCCCCGATCCAGGTGAAAAGAAACACAACCAGGGGAATCGATGCCGCGATCCCGGAAACATTACCTTTCCAGGAATCCTCGACTCCGAAGCGCTTCCACCACCAAACCCAGGCCCACAGAACAGCCGTTCCGAGGAAAATCTCCGCGGCATGGTGATCGCCAAAACCCAGAAGGGTCCGCTCCAGTTCGCCTCCGGGAAAGGCCACTCTCACGAGAAGTGCCACCCAGGCGAGACGGCGCCCCCCAATCTCGCGGGCAAGGCCGAAAAGCAGGACCAGCGAAAGCGCCCCGAGCACCACCGGCGACCAGGCCAGCAATTCCGCAAGGCGTGAAGTTTCCGTGGCGGTGATCCCGAAAAGACGAGCGACCTGGGCCAGCCCCAAGTGGAAGAGTCCCGCCGCCGCAACTCGACTCCCTTCCGGAAAAAGTGCCCCGACATCCCAGCGCAGGATTCGAGGAAAGTGCTCAACGGCCCCGCGCAACTGATGAAGGTGAAACCACGGATCGTTGCCCAGGAGAACCGTGCCGCCCTCCTCTGGAAACACCTCGGACCATGCCGGAGCCGTGCGGATCAAAGCCCAGAGAAAAACGGCAAAGAGAAAGAGGAGGATCTCGTATGAGCGGGAACGCATGAGAAGCCCTTTCCCGCTATCGTGCCGATCCGCCCTCTTCCCGCTCGGGGCGACCTGGTTGTCGGCTCCGAGCGTCACTTAAAAAGGGGCAGCTTCGAGGTTCAAGACCTCCGAGCGAGGACCCCGGCAGTATCCTTTGATCCGGTGTTCCTGTTCTTGGCCTTCACCTCGAAGGAGCCGGATGCGGGGACGGAGGTTTTCGGGAAAATCCGCTGGCGCAGGGATGTCTCGGCGTCGGTGGCGATGTTCAGCACGTATTTACCTCGCGCCATTTTCGCCGTCACATTCCTGCCCTTGTCGCTGAAATAGGAGACGTCAAACCGGCTGTCCGATTTTGCTCCGCCCAAGGCAAAGATCGACCAAGGCCTTCCCATGAGTCCCTGTGAATCGTTCTGAATGCGGTAGTAGGCCGTAATTCCACGAGAACTGAGGGAGGCTCTCACCCGTTGCCTCGAGATCAGCCTGGCACTGTAGACATCATCCCCCTTGTAGGTGCCCTTTTTGCGCAATCCAACCAGCAGGTCGGCCTGGTCCGGCTGGGGTGCCGCTTTCGGAGTCGAAAGGAGCGGCGAATCGGCTGCGCTGAGGAGTACAGAGCCGGAAAGAACCAAGACAACAGCACCGAATAAGAAGAATGTTTTCATTGGGGAAAACTAATCATTTTACCGGAAAACACAACTGGCAGCCCCTGCCCTCCGCGATCAGGGACAGGGATTGGGGAACCGCCGATGGACCGCCTCGATCGCTTCATTCACTTCCGGAGAAAGCTCCACATCGACGCTGTCGATATTGGCCTTCAGTTGCTCGAGATTTGTCGCTCCGATGAGGTTGCTGGCGACATGAGGCCGCGCATTGACCCACGCCAGGCTCATCTGTGCCAGATCGAGCCCGGCCTTGTCCGCAATCCCGGCGTATGCCTCGATGGCTGCGTCGGAGTTCTCCC
The DNA here is from genome assembly GCA_020439925.1 of Verrucomicrobiia bacterium. Taxonomy (GTDB): domain Bacteria; phylum Verrucomicrobiota; class Verrucomicrobiia; order Verrucomicrobiales; family DEV007; genus Arctic95D-9. The sequence continues at coordinate 9,628 of JAGRPC010000191.1, read as the reverse complement.
CATTGTAACGGGAAAAACGTTCCCAGAGGGTGAGGCGCGCTCCGGCTGGTCGAACTCCTCCGCGGTATTTTCCTGACAAACGTCCAAATGCGAGGGGTGAATACGGCAACAGTCGCATCCCCTCCTCGTGACAAATTTCGGACAGACCCGAGTCGAAGGTCCGGTTGAGGAGGTTGTAGGAGTTCTGGATCGTGACCATGCGGGGAAAGGCTCCGCTTCTGGACAGTTCGAGGAATCGCATCGTTCCCCATGGCGTCTCGTTCGAGAGGCCGATATGGCGAACCTTGCCCTCGGAAACAAAATCGGTAAGCACCGCCAGGGTCTCCTCGATCGGCACGGAATTGCTTGAGACAGGCGCCTGATAATCCCTCACTCCAAACAGCGGCACGGGACGATCGGGCCAGTGGAGCTGATAAAGATCGATATAGTCCGTCTGGAGCCTCCTCAGGCTCCCCTCGAGCGCGAGGGTGAGGTTCTTGCGATCGTGCCGGTTGCCGTCGCGGACATGAGTGACGTGTGGACCCGGACCGACGGCCTTGGTCGCGAGAATCACCCGTTCGCGTGTCCCGCGCGAAGCAAACCAGGTCCCGATGATTCGCTCCGTCTCATGGCAGGTCTCCGCACGGGGCGGGACCGGATACATTTCTGCGGTATCGAAAAAGTTCACCCCCCTCTCGAGGGCATAATCCATCTGCTCGTGCCCCTCGGTCTCGGTATTCTGTTCTCCCCAGGTCATCGTGCCCAGCCCGATGAGGCTGACACGCAGATCAGTGTGCGGAATCTCCCGGTATTTCATCGCTGGAAAAAAGGATCAAGGGTTTCACCCGTTCCGAATGACGAGCATGTTTTCGCCACCCTTGCCCCTTTCCTCGGCCCAGACCCTGCGAACGTGATCGTAGATCTGCGAGATCGTGGCCCGGTTCTTCACCCGGTATTCGCTCGTCTTGGCGTGGGTCGTATCCGGATAATGTTTGGTCACGATGGTGTCGACGTCGCCCATTCCCGCCTTGTTTGTGACCTGGTTGGCGAGGCTCTTGAGCCGGTCCACGGTTGCGCTTCCCGTGGTGATCGACGATCCCTCCGTGACAGGCTCCAGATAATAGAACCGTGCCGTCTGTCCACCGTCGGTGTCGACGGTGCACTCGAAGACCCTCACGGCACCGTCGATAAGATACTCCTGTTCGCTCACCGAGGCGATCTGATCGAGACGTGCCACAAAACGTCCGCCGGAGGTGACCACTTCCCAGAAGCCATTGATCCCCGGCTGGACTCCATCGGGGTTCTGTCCCTGGGATTGGGCAAACAGTGAGGAGGCGGACAGGGAGGCCAACGCGGCGAACACGAGGGGAGCGAGAACTTTCATGGCACGGATTATCACCTCAAGGTTCCCCCGATGGCAAGTAAATCAGGGGAATGCCGGGCTTTCCCCTCTCCGTCCCCTTTTCGCCACCGCATCACGTGCTTGCTTCGGGTCTCCGTCTTCGCTTCGATACGGGGATGCATTTCCGGGCCCTTATCTTCCTCACGCTGCTCCTCTTTTCATTGTCTCGTCACACCGCAGCGGAAGAAAACCCTCCGCGCTGCGAATTGCTTCCCCTTCCGGATCATCAGGTCAGCTTCCTTCACGAAGGCAGGCAAGTGACACGGTGGCACTTCGGGCCACAGTACCCCCGACCCTTCTTTTATCCCTTCAACGGTCCCTCCGGAGAATCTCTCACCCGCATGGGACATCCCGGGGCCCAGAACCACGATCATCACCGGTCCGTCTGGTTTGCCCACGCCAAACTCGAAGGGATCGATTTCTGGTCGGAGAACACCTCCGCAAGGATCCGTCAGAAGTTGTGGTTCGGTTATGAAGACGGCGGGGAGGAATCGTTGATGGGTGTGCTTCTCGGATGGGTTGACGGCGAGGGTGTGGAACTGGCCGAGCAGGAGGTCGTGACCGCCTCGCGACCCGGAGACGATGGAGAACACAGCCTCGAGATTCAGATCCTGATGCGGCCCGGGGCCGGACGCGAGTCGACGACGCTCGAAAAATCCAATTTCGGCCTTCTCGCCGTTCGAGTTGCGAAGAGCCTCAGCCAGCATTTTGGAGGAGGACAACTCACCAGCAGCGAAGGGGCCACGGGAGAGCAGGCGATTTTCGGTAATCCGGCTTCGTGGGTGGATTATTCGGGTCCCATAGCCACTGGCAAGGGCGGAGACCGTCACTATGCCGACGAAGGCATCACGTTCTTTGATCACCCGGCCAATCCGCGATTTCCGACGCGCTGGCATGTCCGCGAAGACGGCTGGATGGGTGCCTCTTTCTGCTTCGAAGAGCCGTGGACCTTCACCCGCGACCAACCGCTCGTGTTGAGGTATCTCCTCCATGCCCACGGGGGCAAGGTAGATCCTGACAAGGCATCCAGAATGGAGTCGGACTTCGCGAAGCGTCCCGGGTTTCTCGTGGAGAAGTCGAGCCGCCCCCACCGTCAGTTTGAGGTGAGGCGCGCGGACGAGTGATGTCCCTCAGCCCTCCAGACCGGCGAGCTTTCTCGCGTAGGCGAGAGTGTCAATCTCCGCGGTCGACTTGTCGCGCCGTATCGCATGGATGCGGGGAAAACGAAGGGCCAGGCCGGAATCGTGCCTTGAGCTGGCCCGTATCGAATCGAAGGCGATCTCGAGGACCAGGTCCGGGACTACTTCATGGATGCCACGGCGTTTCTCAACGGTTCTCTCCCGGAAGTGCTCGGTCAGCTCTTCGATCTCGAGATCCGTCAGTCCCGAGTAGGCCTTGCCGATGACCCGGAGACGGTCCGTCTCCTCGTCTCTCACCGCGAAAGTGTAATCGCTGAGCACATGCGCGCGCTTGCCATGTCCCTGCTGGGCGCGAACCACGACGACATCGAGGGTGGGCATGGCCTTTTTCAGCTTCAGCCAGGCTTTGCCACGACGCCCCGGCGAGTAGCAACTTAGCGGATCTTTGGCGATGAGGCCTTCGTTGTCGCGCCGTCTCGCCGCGTTGAAGGCTTCGTCGATTCCGGCGACGGAATCCGCCCGGGTCACCCTGCAGCATTCCAGGCCTGAAGGCAGAACGAGTTCATCGAGTCGTCGGCGACGTTCGGCAAGGGGTTCATCGAGACATCCCTGCCCGTCGATGGCGAGAAGATCGAAGGCCACGAAGCGTACCGGAACGGCTCCTCCGAAGAAAAGATCCCCTTGGTCGAGACGGACATCGCGACGACCGAGACGCTTCTGAAGATCGTGGAAGCCGAGTCGCCGCCCGTCGGCCCGGGCGATGATTTCCCCGTCGAGGATGACGTCGCGATCGAGGCTCTTTGCCGCGTCGATAATTTCGGGAAACTCCCGATCCAGAGGACGCAGGTCCCGGGAAAAGAGGGCGACCTCGTCGCCCCGCCGATGGAGTTGGGCACGGATCCCGTCGAATTTGTCCTCGAGCCAGACGGTCCCGTCGTCACCGGCGAGCCGGGAATGGATCTCGGAGGCATCCTCGGCAGGACTCGCCAGCATCGCGCGGAGCGGCGTGAACCAGGTCGCCCCGGCAAGATGAAGGGAATCGTCACGGGCCAGCCTCGCGGTTTCGGCCAGATCACCGAGAAGAAGATGAGCCCGGCGGACCACCTCGATGTCACGCCCGAAAGCTTCGGCAACAGCCTCCTCGAGCAGGCCTTCCTTCAGTCCGATGCGAAGGTCTCCCAACAGGATTCCGATCAGTACCGCCGCCTCGGCCGGATGCAGTTCCTCGAGCAGATTTCGCAGAAGCCGGATTTTCCTCGTCTGGGCCGACTCGGAGGCAAGAGCGGAGATGGCCTCGGCGATGTCCTCCAACTCCTTTGGCACCGGACGGGTCTTCCCCTGCAGGACGAGGGCGGTGGTGCGGGCGGCATCGCCCTGACCCGAAGAAACCTGCCGAAACTTCACCAGACCAAGGCCACTCACATCGATGAGGGCCTGCTTCACGGTAGCCCACCCCAGCGAAACAGCCCGTTGTCCGGCACCCTGTGGAAGGGGTCTGGCCACCAGGAAACGAACCGCGAGAGGCAGGCGATCATCTCCCAATCCAGCCAGGAAGGAGGCAAGAAGGGCGCGCTTTTTTCCCTTTCCCGTGACTCCAGAGATTTCCTGACAAAGCGAGGTGAAGGCGCCAAATCCCGAGCCCTGCGTGGGAGCGGAGTCCATGGTCGGAGCCCACTCGAGGGGCTTGAGTCCCTCAGTCGCCCCGGTTTCCTTCGTCAGGGCATCAAACTCCATCTGCGTGACTCCCGCGAGCGGCCAGGCCTCGCGTCCTCTTCGGCGCAGGTCTGCCGCAAACTCCTCCGCATAACCGTGAATCGTATGGACCCGGAAGGGATCGACGGCCTCGACGAAGGCGAGCAGGTCGTCGTATCCGGCGTGGTCGGAGAGCGGAAAAACCTCGTCGCACTGGTAGCGGTATCTGGCCCCCGGCTCCATTCCCCACCCGCTGACCATGGCGAGCCGCATCGACTTCCGGAGTCGGCGGACAGCGAGGCTGCGAGCGGCATTGGGCGGAATCAGGACCACGGAACCAAAGGGGCTGCACTCATCGGGCGCGAACGGTGAACAGACTGGCAAGGGATAACCGAGCGACGCCACCACCACGTTCATCTTCGCCACCGAGTCGTGCACCTGGAAGGCGAGCTCCGGATCCAAGGCGGAAAGGGAAAGAAGCAACTCCTGTGCTTTTCCCAGCGAGTAGGCCATGAGCACGGGAATCTCTCCATCCTCGATGGTCTCCCGACACCATTTCAAAATCGCGGAGAGGACCTCCGCCGGCGGCGGAAAACGGAATTTGGGGAGGCCGAACGTGGTCTCCATGATAAGGGTGTCCGCCGCTCTCGGGGTCGAGGCTTCCGCACCCATTGCAAATCGGGTCTTGAAATCTCCGGTGTGAAGCAGTGTCGCCCCATCCACTGAACGGGTCACCAGCAACATCGCCGAACCCGGGATGTGACCGGCGGGAAGCAGCTCGACCGACCACTCCGCTCCTAACGAAACCGGTTCCCCGAAGTCCGGACTGAGAAACTCCGCCCCCGCCGACGCGCCGAAACGGGCCTCCACGAGCCTCCGCGTGGCGGCGGAACAAAGGATTCTCCGGTGTGCGGCGAAGTGATCCGCATGAGCATGGGAAAGGAAGGCAAACTCCCTCGAACGGTGCGGATCCAGCCAGAGTTCCGGCCCGGGAAGGAAGGCGTCATCCCGCTCAAGAGAAAAGGAGATGGACGGTCGCAGACTCATTGCCGGAGAGGTTACGAGCCCCCAAGGGGCAATTCCCCCGGAAAAAATGAATTTGTCATACCGAAGCGGTCACAAAAGTTTGGGCTTGTTGCCAATCTTCTGAAAATGGTATTTTCCCAACTTTCCAAGACCGCAGGAGAAGCTCTCGCCGGCAGGAATGGAAGCAAGACAATCCCCCATGGACGATCCAAACCAAGACCCCGCCGCCCAGCCGGCCAGTTCCGAATCGGGCTCCCATCCGCTCGCCCCCAGAAAACTCCGTCCTCCCGGAATGGAGGACACTCCCATCGAGCAAGCGCAGGAATTTCAGGATGTCCAGGAAGCCTTACCCGTGGCAATGGTGTCCCCGGAGGTTGAGGATGGCCATCTGCATGGCTATGAGGGCCACGACTATGGTGAAGCTCACGAATTGCACGCCGAGTGGGAAGGGGGAACCGGAGAACGGACGTTTATCGTCGGGGAAGGCGAAGCCGTTCACGCGGCCGACAAACCACCGGCAACCAAGGAAAAACTGAGCGCCGTGCTCACCGCGGTGATCGTCCACCTGGTCATCATCATCGCGCTGGCCTCGTGGTATGTGGCGTCGCCGCCCCCGCCCCCGCCGCAGATTTCGGTCTCTTCGCTCGGAAACAACACGGACGCGAGCCTGGAGAACCAGACCATGAAAAAAATGACGCAACGCAGCGTCTCGACGGTCTCGGCAACCCAGCCTGTCGTAGCGAGCTCGGCCTTTTCCAATTTCTCCGTCCCCGACACCTTCGATACCAATGCCAACCTCACGATGGTGGCGATGTCCGACAGCGATGCCGGCTTCGGCATGTCGATGAGTGGCTTTGGCGACGTTTCCAACATGGCCGCCATTCCCGCAGGGATGCGTTCCCGGTGTTCGATGTCCCAGCGAATGAAGCGCCTCCGCGAGAGCGGTGGTGAAGATCGCGCGGAAAGGGCCGTCCGTGAAGGACTCGAGTTCCTCACCAAGAAGCAGAACAAGGACGGTTCCTTCGGAGAGGAATACACCGCCGGGATGACCGGCCTCGCCCTCCTTGCCTATCTCGGCCACTGTGAAACCCCCGAGTCTCCCAAGTTCGGTGATTCCGTGGTCAACGCGGCCCTCTTCCTGATGGACCGAGGCCTCAAGAACGACGGCAAGATCACCAACGGAAAAGGAGGCCACCACGAAGCCTACGAACATGCCATCGGCACCTACGGTCTCTCCGAGCTCTATTCCATGACCAAGGAAAGCGGCAAGGAAATCCCGCGGCTCGAGTCCGTCCTGAAAAAGGCGGTTGGAGTGATCGTCGACGGACAGACGAAGCTGGGCGGCTGGCCTTATGGCTTCAAAGGCGAAGGGAAGGAAGACATGTCCGTCTCGGGTTGGCAGATCCAGGCTCTCAAGGCTTCCTACAACACCGGACGGAATTTCCCCGGAGTCGAACGTGCCCTCGATCAGGCAGTCGGCAAGTATGTTCCGTCGATTCAGGATTCGGAAGGGGCCTTTAAATACAACCCCGACCACGCCAAGGGAAAACCCACCCTCACCGGGGCGGCCCTCCTCGCCATGCATATGTGGAAGGGCAAGGATTCACCCGCCTACGCCAAGGGAATCAAATACCTTGCGGAGAAATACAAGAACCCCTCCCCCGGCGGGGACTTCTACGCCCCCTACTACAACACCCAGGCTTTCTTCATGCACGAGGGCGAGGAATGGACCAACTACAACAAGCAGTTCCAGCCCCGCCTCCTCGACGCGCAGAATTCCGACGGATCGTGGCTCCGGGATGGCGGTACTCGCAAGGACAGCCAGATCATGAACACGGCCTGGGCCATCCTCATGCTCGAGGTCTACTATCGTTACCTTCCCACGACCGACAAGGTCAGCGGTCTTGAAAAGCGCTGACTCGAAAAGGCAACAGACTTCTCTTTGCGACGCCCGGAATCCTCCGGGCGTTTTGCTTTGGCTCACCAAGTGTCCCTCGAACCCCTCGCCCCTCACTCGGACGGAGGATAGGGCAATGACAGCCCCGGCTCACCGAAAGCCACCGGTTGGGCTGTAAGGGCCTTGCCCCAGTAATAGAGGTGAAAACGAGGAGTGGCTTTCGGGAAAGCGTAGATCAGCAGCCAGCGTGACGGGGCGGGGCCAATCGGGATTGCCTCGCCCTGCGGGAGAAGGGAGCCATCTACCTGCAAGGGTTCGGCATGCGGATCGCTGCCATAACTCACCAGGGAGGCACCGTCGACAATTTCGATGTCGTCGATGTCGAAGTAGGGGGTGTGTCCGGACACGGTGATGTCGACCGCGACCAGCCTGGCCTCGATCGCCGCGGCAGGATCCGGAGCGAGGGTGCTGTAACCCGAATACGGCCAGGCCCCATTGACGACGACTTTGCCTCCTCCGAGCCCCGCGGCCTGCTGACGGGCTCGCTCCCGGAACACCCCCTCGAGGACCCGCTTCTGTTCCTCCTCCGTGAGTTGCCGCTGCTGTGCCGCCTTGACAATGATCGGTTTTTCACCGTCGCCGGAATCGGGTGTTCCGTTCGGGTCCGTGACAAGGGCTTCGGATGGCGGAGATGGCTCGCTACCGCCCTCCACCGTGGAAGGATCTTTCCCGCAGGAAACCAAAAGAGCCAGCGCGGAAGCGCCAAGGATCGAATAAAAAAAGCTCGGATTCATCGTTCGTGACTTGTTTCCTGGCCCTTCCCGCGTGACGTATCCACGGGGAAGCCGGCCTCATCCTTTCCAAACCGGCGGAGGCGGCGTAGACTAACACATGGAAACCGAGTGCATCGGAGAAAAGTTTCAGATCGCCCGGCTTGCCTCGATCGACCCGACCCCGTGTCCGTGTGGTCAGTCCCGTCGTGCCTTCATGAACGAGGCGAACGATGTCGCTTCGATGCATCTCGTCGAAATCAAGCGGGACAGCGAGCTGCACTACCACAAACGCATGACCGAGCTCTACTATGTCCTCGAGGGTGAGGGGCACATCGAACTCGATGGTCAGGTCCACCCCCTGTCCCCGGGGACCGCCGTCCTCATTCAGCCCGGCTGCCGCCACCGCGCCGTCGGTGAAAACCTGAAGATCCTCAACGTTCCCGTGCCGAAATTCGATCCAGCCGACGAATATCCCGCCTGAACCGGCCCCTCTGGCCCAAACTGCCCATTTCCCATGTCCGAGTTTTCACCCGTAGAGGAAATCATTTCCGACATCCGTAACGGACGCCTCGTGATCATCGTCGACGACGAGGACCGGGAGAACGAGGGTGACCTCGTCTGCGCGGCCTCGAAAATCTCTCCCGAGGCGATCAACTTCATGGCGACTCATGGGCGAGGGCTCATCTGCGCCCCCATCAGCCAGGAGGCGGCGGAACGTCTCGGTCTTCCTCTCATGGTGCGCCGCAACACCGAGTCGCACGGGACGAACTTTACCGTTGCCGTCGATGCGGCCGACGGTGTCACTACCGGGATCAGCGCGTCCGACCGAGCCCGCACCGTCCAGGTCCTCGCCAACCCCCTCTCCGAGCCCCGCGATCTCGTCCGCCCGGGTCACATTCTTCCGCTCCAGGCGAAACAGGGAGGCGTCCTGCGCCGGGCTGGCCACACCGAGGCCGCCGTGGATCTCGCCCGGCTTGCCGGCCTCGAACCCGCGGGAGTGATCTGCGAGATCCTCAACGAGGACGGAAGTATGGCCCGCCTGCCGCAACTCATCGAGTTTGCCGGAAAGCACGGCCTCAAGATCGGAACGATCGAGGCCCTCATCGATTACCGTCGCAGCCAGGAAAAACTCATCGAGCCGATCGAGCGCATCCAGATGCCCACGGACTACGGGAATTTCGACCTCGTCGTCTACGCCAGCAAACTCAATCCTGAAGAGCACCACCTCGCCCTCGTAAAGGGGGAGATCCGGCCCGAAGAACCCGTTCTCGTGAGGGTGCATTCCGAATGTCTCACCGGAGACGTCTTCGCTTCCCGTCGTTGCGATTGCGGCAGCCAGCTTCACTCGGCACTCGCTCAAATCGAGGAGGCCGGATGCGGCGTTCTTGTCTACATGCGCCAGGAAGGCCGCGGCATCGGCCTGGCGAACAAGATCCGGGCCTACAAACTTCAGGAGCAGGGGCTCGACACCGTCGAGGCGAACGAACGGCTCGGGTTCGGGTCGGACCTGCGCGACTACGGGATGGGAGCCCAGATCCTCTACGATCTCGGCGTCAGAAAAATCCGCCTGATGACCAACAATCCAAGGAAGGTCGTCGGCTTGGACGGTCACAAACTTGAAATCGTCGAGAAGGTGCCGATCCGCATCCCACCGAACGAACACAACGAGCGTTACCTCGGAACCAAGCGGGACAAACTCGGTCACCTGCTTTGAGAAATT
>JAGRPC010000190.1 GCA_020439925.1 Verrucomicrobiia bacterium | reverse complement strand
GCCCTGCTCGGCTTCGTGCTTGCCTTCGCCGCCATCTGGTGGGCGTGGATGAACTACACCTGGTTCGCCTCCGCCTACGACAACGACGACGCCTGGTTCCGCGTCCTGACCATGGTGCAGATGGGAGGCGTCCTGGTCCTTGCCACCGGCATCAAGGGCCTGTTCACCGGCCAGTATCTTGCAGCAGTCGTTGGCTACGTGGTGATGCGGCTCGCACTCTGCGTCCAGTGGTTGCGGGCCGCATGGGGAGATCCCGGCCGTCGCCGGACCTGCCTGCGCTATGCCTTCGGCGTGTCGCTGATCCAGATCGGATGGGTGGGATTCTTGCTGGGCTGTCTGGCCGGTTTGATTTCGGGTGGATGGCTCGCCATCCTGATGATCCTCCTCTGGATTTGCGAACTGGCAGTCCCGATGTGGGCTGAAAGGGCCGGCGAAACACCGTGGCATGCTCACCACATTGCGGAGCGTTACGGACTCATGACCATCATCGTGCTGGGCGAATGCGTGCTGGGCGCGACCAACGCCGTGGGCAACATGTGGCAGGCCCACGGGTGGACCTTCGATCTCGGACTGGTCGGATTCTCGGGCATGGTGCTGATCTTCTGTCTCTGGTGGATGTATTTTCTGATGCCTTCCGGCGAATCCCTCCACCTCCATCGGGAGCGCGCCTGGGGTTGGGGTTACGGTCATTTCGTGCTCTTCGCCGCGACTGCAGCCGTGGGATCCGGCCTCGAAGTTGTCGCAGACGTGCTCGGAGCGGTGGAGAACGGCGCTCATCTTGCCGAAGGTGCTTCCAATCGGGCGCACCATGGGGTGTCGTCGCTCTATGCGATTTCCATGGTCGCGATCGCCGAAGCAACTTTTGTGATCGCGCTCTGGGCGCTGCACCGCCACGCCACACGGTCAAATGCGCGGCACCTGCTTCCGACCCTCCTCTGCCTCGGAACGATCGGCCTGGGTCCCCTCGCCGCGTTCTGGGGCCTGCCTCTCGCGTGGAGCCTGCTGCTTCTTTCGCTGGGTCCCGTCGCCTTGATCATCTATCACGAACATGGACGCCGCCACTGCACGGACCACTTTGCGGTGCGTTGAGTGAACCCATCCCAACCCGAATCAGAATCGTGAAACCGCTACTCGCTCCACACGTCCTCCTCCTTGTCCTGTCCGCCGGTCTCTCCGTCTCCGCAGCGGAGCCGACCCACAAGGACATCGTCTTTGCCAGTCCGGAAGGACACGATCTGAAACTGGACCTTTATCTGCCGGAAAAGACGGACACGAAACCGCCGCTGGTCGTTTTCATCCACGGCGGCAGTTGGCAGAAAGGGAGCTACAAAAACTGTTCCGTGGCCTGGCTCGCGGAGCACGGCTACGCGGTGGCCAGCATCGGCTACCGGTTTTCGGATTTGGCGATCTGGCCCGCCCAAGTCCATGACTGCAAGGGCGCAATCCGCTGGCTCCGCGCCCACGCCAATGAATACGGATACGACGCGACCCGCATCGGCGCGATCGGCACCTCGGCGGGCGGATACCTCGTCGCGATGCTCGCCGTGACCGGCGGCGAGGCGAATCTCGAAGGCGACATCGGTGGCAACCTCGACCAGAATTCAAAGATCCAGGCCGTGGTCGATTATTTCGGGCCGACGGACTTCGTGGCGCGCTCAAAAAACCAGCCGTCAAAAACAGAGGTCGAAGGCTCTCCAGTCCGCCAACTGCTCGGAGGACCCGTTTCGAAGAATCTCGAACTCGCGGCAAAGGCGAGCCCTCTCAATCACGTCGACGCGAAGGATGTCCCGCTCCTTGCCATCCATGGAGAAAAGGACAAGACCGTCTTCATCGAGCACTCGCGCTGGTTTGTCGAGGCCCACCGGGCGGCCGGTCTGGAGGCCCGACTTATCGTCCTGCCCGATTCCGGACATGGCGGAAAGGAATTCTTCGAATCCCCCATCCGGGAGGAAGTCGTGACATTCCTCGACCGGATTCTGAAGAGCACCGAATCCTGAAACGGACGACAGGGTCAGGTGGTGAACCCGACCCTCTTTGCCAGGCGAGGAAGACCGCTCTATCTCTGAAGTTCTTCCTGAACGTCGACGTCTCGTCGGAGCTTGTCGTATTCCAGATCGACACGATCTCCCGCAGAACGAATCCGAAGCACCAGCTCGTTGATCTTCGCGGGCGATCTGGGTCGATTGCTCACGTACTCGCGCATGAGACTCGAAAAGTCGGCGAGGGCATCAACGCAAGGGATCGTCCTGCGATCAAGCATAGGACGAACCCGGGTGAGATTTGACATCGCCGTCGAGTAGTCATCTTCAGCAAAAGGATTCGACTGCGGGTCAAAATTCTTCGCCTGGATTGCCTTGATGAGAGGTTCGGCTGCGACGTCAATCTGCGTAAGGGACCCCCGCAGTGAAAACTGCGAAGGCAGGCTTTCGGTCGCTGCAAGAAGCAGATTTCGAGCGGAAAGGTGGTTCGGAGCGAGTTGCACAATGTGCCGAAGCTTTTCAGCCACGTGAGGATTCCGGAGATAAGCCATTCCACCGGGTTTGTTGAGAACCTCCTGCACTTTCTCGAACTCATCGATCGCTGTGTTCAGAGCCTCGGTACGCTGGTCTTCCATTCGGGTCAGGGAATGAGCCATCTCGAAGTCCGAGACCGAGAAAATCTGAATATCGAGGAGAGTTTGAGCACCGCTTGCGATCAGTAGATCAAGGACTTCGCCTGCATTCTTGTCCGGAATTGCGATGAGTTTGCGATCTCCCTTCATGGCTCCACGAATCTTTCCGAGAATGCCTCCCACCGGTTTCACAATACCGTCGGCATTTAGGTCTCCCGTCAATGCCACCGAAGGATTGATCTCATCGCCGGAAATCAGTGAGTCCAGAAGTAACGCACAAGCCAGCGCCGCGGACGGCCCGTCCTTGGGTGAGTATTGCTCCTCGAAAGCAATTTCGACCTTTCCTCGGCATTTCTCTTCTCCGAAACGAATCGTTGTGAATTTCTTCACTTCATGAAGAGCGGCCTCCATCATCTCGCCGACTTCCTGATTGAACTCCACTTCCAGATTCTTTGCCTTGGCATCTTCATCGACCGTGGCGTTCATGCGGGAAACCTCGCCAACAAACCGCCCTGTTTCGAGGTCCTGAACGAGAAGCCCGTGGATCTGCGCCTGGGATCGCCGAAACATCGTTTCTACTCCTCCTTCATCTTCGGTCGAAGGACCTGAACCTCCCGGCGCATCCTTCTTCGTCGCGAGAAGAATACCCCAGTCCGGAGCCGCGGCGCGCCTTTCGGCACGATGCCTGGCGAAAGCGAGGTCCGCATCCTTGGGGGCATGTTTCTGCAACAGGTCAATCAACCGGATCTGCAGCTGATCGGAATACCGATCACCCCTCTCCTCGAACACTTCAATCCAGTCCTTCCCCTCACCGAGAAGATCCTCCAGAAGGATCGTCGAATCCTCTTTCAATCCGGATTCTTGCCTGAACTCGAAGTGCGCCGTAAATGCCACCTTGGAAACCGGGGCCACGAAAAGAGAGAGGAGGATAGCCTTTTCATCCTCCTCCTTGCCCGAAAATTCTGCGCGAGCGAAGCGAACCAGGTATTCGGCAACCTGCTCCTCATCGAACAGCTTCGATCCGGGTTTTGAATCCTCACTCGTGGAAACTGCGGCCTCTTCCTCTGTTTCTTCTGCCACGGACTCCTCACTTTCGTCCGTTCCACCTGAAAAACAGGAGACAAGGACCACCGGGAAGCACAAAAACATCATCGTCGCGGCAATCTTGCGGCAGGAGAAGAATAGGCACCGGAAACAGGAATTCCCTGTCGCAGAATTGAGATCAATGGCGGTCTTTCTCATGCCGCCACGTTGTAGCAATCGTCAGGTAAGTACGCAACTTGGAGATTGAAAAATCGATGGTCGCAGGCAGATCATCAAACCTCATCAGACTCCTGCCAGAGTGCCTAAGAATCACGCGGCCCTGTTGAAGGACTCCGAGCTGACTGCCAGATCGGAGCACGACCTAAAGAACCGACAATCGATCGACGCGATCTGATCGATCCCGCGTCAAATCGGCGCTCCTTGGGTCACCCTTCCCTCGCTACAAAACCACCGTCGCTTCAGGACGCTGCGGAAAAGACTCTCTGCGAGCCTTTTCCGGCAGGCAATTCTCAAGGCTTGGCAAGACCTGCCTTGGTTTTTGACCAGGCCGGATTCGGAGTCGCCTCCCAGACCCGGAGATTGCGGAAGGAGGCGCCGTCACCGGCAACGGTGAAGCCGAAGTTCGCCTTGGCCGTGCCGATAAGTTCGTGGGAACCGGCGATAACCTGGTCGTCGATGTGGGCGACCATCTCCTCGCCGACGATCTCCAGAACCACGGTCTTCCATTCGCCCTTGCCCACGGGGACCGCTGCCTTGCCGAAAACCTCGGCCTTGTCCGGTCCCTCGTGGTCGTGATCGTCCTTCTGCGCGGTGAAACCGGACGGGCTGACCAGGACCCGGCAGACGTGCTCTTTCTGGTCGTTGATGCTCAGGGTCGTCTGACGACAACCGTCAAGGCGCACCTCATACTGGATAACCACGTCCTGGAACTTCAGGGGAAACCGGGCGACCGCCCCGTGCTTGTCGGCGGCAACTTCCGTTCCCTTCATCACCCCGTCGTTGAACTCCCACTTTCCGGGACGAAGGCGCCAGCCCACTGTCCAGGGTTTTCCGGGCTCCACCCGGGCCGGCTCCACCGCCGAAGAAAAATCCTCGCTGACGAGGAGCTTGCCCCGCTCGGCAAGAAGAGTCGCCGGGTCTCCGGCGAACACGGGGTGAAGGGAGGAAATGAGAAGGGAGGCACCAAAGAGGGGAAGACAACGAGGTTTCATGAGAATCGGGAGTGAAGACACGACTGGATCGAGGAGTGAGGTCCCGCCGTCCAATCCGATCTGGAAACCGCGCCGGACCGCCGGAGTTGCGAAAAGTTTCTCCGCAACTGCGCGGCGTCTTTGTGTGCGAATTCCCGCTTTTCATCCCCCGCGAATTCGCCAAGCTTTGGATTCTCTTATGAAAACCCGCTTTATCCTGCTCTCCCTGCTGCTCGCGTCCTCGTCCCTGTTGAGGGCGGAACTGAAACTCCCGGCCATCATCGGCGACCACATGGTCCTGCAGCAGAAGCAGGCGAATCCGGTCTGGGGCTGGGATGCTCCCGGCACGAAGATCACGGTCACCTTCGCGGGCCAAACCAAGAACGCGACGGCCGGTGCGGACGGCAAATGGCGCGTGACCCTCGATCCGGTCGACGCCAACGCGGAACCCGCCGTCCTCGCGATCGAGGGCAGTTCGAAGCGGGAACTGCAGGATGTCCTCGTCGGAGAGGTCTGGATGTGCTCGGGTCAATCGAACATGGGCTTCACCGTTGGAGGGGACTGGAACGCCGAGGTGGAGGCGCTCGCAGCAAACGTTCCGAACCTGAGGCTGATTTCGGTTCCCCAGGTGGGAACCCAGGAACTCAAGGACGATTTTGCCGGGAAATGGGAGGCCAGCACGACAGATAGCTGCAAGGGATTCACCGCAGTGGGTTACTTCTACGGCAAATACCTCCAGGAGATTCTTGGAGTGCCGGTCGGACTGATCGACAACGCCTGGGGTGGCTCGGCCGCGGAGGCCTGGATTCGTCGGGAGACCATCGAGGGAGATCCCCGCTTCAAATCGCTCGTAGACGGCTGGAAGCAGCGCGAAGTCCAGCTCCAGAGCGAGGAAGCCAAGGCCGGCTATGAGAAGGCGATGGCCAACTGGAAGGCGGCGGTGGAAAAGGCCAAGGCGGAGGGTAAACCCGCTCCGAGAGCGCCGCAGAGCCCCGAGCAAACGCTCTCGGGCAACGCGCGGCCGGGCAACATCTTCGGAGGGGTGGTCCATCCGACCCTCGGCTACGGCATCAAGGGAGTGATCTGGTACCAGGGCGAGAGCAATTCCAGCCGCGCCTGGGAATATGCGGAACTTTTCCCCTTCATGATCGAGCAGTGGCGCGCCGAATGGAAACAGGGGGATTTCCCCTTCTACTGGGTGCAACTCGCTGACTTCAAGTCCGAGGTCCCCGATCCCGGCGACAGCCAATGGGCCGAGCTCCGCGAATCCCAGACCAAGACCCTGGCACTCCCGAACACCGGGCAGGCAGTCATCATCGACCTCGGCGAGGCGAACGACATCCATCCGAAGAACAAACACGACGTGGCGGCCCGGCTCGTCCGCTGGCCCCTCGCCCGCGACTACGGATTCGCCAATCTCGAGCCCCAGAGCCCGACCTACCAGTCGATGGAAGTGGCAGGGAACAAGGCGAAACTGACCTTTGACCATGTCGGCACGGGCCTCCGCACCGTCGACGTCAACGAGGTGAAGGGATTCGCGGTCTGCGGCGAGGACCGCCAGTGGAAATGGGCTCAGGCCCGGATCGTCGGTGCCAAACAGATCGAGGTCTGGTCCGACGAAGTCGCTGCTCCCGTGGCGGTGCGTTATGCCTGGGCGGACAATCCCGTCTGCAACGTGCTCTCGAAGGAGGGTCTTCCGCTGACGCCCTTCCGGACCGACGATTTTCCGATGATCACCAAACCGCAGTGATCCTTCCTGCGCCGCTTTGAATCCCCGCCGCCCGCCGGACTCTCTGGCGGGCGGCCTTTTCCCCTCCCCGTGCCATGAAGCCCCCGGTGTCCTCCCTTTCGAACCCGGCCGCGGCTCTCCTTGCGATGGTCGCGGCCACTGTCCTGTTTTCCGGCAAGGCGGGAATGGCTCAGGATGCGTTGCCCTCTCACCTTACCGAACTGGCGTGGGCCTACGCCATCGAACTCGAGAAGCCGCCTCCACTCGCGGAGGACGACAAGAAACACGGGCTGCCGGATACCCCGCTGACTTTCACCCGCGACGAGATCCTCGGGCGCATCGACGGGGTGATGTTCCAGGGTCCGCCCGCCGACTGGTACCCCGGTGACCATCCGAAAATGCCGGAGATCTATGCGAAGGGCGATCCATCGCGGAAGATCATCGCCTGTGCGCTCTGCCATTACCCCAACGGCAAAGGAAAGGCCGAAAACGCCCCGCCCGCCGGGCAGGACGCGCGTTACCTCGCCCAGCAGTTGCGGGAGTTTCAATCGGGTGTCCGGAAGTGTGCCGATCCGAGAAAGTCGAACTATCAGCTAATGATCGACACCGCCAAGGGCATGACCGAGGAGGAAATCCGGCAATGCGCCGACTACCTCGAGTCCATGAAGTGGACGAAGTGGATCGAGGTGGTGGAGACCGACATGGTTCCCAAAACCTATCTCCGGGGTGGACTCCACATCCCCATCGAAGGGGAAGGAGCCGGAACGGAGCCGATCGGAAAACGCATTGTCGAGACTCCTGCCGATTCCCACGCGACGGAGTTCCTGCGGGACCCGAGATCGGGATTTGTCGCCTACGTGCCCAAAGGATCGCTCGAGAAGGGAGCGGCACTGGTCTACGGGGGCGGAGCGGGGAAGACCCTGCAGTGCATGATCTGCCATGGACCCGACCTCAACGGTATCGGGAACATTCCCGGGATCGCCTCCCGGTCCCCCAGCTACCTGGCGCGTCAGCTCAACGACATGAAACAGGGCACCCGCCACGGAGAAATGGCCGCTCTCATGGTGCCCGTGGTGGCCAACCTCACCTCCGAAGACATTCTGAACATCACCGCCTTTCTGGCTTCCCTTCCGGCCCCGGAACCGGAATACGCGAAACCCTGATCCCGCGACGTCACAAAGACGGAGGAAGCGGAAACCACGTGCGCGACGGCTTGATCGCCACGGAAAAGAGCTGTCGCCGACCTTGTGCGGCAAAAACGGCGGGGGCGTTTCTCAAGCTCCTTTCTGCTCCCGGATGACCATCTTGCAGAAGGTCTCGGTCGTGAAGAGCTTGGGAATCTCGGCGGCCTTGAGCGGGGTCTTGATCCGATCGGCCGGAACCTCGGTGAGATAGGCGCGGATTTTCGCGACGCCGGCGTCGGTGACGATGCCACCCTGCTCGAATTCTTCTTCGCTCAATTCTCCACGGGCTTCCTCCATGGCCTTGCCGCGGGGAATCTTGACCTTGAACTCGCGCTCGAGGCGGAAAACGATGTCGAGAAAGTCGATCGACTCGGCGTCGAGATCGTTGATGAGGGAGGAATCGGGCTTCACGTCCTCTTCGTCGCAGCCGAGGGCGTCCGCGATGATTTCCGCCACCTTCGGATAGATGGCCATGATCTCCTCTTGGGTGATGTCTGGATTGCTCATGAGTCTTACATTTTAAAGCCGCCGTCCACGCTCAGGACCTGGCCGGTGATATACCCGGAAAGATCGGAACTGAGGAACCAAACCGCCTCGGCGATCTCGGCGGGCAGACCATACCGCTTCAGCACGATATTGGAAAGGATTTCGTCGCCCCCGAGATTGCGGACTTCGGCGGACATGTCCGTCTCGATGACACCGGGCGCAACCGCGTTGACGCGCAGACCGCGGCGCCCCACCTCGACGGCGAGGGAACGCGTGAAGGACTCGACCGCCCCCTTGCTCGCCGCGTAGTTCGACTGCCCCCGCCCACCCTTGGACGCGGAGACGGAACTTAGATTCACAATGCGCCCGTAACGCTTCGACATCATGTGCGGAACGACGGCCCGGCAGAAATGAAAGACTCCCTCGATATTGGTCTCGAAGACCGCCTTGAGGTCGTCGTCCTCGAGCATGGGAAGGAGGTTGTCGCGGATCACGCCGGCATTGTTCACGAGGACGTCGAGGCGTCCGGTCCGCTCCACGAGAGTCTCGATGCAGGCGTTGACGGCGGCACTGTCGCGCCCATCGACCTTCACCGCGGTGATCTTGAGGCCGGGATTCTCCGAAACGACCGCGTTTGCCGCCGCCTCGTTGCCGAGATAGGTGAAGGTCACGTCCATGCCCGCTTTCGCGAAGCGCTCGACGATCGCCCTCCCGATCCCGCGGCTGCCGCCGGTGACGAGGGCAAATCGACCGGAGAGGCCGTCCTCAATTTGAAAGGGAGATTCGCTCATCCGGAAATGGCGTAACCGCCGTCGACAAAAAGAGTGTGTCCCGTGATCATTCCCGATTCGGGAAGGCAGAGGAGGTAGACCGCGTCGGCGACCTGCTCCGGCGTCAGTGTGGGACCGAGCGGCGTGCGGACCTTGTATTCGTCGAGCAGGTGCTCGCGGTTGGGGAAATGCTTGAGGGCGTCGGTGTCGACGACACCGGCGCTGACGCAGTTCACCCGGATCCCCTGGGGTCCGAGTTCCTGGGCGAGTCCGCGGGCGAGAGCCTCGAGAGCGGCTTTCGAGGCACCGATGAAGGTGTAGTTCGGAATGGCCCTTTCCGATCCGAGACTCGTGAGTCCGACAATCGATCCGCCCGCGCCCATCATCGGCACCGCGTTCTGTGCCAGCGTGTTGAGAGCGAGGGCATTCGTCTCCATGCAGCGCCGGAAATGCTTCAAGGTCATTTCCATGGCCGGTTTCAGGACCCCGAGAGCGGCGTTGCTGATCACGAAATCGACCCGGTCGAAGTGTTTTTTGAATTCGGCGAATGCTTCCTCGACGCTGGCGGGGTTGCTCACGTCCGCCTGCACCGCGAGGGCCTTGCGCCCCATTCCACGGATTTGCTCGCAAACCGCTTCCGCTTCCTCGTGGCTGTTGTAATAAAGAATGGCCACGTCCGCACCGGCCGAGGCCAGTTTCAGGGCCGTCGCACGACCAATCCCCCGGGATCCCCCGGAAATAAAGGCGACTTTGCCAACAAGCGGTTCAGACATTGGAAAAAGGATAAAAACGAGAAACGCGGTTGAGCCGGGCGCGGACCCGGTAACCGCGGAGCGGCCAACTTATAGCGAGACGGGGCGTGGCGTCAAGGCTGGGAGGAAGAGGATCGTCGTCCCCGGAAAATGAGTCGTTTCTTGAATTTTTCGAAAGACAAATCGTCCGATGCGATAATTTCCATGATGCCCGCCTCTAGAACGCCTCTCCGCTTACTCCTCTCTCTCGTTTTACTCTCAGCCGCCACGGGGTCCACCCTCGCCGACTGGGTGCCTTCTCAGGTCTTCACGGCAGTGGAATACGCCGAGGACAATTCCCAGTTCGGGAGGGCGGTCGCAGCGGACGGGGAGTGGCTCTTCATCGGCCAGCCTCTCTCCTCCGACGGAGGCAAGGTCCACGTTTTCCGCAACACCGGGGGGACCTGGAACCGCACCCAGGTGATCTCGAATCCGGCCGGGGCAAACGGTTCGCAGTTCGGACGCGAACTCGACCTCTCGGGAACGACGGCCGTTCTCGGTGCCCCGGCTCCTCTCGCCAACGCCAATGCCCGCGCCTACATCTACGAAGAATCGGGCGGAACCTGGTCGCTGGAAGCCACCCTTTCTTCCGTCCAGCCCGCACGATCCCAGTCCTTCGCCAGCCACGTCGCCACCAGCGGAGACTTTGTCCTCGTCGGCGACAACACGGCGAACTATAACAACCTCAGCCAGCAGGGGGCCATCGATGTCTTCCGCCGCGACGGGATGGGAGGCTGGTTCAACAAACTCTTGGGAGGAGTCAGCCCGGACCAGGTCAACGCGGGAGGTGGCGTCAACGAGAAAGCCTGGATCTTTGGCAATGATTTCGACATTTTCGGCGAGCAGGTCCTCGCGACCGCGCGGGTGCGGAATCCGGATCTCGCCGCCGACTCCGACCAGCAGGGTCTCTACCCCTCGTTCAACGACACCAGCATCGAGGGAGGCATTTTTCTGCCCTATCCCGGCGGAAGCCCGGCGCCCATCGCTCCCGGCGTGCCCCTCGTGGCGGGGGCCACCTACTCGAGGCCCGACCGTATCGCCCTGCAGAATGACGGCAAAGGGGTCGCCGTGGTCAGTTTCCTCGACGGTTCCCCTTCGCCCGTCTTCGTCTCGGCAAGTTTTGTCCCGGTGACTCGAGCCCCGGGTGGCTGGAGTTTCGGATCGCCGATCCCCCTCCCCGGCTCCGCGACCTCTCTTCAGGCCGCCGGTTCCCTCGCCCTTGTTCTCCAGAACGAGGAACTGCTCGTCTTCGAGGAGACCTCCGCTTGGAACCTGCTCGATCGATTCGACGCACCGACCGACGTGACGGACGCCCTCGCCATCGTGGGTGAAGCATTCTTCATCGGAGCGGCCACCGCGAGCGATATCGGTATCGAACAAGGGGCCGTCCACCTCTACCTGCCGAGGGTCAACACCAAGCCGGTCGTTTCGCTGAAGGGCGGCAAGAAGCTCTCCATCACCGGTCCGAAAGCAAAGCTCTCCGGCTCAGTCCGCGACGATGTCCCCGGTAGCCGTCTCGAGGCCACTTTCCGCGACGGTTCACGCACCGTGAAAAAGCGCATCCGTGTCGCCACCTCCGGAAAATGGAATACCGCTCTCTCCGTGCCCCCGGGCTCGACCAAGGTGACCCTCACGGCCACGGATTCCGACGGAGCAAAGTCGAGATCGGTGAAGGTGAAAATCCTGAGACGTCCGTGAGCCTTTGCCCCACGGAGGATCTGTCTTCATGGCGAAATTGCCTTGATTTCGGCTCGATTTCCCGGGAATCCGCCCCTAAACTGACGCGCTCTTTCCATGAAACCCGCCCTCATCCTTTCCCACTTTGCCACCCTGATCGCCGGCGCGGCCGCGGCCTACCTTCTTGTCCCCTCACTCAAGTCCTCCGGGAACGGAGGCGGGCCCGAAAGCGGAGGCGAGGTGAAAACCTTTTCCGGTGAACCCGGATCAAAGAGCTCCGCGGGAACGACAGGCCTTCCCGAGAACCTCAGTTCCGTCAGCCTCGAGCAGTCCGGTTACCAGCTGGGAAGCCAGGATCCCCTCGCCGCCATCGCTGCCGCCAAGAACATCCCCGGACGCGACAACCGTTATCTCTACACCGAATCCGTCTTCACCGCCTGGGGTGAGAAAAACGGACTCGAGGCCGCCCAGTGGGTCATGACCAATCTCAAGGGGGTCGAGAAATCCGACGCCCTTTACAACATCGCCGACGGTTGGTCGGAATCCGACCCCGCCGCCGCCGCCCTCTGGTTCAATGAAAACACGAGCGGGGTGAACCGTGAGGACGCGATCTACGAGATCCTCGAAGCCTGGGGGCGCAAATCTCCCGAGGAAGCCCTTTCCTGGGCCGAGAACCTCGATGACTACACTCGCTCCAGCGTGATGGATTCGCTCGCCGAAGGATGGGCCGCCAACGATCCGGAAGGCGCCGCGAAGGCCTCCGAGAAGCTGCTCGAATACGATTTCGGCGACGAGTTTGTCATGAATATCGCCGGGCAGTGGGCCAGCACCAACCCGACGGCTGCGGCGGCGTGGGCGGGGACCATCAATCACAGCGATGCACGCGCCATCGCCCATCTTGAAATCGGCACGGAGTGGGCCATGAACGACCCTGCCAAGGCCACTGCCTGGATCAACTCCCTCGGATCCGACGAGGACAAACTCTACGCCTCTCTCGGCGTCGCCCTGGGGTGGTCCGAGCACGATCCCGGGGCCGCGCTCGGCTGGGCGGTTGGTTCGGTGCAGAATCCCGACACTCGCCAGCGCATCATCGAAGATGTCATGCTCGACTGGAGCACCTCCGATCCCTCCGCCGCCGCCGAGTGGCTCAACGCCCGACCGAAGGGCCCCCAGAACGACGAGGTCCTCGCCACCTTCAGCAGCGCCATCATCGACATCGATCCCGAGTCCGCCGTAACCTGGGCCTCGACCATTTCGGACGAAGCGAAGCGCAACGAGAATGTCTCTTCGCTCGTCGAGGAGTGGATCGCGATGGACGGCGACGCCGCCCGTCAATGGGTGGCCGGCTCGAATCTCGGCGACGACCTGAAGAAGAAGTTCGGCCCGAAGTGAGTGATGGCGGGGAGCCCGCCACACCCCTGAAAACGCCCGAGATCCTCGGGGGATCCCTCGACGCCGGGGTCAGAATCCCCCCACCGCCTGGAAGGTCCAGCCTTTCAGGTAATGGGTTTCGGGCAGGGTGAGGATGACCGGATGGTCTCGCCGCTGGGTATGGGAGGCGAGGACACGAAGGGTCCGCTTGGCATCGACCGAGGCGTCGGCGATGACGTCGTGAAATTCGCGCTCGCTGACATGGTGGCTGCAGCAGTAGGTCGAGAGAAGCCCCTCGGGCGAGAGCAGCTTGAGGGCGCGGAGGTGGATCTCCTTGTAGCCGCGCAACGCGTCGTTGAGTGACTTGCGGGACTTCGTGAAGGATGGCGGGTCGAGGACGATGAGATCAAAACGGCGGTCGGCGTTTTCGGCCTCTTTCAGGAAATCGAAGACGTTCGCCTCCTCGGCCTCGACCGCGAGGCCGTTGCGGGCCGCATTCGCCCGCGTCGCGGCGACGGCTCCTGCACTGACGTCGAGGGCAAGAACGGACGCGGCTCCTCCGCGAGCCGCGTGAAGGGCGAAACCGCCCTGGTTGCAAAAACAGTCGAGGACCGTCTTTCCGCGGGCGAGGGCTCCAACGGCGGCGTAGTTATCGAGCTGGTCGAGATAGAGACCCGTTTTCTGCCCCTCCAGGAGGTCGACCTCCTGTTCGAGGCCATTAATCCGGAGCGTGATCGGCCCATTCCAGGTCCCGGCGAGGAGCCCCGTGCGCGGTTCCAGCCCCTCGGCCTTGCGGATGGAGGAATCGTTGCGCTCGATCACGGTGACGTCCCCGAAGATCCCGCGCAGGGCCTCCACGATGAGGTCCCGCCTACGGTCCATCGCCAGGGTGAGCGTCTGGAGGACAAAGATGTCCCCGTAGCGGTCAACAATGACTCCGGGAAGCCCGTCCGCTTCACTCCAGACGAGCCGGTAAACAGGCTCCGGAAAAGCGAGAGACTCGCGGAGGGCAAGGGCACGGCGGAGACGGCGATCGAAAAAGGCGGCATCGAGCTCCTGCTTGCGCCGGGAAATCCTCCTCGCCACGATCTGGGAGGCGGGATTGTAAATCGCTGTGCCGAGGGGTCGATCGCGGAAATCCTTCAGCGAAATCACTTCTCCCGGCTGCGGATCGCCGAAAGTCTTCTGCACCTCGCTGGAATAGACCCAGTCGTGGCCGTGGAAGATGCGGGAGCGGGGTTTGACGACAATGCCTGCCATGGCCGAGTCTGGACCACGTTGCCGCCTCCGTCAAAGTTCGCCGCGGGGAAAAGGAGTCTGCTCACGGTCGATCGAGCTGCCCTCAAACCCAGGGCGAAAGTCAGGCCGGCGTTCCGACGACCCCTTCGTCGGAACCGGGATGGAGGTTTTCCCCCGCCTCATCCAGTAGCTCGAGAGCTTCCTCTTCGATCAGGTCGGCATCCCCGGCCACGATGGCTTCGGAAAGCTCACCCTCATCTCCAAGGTCTTCTCCATTCTCGTCGATGCCATCCTCGATCTCGCGACGCCATTCGCGAGAAACCCACGGGCGGACGAGACCATAGACCAGATAGGTCAGGAAAATCAGGAGGGGAACGAACTCGACGAAGTTCACCGCACAGACCAGCACGAGGATGGCCACGAAGAGCCACACGAGCGACTTTTTCGCCCGCCAGTTCATCGCCTTGAAACTCGGATAGCTGAATTCACTCAGCATCATGAAGGAGAGGAGCGGCATGATCACGACGAGAAGGTATTTCCAGTTCCCCACGTTCTTGTCCCCCTCGTTGAGCCAGAGCATGAACAAGGTGAGCGAGGCGATCAAACCCGCCGCCGCCGGAATCGGAAAACCGACGAAGTCCCTGGATTTCGGCTCCGATTTGTTCTCCGCCGAGGCCTGCGCGAGACAGTTGAAGCGCGCCAGACGCATCGCGCCGCATAGGAGGTAAACGAAGGCGATGGTCCAGCCGAGCCGGTCGTCGAAGGACTTGTGCACCATGTCCATCACGAGCAGGGCCGGGGCGATGCCGAAGGAAATGATGTCCGCGAGCGAGTCGAATTCCCGGCCGAACATGGAATCCTGCCCCTTCATCCGGGCGATACGGCCGTCGAGGGCGTCGAAAAGACAGGCTCCGAGGATGAGAAAGATGGCGATGTTGAATTCCCGCGCCCCGCCCTCCGGACTGCGCATCCCGTCGAAGATCGCCATGACCGCACTGAAGCCGCAGGCGAGATTGCCGGCAGTCATGAGATTCGGGAGAAGGTAGACCTGGGGATTGCTCCAGGGACCGGGAATGTGGCGCTTCATGGCCGCCAAGGTCCGCCCGTCCCGGGGAAAGTTCAAATTTCAAATGCCAAGAGCGGGGGTTCGGTCCATATTCGACCCATGTCCACCCAGCCTGCAGAAGCCCCCGCTCTTGACGGATCGACGACCATGGGAGAGGTCCTCGCCCGCTTCCCCGGGGCCAAGCGTGCCCTTTTCGCCCGCTATCACATCGGCGGGTGCAAAAGCTGCGCCTACGACGACGACGAGACCCTTACCGAAGTCTGTGCCCGCAACGAAGACCTGCCCGTCGACGAGGTGATCGGCCACAT
>JAGRPC010000189.1 GCA_020439925.1 Verrucomicrobiia bacterium | reverse complement strand
CCGGAGATGACCGTCCTCGTCGGCGGCATGCGTGTCCTCGGCACCAACGTCGGCCACCCCGATCTCGGCGTCTTCACCGCCCGCCGGGGTCAGCTCACGAACGACTTTTTCGTGAACCTGCTCGACATGGGAACCGAATGGAAGGTCTCGCCGGTATGCGAACATTTCTACGAGGGACGCGACCGGGCCACCGGCGATCTCAAGTGGACCGCCACCTCCGTCGACCTCGTCTTCGGATCGAACTCCCAGCTCCGCGCCATCGCCGAAGTCTACGGCAGCGCCGACGCCGGGAGAAAGTTCGTCGAGGACTTCGTCGCCGCGTGGACCAAGGTCATGAACGCAGACCGTTTCGACCTGAAGTCCTGATTAAATCCCGATTCTTCAGGGGAAACCCTGACACTCGCCCCATCCCGGTCCGCCTCCTCCAGGCCGGGGTGGGGTTTCTGTGCTGTGCGGACGGGAGACAGGCTGTCGACCTTGGATTTCTCAAAAATCGAATGAGAGAACAGTGGCGCACCCTGACATTCTGCACGATCCTGCCGCGCCGGGTCCTCGAGCCGGACCAGTTTGTTCCATAGCGGAACGCTGCCAGTCCGCCTCCGCGCGGGAGTGCATCGTCCTGAGGTCCTCAGTTAAGGTCCAGCCGAGGTTCCCGGTTCCTTTTCACTCCTCACAGGTTCCCCTTCTTCATCTCGGACACCGCGAAGTCGGCGGCGCGGGCGGTCAGGGCCATGTAGGTGAGCGAGGGATTGACGCAGGATGCGGAGGTCATGCAGGCTCCGTCGGTCACGAAGACGTTCTTCACGCCGTGAATCTGGTTGTGCCCGTTGAGAACGGACGATTTCGGATCGTGCCCCATCCGCGCGGTACCCATCTCGTGAATCGCCGTGCCGGGGAAGGATTCGCCGTCCGTGGTCTTCACGTTCTTCAGGCCCGCGGACTCGAGCATCTCGCGCGCGTCCTCCATCATGTCGACGCGCATCTTGCGCTCGTTCTCACCGAAGGCGGCATCGAACACGACGATGGGCAGCCCCCACTTGTCGCGCTTCTCGGGATGAAGGCTCATGTGGTTCGCGTGATTCGGCAGGGTCTCGCCGAAACCCATCAGACCCATGGTCCAGGGACCCGGCTGCACGAGTTCGTTCTTCAGATCGGCCCCGAAAGAAAGCTCGGCGACATTGCGCTCCCAGCCCTGGCGGCTGCCTCCGCCCTGGTAACCGAAGCCACGCAGGTAGTCGCGTTTGTCGTCGCCGACGTTCCGGTAACGCGGCATGTAGATGCCGTTGGCGCGGCGGCCGTAGAAATAACGGTCAAGGTCACCCTCCCACATTCCACTGGCCCCGGCGCGGAAGTGGTGATCCATGAGGTTGTGCCCCAGTTCGCCGCTGTCGTTGCCGAGCCCGTTGGGGAAGCGCTCCGACTTCGAGTTCATCAAGAGGGCGGTGGAGGCCAGGGCGCTCGCACAGACGAAGAGGATGGGGGCGAAGAACTCATGGTCTTCCATCGTCACCGCGTCACGCACGTGGACCCCCGTGGCCCGCTGGGTCGCGGGGTCGAAGACGATTTCCCGCACCACCGAATCGGGACGCAGGGTGAGTCGCCCCGTCGCGGCCGCCGCGGGCAGGGTCGCCGACTGGGTGCTGAAGTAAGCACCGAAGGGACATCCCATGGCACAACGGTTCCGGAACTGGCAGGGACCACGGCCCACCCCGAGCTGGGCTTCCTTGGCCGCGGAGAGATTGGCGACACGACCGATGGTGAGATGGCGTCCGGGGAAGGCCTTTTCGATGCGCTTGCGCACCTCCTTCTCGACGAAAAAC
The DNA here is from genome assembly GCA_020439925.1 of Verrucomicrobiia bacterium. GTDB lineage: Bacteria > Verrucomicrobiota > Verrucomicrobiia > Verrucomicrobiales > DEV007 > Arctic95D-9. The sequence goes on along the minus strand of JAGRPC010000189.1, from coordinate 2,643 downwards.
ATGTCCATCGGCGGGAGAAACTCGCTGTCGGGCAGCTGCGGCAACCCGAGCGCCTCGCCGGAGATCCCCACGAATTTCTCGACATACGAATACCAGGGCTCGATGTCGCGATACCGGATCGGCCAGTCGATCGCGATGCCTTCCTTCGCATTCGCCTCGAAGTCGAGGTCGCTGAGCCGGTAACACTGCCGCCCCCACATGATGGACTTGCCGCCGACGATCGCGGGGCGATACCAGTCGAAGCGCTTCGTCTCCTCGTAGAGCGAGTCGGCGTCCTTCATCCAGTAGGTCTCCGTCGTCTCGTTGTAGGGATAGTCGCGGGCGAGCTTCGGGTGGGTCGCGGCCTGTTCGAGAGTGATCTTGCCGTTGTATTTCGTCTCCCACGGGGCCTTCATCGCATACTCGTAGTCGGCGACGTGGTTGAACTGCCGCCCCCGTTCCAGAACAAGGACACGGAGACCCTTTTCCGTCAGTTCCTTCGCGGCCCAGCCGCCGGAGACGCCCGATCCGATGACAATGGCGTCGTAAGTGTTCGCCTTCCTGGCGTCGATGTTGAGATTGGGCATGGCGGGAGCCGCGGAGCGGCGATGGGGGATTTGAGATCGGGGATTCGGGATGGGAGAAACAAAGCCGGAGGTCGGATTTTATCTCGAAATCGCCCAGGCTTTCTGGCCTGGCTTCAGGGGGACATCGCCCTCGAATCGGCCGGGCACCGGGAGATACTCGAGGGCCTGGGTCGCGCCGACCTCGGAGATGAAATAGGCGGTCACGACCATTTCCCGGAGACGCCTGAAAAAACTCCGGTTCTTTTCCGCCGCTTCACGAACGAGGGCGTTCTTCTGATCCGGCGTGAGTTCGACGAAGGCCTTTCCATGAGCCTTCCGCCCCGCTTCGTCGATTCCGGCGATGCCGGCATAGAAGGATTCCTGCTCCTCCATCGGGTAACAATCGCGGAGCACCCGGATGATGAAGGCCTCCGCACCCGCCTCTTTCGCCCCGGGGGTGTCGGTCGCGGGAATAATGACGTCGGCAAGTTCCGCGAGCAGCGCGGTCTGCTCGGGAGTGACGGCAACGCTCGCACCCCCGTTGATCACCTGCCCCATCAGGGCCGCGGTGACCTGGGTGGAAAGAGCCCCTCCCAGGAGGAGGGAGAGGCGTTCAAGGGCTTCGCGGCGCGGAATCATGGCCGGGACTTTACTTGAAGGAAGGGGTCAAGGTCAAGGCAGAGCACTTCGCGGCGCCTTCCTTGCACAGGGCAAGCTTTCCGGCGACAAATGAGCCCGTTCCTGCTAACTCGTTTCCCGCATGAAGGACATCGACATCGCCCGTGCGGCCAGACTGCGCCCGATTGAGGAAGTCGGCGCTTCTCTCGGAATCGCACCCGGCCATCTCATTCCCTACGGACGCTGGAAGGCAAAACTCGACCCCGCCGCCCTCGACGGCGCCCCTTCCGCTTCTCCCGGGAAACTCATTCTCGTCACCGCGATCTCGCCGAGCCCTCCCGGTGAAGGCAAGACCACGACCACGGTGGGGCTCGGTGACGGACTCAGCCGCCTCGGAAAAAGAACGATGATCTGCCTGCGCGAACCGAGCCTGGGACCCTCTTTCGGAATGAAAGGCGGCGCGACGGGCGGAGGTTATGCCCAGGTCGTCCCGATGGACGAGATCAATCTCCACTTCACCGGCGACTTCCATGCAATCGGAGCGGCAAACAATCTCCTCGCGGCGATCATCGAGAATCACCTGCACTGGGGCAACGAACTCGATCTCGATCCCCGGCGAATCACCTGGCGTCGTTGCCTTGACCTGAACGATCGTTCCCTTCGCCGTATCGTCACCGGACTCCAGGATGAGCGTGATTTTTCGCGGGAAACCGGGTTCGACATCACGGTCGCCTCGGAAGTGATGGCGATCTTCTGCCTGGCCCGAAACCTCGGGGACCTTCGCGATCGACTCGGCCGGATCGTCGTCGGAAAGGATCGCGGCGGGCGCGACGTCACCGCCGCCGACCTGAAGGCGCCCGGGGCCATGACCGCCCTGCTCAAGGATGCCTTTGCCCCGAACTTGGTGCAGACCCTCGAACACACCCCGGCCCTGGTTCACGGAGGTCCCTTCGCGAACATCGCCCACGGGTGCAACTCGGTCGCGGCGACCAGCGCCGCCCTGCGACTCGCCGACTATGTCGTCACCGAAGCTGGATTCGGAGCCGATCTCGGGGCGGAAAAGTTTTTCAACATCAAGTGCCGCAGCGCCGGCCTCGCTCCAGCGGCGGCCGTGGTCGTGGCTACGGTCCGGGCATTGAAGTATCACGGCGGCGTCTCCCTGAAGAAGATCCCGGAAGAAAATCCAGACGCGGTCGCCAGAGGTTTCGAGAATCTGCGCCGTCACCTCGAAAACCTCGCAAAATTCGGTGTGCCCGCCGTCGTCGCAGTGAACGCTTTCGACTCGGACACCCCCGCGGAGCGGGAACGGCTCTTCTCACTTTGTCGGGACCTCGGCGTTCCCTGCATCCTCGCGACGCACTGGGCCGAGGGAGGAAAGGGAGCCACGAATCTCGCCGGAGAGGTGCTGCGGGTGATCGAAGCGGAGGCGACGCCCCGCTTCGCGCCTCTGTATCCCTCCGAGATGCCCCTGCTGGAAAAG
>JAGRPC010000188.1 GCA_020439925.1 Verrucomicrobiia bacterium | reverse complement strand
GGCCAAGGCCGGCTCTTTTTCACCAACCTCGGCCACAACGACCTCACCTTCGCCAATCGAGCCGCCCTCCAGCACATGCTCGACGGCATCCAGTATGCCCTCAAGGATCTTGATGCCGACGCGACCCCTTCTGGCAGCGTAAAGGTCGAGGTCGTTACCGCGCCCGATAAACCCGAGTGAACCCGGTTGGCTCATCGATCAAACCCTCTTCCGCCGTTCTGCATGCTTCAGGACTTTCTCCGGTTCGCCGAATCAACCGCCCGAGAGGCGGGGGAACTCACGCTGGAGTATTTTCTCACCGACGCGGCACGGCCCGAGTTCAAGGCCGATGACACTCCCGTGACCGTCGCCGACCGGCGTGCCGAGGAACTGATCCGACGACGCATCGGCGAATCTTTTCCGGGGCACGAGATCGTCGGCGAAGAGTTCGGGGCCTCGTCCGGGAGTTCCGAATACCGCTGGATCATCGACCCCATCGACGGGACCAAATCCTTCACGCACGGGGTGCCTCTCTACGGAGTCCTCCTCGCCCTCGAAATCGGCGGCAAGGTCGAAGTCGGTTGCGCCCATTTTCCGGCCCTCAACGAGACCATCTCCGCGGCAACCGGACGCGGTGCCTGGTGGAATGGCAAACCGGCTCACGTATCCGAGGTCTCCGAACTGGACCGGGCCGTCTGCGCCCACATCGACACCGCCTACTTCGGCAAAAACGGCAAAGGTGCCCAGTGGGAACGCCTCCAGAGGGCGGTCTATTACAATGCCGGCTGGTGCGATGCCTACGGCTATCTTCTCGTCGCCACGGGACGTGCCGAGATCATGCTCGATCCGGTCATGGCCGTGTGGGACTGCGGCCCCTTCCCCCCCATTCTGGCGGAAGCGGGAGGTTACTTTGGAGACTGGTCGGGCAACGAGGGCCGAATAGATGGCGGCGAGGCCCTCGCCACCAACGCGGCCCTGCGGAACGAGGTGGTGACCCTGTTGCGAGGTTGAGGATCGGAAGATTTGAGCGAGGAATGAAGACGACTCCAGACGGCTGCTTTGAGGGGAAATTCCGTTCGCCCGCCCGCCCGCGCCCACTGGCAACCAGTCTCCCGCTTTTTGTCGCGTTCGTGCTTTCGGCTTCCGCATTGTCCGCCCGGGACTGGATCGTCCATTCCGAAACCGGTGCCGACACGAACGCCGGCATCCTTGCATCGCCTCTCTCCACCGTCCAGGCCGCCGTCGACAAAGCCGGTCCGGGTGACCGCGTCGTCCTTCTTCCCGAAAAGGCTGTCTACCGGCAAAACATCGATCTCAGTAGAGCCCCCACCGGACTCGTTCTCGAAGGCAACGGAGTGACTCTCGACGGCGAGCAGGAACGGGAGAACGGGGTCTTCGCAACAGGCGAAAGCAGGAACATCAAGATTTTCCGCCTCTCGGCGATCAAGCATCGCCGACATGGTTTTTCCGTCACCGGGGAGAGTCGGGGATTCCAGCTCTTCGGTATTTCGGCATCCGCCAACGGCGTTGCGGGTTTGACCGTCGGGGACCATGCCGAGTGCTGGATCCAGGGCGGGAATTTTTCGGGAAACCCGGTGAGCCTCTCCACATCGGATGCAGCAGAGACCTATCATACCGACAACCTCTTCGAAGGCCTGATCACCTTTGAAGGAGGTCGCCACAGCCTGACGAACTGCACCCTCGTCGAAAATCCTTCGTTCCTCCTCCTCTCGGTGAGAGGCAGCGAGACCGACGCCGATGGAAAGGGTGGAGCGGCGAGCCTCGTTATCCAAAGGCTTTCCTTCACGAAAACCGCGGGTTCAAAGCCCTCCGTGGAGATCGGGCCGGGCAGCTTTGTCTATCACGATGCATCCTCGAAGGACGTGCTGTCCGGATTCACGATTTCCATCCATCCCACCTCCGAACTTCGCGAAAGCCTCTACCATACCTACCCCATCGGACGCGACTCCTCGGGCTCCCCGATCATGGCCTGGGCGGGAGGCGGAACCCGGTACCTGCCATCGAATGCCTACCGCATCCTCCATTTCGGAAAACATGTCCCCCAGGAGGTGGCGACAAAGATCTCTCCGGACAATGACTGGCTGGGTCTACTCGCGCCACTCGAGACGGCAGCCTTTCCCCCTCCGGGCCCCGCCTTCGCTCCGGAAAACTCCTCGGCCCACGCGATCTGGCGGTGGATCGGTCTCGCCGCCCCTGACGCCGTGTTTGTCCCCGACACCCCCGAGGGACGAGCCCTCGGCGACGCCCTGAGCCTTCATCCACCCGCGGGTGTGGGCATGGTGGATGTGTTTATCACCAGCGAAGGCGGGGATGGAGTGCAGGAGATGGTCGTCCTGCCGCGGCAACAGGAAGGGATCCCCTCCGCCAAGGTGGAAATGCTCGCCCGCGTCTCGCGGTCGCCGAACGAGGTCCTCAACCAGGTCGCCGCAAACTACGGCGACCGCTTTGCCGGTTCTTACATCGAGGCCCTCGCCGTGCTCGCCCGTGCCGAAGGAGGACTCACCCATCGTGCCTCCGAATTGGCGAAAGCCCATCTCGAAGCCAAACCCGATCTTCCGAAAAACGGCGGAGAGATCGCCGGCACGCTCCTCTACTCGATCATCGACGAATCGTGGGCACGAGAGCGTGTCCTCGCGGTCGCCGACATGGCTTTCGACGCGGAGAAACATCCTCTCGAGGCCATGCCGACGCACAACGAGATGAGCGACGCCGTCTTCATGGGCAGCCCCATCCTCGCGCAGGCCGGTCGTATTTCGGGGGAACCGCGTTACTTCGATCAGGCCCTCCAGAACTTTCGATTCATCGCCGGACTCTGCCGCCGGGACGACGGGATCTACCGCCACTCCCCCCTCAACGAAGCGGCTTGGGGACGCGGCAATGGATTCCCCGCCCTCGGGCTCGCTCTCACCCTTCAGGTCTTTCCCGAGAACCACGAAGGTTACGGTGAAATGCGGGATGCACTCGTCGCCCACCTCCAAGATCTCGCCGCCCATCAGGACAATGACGGCATGTGGCACCAGATCATCGATCATCCCGACAGCTACGCCGAACTCACTGCCACTTCGATGATCGCCTACGCCATCGCCACCGGCCTCGAGAAAGGATGGCTCGAGTCCAAGGACTGGGGCACCCGACTCGATTCGGCGTGGGCCGCGGTGAAAATGCATGTCGCCACCGATGGGCGGAATTTCGTCAACGTCTGCACCGGCACCGGCAAGCAGGCCACGCTCGAAGATTACTACCGGCGCGAGGCCATCCTTGGTCCCGACGGCCGAGGTGCCGCCATGGTCATGATGTTGGCGTCGAAGATGAAGAAACTCGGCGAACGTTGAGCATCCGTCAGGAGATGCCGACTCGATCCATCAAGGCGGCTTTCCGGGCGATGAACCGGAGAGATGATCCGAAGCCTTTCGATAAAAGGATCGGAAGCGCCTGACCGGCGGTGCCTCGCCATCCGTGTAGTCTTCGAAGCTAAGGCAATCCAGGCCGACCCGCTCCAGCATACGCAATTCCGATTCCAGCAATGGCCAGGGCATCTCGCCTTCGGGATCATCCTCGGACCGGGCACGACTGACCACGACAAGCTCCCCGTTCTCCGCCAACAATCCCGGGATCAGACCGATCGCCTTCCGCCGCAGGTCGGGAGGCAATACCTGAAGCGTGTAGGACTCCCAGATGAAGTCGAACCTGCCCCGCCATGCCTCAGGAAGCTGAAACAAATCAGCAACGAGGTACTCGACCCGGGAGTTTGGAAAACGTTTCCGCGCCAACCTCACGGCTGTCGGGGAAATATCGAAGGCGACAACCTCAAAGCCGAGCGCATCGAGGTATTCGGCGTCATCCCCCAGCCCTGCGCCTACCTTTAAAGCAAGCTTCCCCTCCCCCTTGATTCCTCTCTCATCGAACAAGGCAACCACATTGGGATTCGGCACCAGGTCGGCCCAGGGAATGGGAACACTTTCGGAATCCGCTTTCTCGTAGAGCTGTTCGAACCAGCCAAGAGGCTGCCCTTCCTCCATCGCCTTCTTAGCCAGAGCTCTGGCGATGCCCCGTTTGTTCGAGTCTTGCCTCACGACGCGGGTTTCGGCCGAGGACCGGAGAAGGGAGGTTGAACACGGGTCAAGATTGGAATGGTCATGAAATCGGGATCCTCGTTTTCCGTTGGTCGTCCCCCCCCTCACTCGCTGCCTCGGCTCTCCGGCCTCGCCTCCTCATTTACCAAACGGATTCCCGCATGCCGCAACAGCCAGGCTTCGAGCGACGTAGCCAGGGCCTTCGCAAAACGGCGCCGGTTCTCCTCGGTGTCGCGCACTCCCGGCTTGGGACATTCAATCTGCAGGGAAAAGAAGGCGTCCCCGGTCCCACCGGTGCGGTAACGAGCGGTGTTGTAACCTCCGCGGAAAAAGGGCTCTTCTCCCGGGTCGGGGAATTCCGGGCTCGGCACCGCGGGAAAGCCGCCCCCGTGAAGCAAAGCTCCGAGACTGGACTTTCCCCGGATCAGTTCCTCGAAGGAAACCGGGCTCGTTCCTGCCAGGGATGCCACACTCGAGACCTGAGCAAGCGCGTTGAAATCCGCACCTTCTTCCCGCAACTGCTTCGCGTCGAGCAGGTAGCCGATCTCCACTCTTGCCTCGGGATGCGAATGGCCATGAAGGTCGAGAAAGAGCCCCCTGCCCGCCGCCGTCCGCGCCTCGTCAATTATATCGTGAAAGGCACGCCACGTTTCCAGCGCCCGGGGGTTGCCCCCCGTGCCGACAAGGGCGTCCCGGTTGCAATCGACCTTGCGACGATGCAGATGGCAAAGGACGAGATGTGGGCGCAAACCGGTCCGCCGGTATATCGCCTCGGCGACCTCGATGGCGAGCAGGTCCGTCTCGGCATCCCGCGTCAGCACTCCCTCTACGCGGTCCGGGATTTCCGCCGGCACGAGGCGGCCTCCGTGAGGAGCGGCAATGACGAGAGGCAGGTTACCCGGACGATACTCGACGGTCCCGCTGGCGAAAAACTTCGCGTCGGGCGGAACCTCGGCCAGGAGTCCCGAGTGGATCGACAACAGGCCCATCCACACTCCGATAGCGCGCCAGTTCATTCCCCAAGTGTAGCCCGTATAAATCGTTTCTCCAGTTCCTGATCCGCAATTCAAGTCGCGCCCTCGAGCCCGCAAACGGGGCAATCCGATCTCCGCGCCATTGCCACCCTTCGGAAGCGCATCGTCGCAAGGTCCATAGCGAGCATCACGTCCGCAAGCGGCTCGCCGATGCCGGTGACCAGCTTGATCACCTCCGTCGCGCCGAGACACCCGACCGTGCCGCTGACGGCGCCGAAGACGGGAAACTGTCGCTTCCACGATTCCGGCGGCTCCGGAACCTGACAGGCGAGGCAGCCGGTCCTACCCGGAATAAAGGTGGTGACCTGAGCGGTCATCGCATACATGGCACATTCCACGAGCGGTTTCCCGAGGGCGAAGGCGGCCCGATTGATGGCGAGGCGTTCCTCGAAGAGCGGTGCCGCATCGACGAGAATGTCGGCTCCCGCGACGAGGTCCATCACCGTATCCTCCCTGACATTCTCCGAAAACCCGACCACCTCGCAGCGAGGATTCAGTTCGCGGAGGCGACGAACGATATTCTCGATGCGCGGCTTTCCGATATGATCGTGGGTTTGCAGCAGCTGTCGGTTCAGATCGGACGGCTTCAGGTTCCCCCCGTGGGCGAGAATGAGACGGCCCACCCCCGCAGCCGCCAGTTCCAGCGCCACCACGCCGCCGAGGCCCCCGACCCGGGAAATGAACACGGTCGAGTCCTTGAGACGACCCTGTCCGGTCTCTCCCACCCCGGGCATCCACATCTGCCACTCGAAAATGGCGCGCTCATCGTCGGTAAGCGGGTTCCCGGGATCTTCCGTCTTCATGAAAGCCGCGTGTTCTCTACAACCCGCCCATTCTCGAGTCGCCATTGAAGCTCACCGAGACCTTCGGCCTCCCGCCGCGAATGGGTGACATGCAGCACGGTGATACCATGGGATCGCTGCATTTCCCGAAGCAGGTCGATGAGGCCGTCCTGCGTCTCCTCGTCGACCGAGGCGAGCGGTTCATCGAGAAGGAGGATGGACGGTTTCACAACGAGGGCGCGAGCGAGGGCGACCCGCTGCCGTTCCCCTCCCGAGAGCCCCTGCGGGAGTCGATCCAGCAGGGATCCGACCCCGACCTGCTCCGCGGCCTCGACGACGCTGGACTGAATCTCCGATTGCGGAACGCGACGCATGCGCAGTCCGAATCCGATCTGTTCGCGAACCGTGAGCGTGGGGAAAAGTGCGCCATCCTGCGGCACGTAGCCAATCCCGCGTTTTCCAGGGGGCGCGAAGGTCACGTCCCGGCCGTCGATCCGGATGGAGCCCGCATCCGGTGCGCGGAGTCCGCAGAGAATCTCCAGCAGGGTCGTCTTTCCCGATCCGGTCCGCCCCATCAGTACCGAGTAGGAGGCCGGAGGAATCCCGATGGAAACATCGGTCAGGATCGCTGCGGCGCCCTTTCCCGGGGGGGTCCAGGAAATGTGGTCGATCTCGATCATATCCTTTCTCCCGTCGCCTTCACTGCCGCGAGAACGATCATCGAGATCGCGATCATGAGGAGACTGACGGCGACTCCCTGTTCCAGTTCCCCCACGCTCCAGGCGAGCCACACACTCGTGGGAAGGACCTCGGTTTTCATTCTCGTGGCTCCCGCGAAAACGAGCACCGGTCCGAATTCACCAAGACTCCGCGCCCAGGCGACGCTCGCGGCGGCGAAGATCCCGCTGCGCGACGCCGGCAAGGTGACGTTGAGAAACGCCTGCGAGGGCGAAGCTCCCAGGGTGAGGGCGACCTGTTCGGGCCGCGGCGAAAGGTGGTCGAAGACGTTGCGCATCGTGCGGATGGCAAAGGCTGCGGCAATGACAAACTGGGCGATGATCACACCGCCGACGGTGTAGGTCAGGGGAATCGCCTCTTCGATGAGCCCCCCGGCCCGGGTCTGGAAAAAGATGAGCAGGCAGATCCCCACGACCATGGGCGGGAGAACGATGGGAATGTCGAGCGCGGCGTCGACGAGGGTGTGCCCGGGAAATCTCCTTCGCGACATCAGGTAACCGACCGGAACGGCCACGAGGGCGGAGAGCAGGGCCGACACGGTGCAGGTCACGAGGCTCAGGATCGTGGCATAAAGAATCTCGCGGGAGAGCAGAACCCCGACAACCTCCCGCGGCGAGGTGTAGGTCGCCGTCGCGGCGAGCATCGCGATCCAGAAACCCAGGTAACCCGCTGCGACAATCCCGAGGAAAATCCAGAAGGGAGATGCGAGGCGGACCGGACTCATTGCTTCAACCACGGTGGCACATCGAGTTGATCGCTCGGTATGGGAGCCTCCGTTCCCCGCCAGCGGAATCCGGCGGATTCAAAGGTGCCGGCATGGCTTTGCAGGAATTCCAGGAGCCGTCCCGCGAGCTGCGCATTGGGCGAGTCCTTCCTCACCGCAAAAGGTTGCACCGCCTTCGAATACTCTTCGGGCAGGGAAATCATCTCGAAAAGATCCCCGTGCGGCGCAACGTTCACCTCGTAGACGATGATGGCGTCAAGACTCCCGGCTCGCATCTGGTTGACGAGGAAATCGGCGGTGGGAACCTCCACGACCACATTCTTCCTCACGCCCTCGAGCAGGCCAGTCTGGCGAAGCATCGCGTTGGTCATGAATCCGAGAGTGCTCTGTTCGGCGTTACAGAGCCCGACTCGAAGCCCCGGTCGCGCGAGGTCCGCAAGGGTCTTCACTCCGGATGGATTCCCGCCCGGCACGGCGATGACGATGGCCGTCTCGGTGAGAAGAACGGCCTCGGGAAACTCTTCCGCCA
>JAGRPC010000187.1 GCA_020439925.1 Verrucomicrobiia bacterium | reverse complement strand
TCTTGTTTTTCTCATTATTATAAAAATAATGACTTCTCGCGCACAGAGAGCGTTTACTTTGACCGAAACCCTCGTCACCGTCGCCACGATGGGGGTGCTGGCCACCATTGGCACGGTTTTGATTTCTTCCACCATAAATGGTTCCAGAGAACAAAAGCTGGTTTCTGACGTGGATGCGTTGAATCGCAGCATCATCTCCTACAGGGCCTCGGGAGGATCCCTGAGTGGTCTGAGTGACCCTCGTGAAGTGCTCGCGGCCCTGAAAAGCAAGGTTTCGGCATCTGCGCGGCTCCCTGGATTCACTGGGTCGACCATCGACGAGCGACTCTCGCTGACCCTGAACGCTCAAGGAGGAGGCTCCTCGTCCGGCAAATCGGCCTTCTGGGATGCCACTGCCCAGCGATTTGTCGTCGCGGATTCCGGAAATGGCCCGGCCATCGGCCGGTTCATTCTCGATGATAACGCCATTCCGGCTCAGGACACCGAGCGCAAAGTCTCTCCCCCCCTCCTCTACGGATCGCAAAACTCGTGGGTCTGGGATTATTCCGAGACCGCCGCCACGGCACCGCCCGGATCTTCCAGCATGCCGGTAGGGGAAGTTCCCGACAGTACCCCCACCCCGCCTGCCCCGCCTTCGAACACGCCTTTGGTTCAGACCCCGTTGACTCCCCCGCAATATTCTCTCGCCGGCGGCACTTACCCGATCACTTCCTTCAACCTGAATCTTTCCCTCAGCAATCCTAATCCTCCCGGCGCTTCAGACCTCTATTATTCCGTCGACTACGGCTCATGGCAGCTCTATTCCGCCCCTCTGACGGTCTCACCGGATTCGGTCATCGCCGCCCAGGCCATCGCAGTGGACACCACCTATTCGAACAGCGCCCGCGTCGAACGAACTTATTCCGCCTCGCCTGCCAATCTGAATCCCCCAGTCATCTCGCCCAGCGCTCCCGAATTCGGTCTGTTCGACAACCGAACTCTCACCATCACGATCTCCAACCAGAATTCCTCCTCCATCTCGATGATCGAATACCGCATCGGTGGAGATCCCTGGCAGACCTATTCGGTTCCCTTCACCCTCGACCGCGATGCTTATCCCGGCGGGACCCTCGTCCAGGCCCGAGCCATCCCGCTCGATCCGAATTACATCGCCAGCACGGCGACGTTGCGCACCCTCGCCGTGGAGGAGGCCTCGATCACCGGGACCACCACGGGCAGTTTCTCGGATCCGATCGGGCAAAAGCTCATGACCACAAACCTCGCCGCCAGCGGTTCCGCCGATCGTTTTGCCTGGGGGAGAACTTTCTATACGGCTACTGAAATCACCAACCTTTTCGCCGGAGACGCGGTCGAAGCCGCGGCAGTGCCCCTCTCACAGAGCTGGTTGGAATACAATCCGGTCAGCTTCAATGCCGTCCAGGCCGGAAAACGATTTCAGATTGGTGAAATGGACTACTTCAACGGGACCATTGTAATCGACACGGCGGCTACGGCGGTCACCTTCACGGCAAACCTTGATTTGAAGATGAACGGTGTCACCGCAAACGCTGCTTTTGATTTCGACTTCGAGCTCATCAATCAGCCGAACTATGAGGATCCGAACGACCCCTGGAAGGACGCGGACTTCGTCAAACTCGCCAGTCCCGTTTCCTCGCAAACGGTGTCCTTCAGGGGTGTCGAGTATCAATTGCAACTCGAGTTTGGCGACGCGACCTCAACCGGGTTGGCTCTCTTCGATGAGTTTTACGTGCTGGAGGGCAAATCCGCGACCACGAAGCTCTACGGAACCCTGGTCGAAGTCGGGACCGTCAGTTTCAACAACTGATCTTCCCGGCTTGCGATCTCGCTTGGAGCGATCACCTTCCGCGATGCGCTTCGACTGGAAGCCTTTCATCATCGCACTCACCGAGGGTCCTGTCGCGCGTGCCGCCAAGATCGACGCCTCGTTTTTTCCACCTGTCGAGGAAGCGGTGCTGGAACTCTGGGAGGCGGAGCACAAGAACGACATTCCCGAGAAGATCCGGGGATTTCTCCTGCAATCGGACGGTCTCGAGGCCGCCAGAGGTCTCCACTGGCCGGTGCTGCCCCTGATGCAGTGGGAACTCATCGATGATCCCTGTGCCTCCGCCCACCCATGGATCCGATTTGGCCAAAGCCAAACCCACATCTACCTTCTCTCTCTAGGACACAGTCCTTCGGTCTATCGATACGAGAATCTCGGATCGGACGAGGAATTCTTTGCCACAGGTTTCAAGACGTACCTCGAAAAGGTCTTTCGGGGAGAGGCGTGACTTTCCGTGAAAATGTCCGGGGAAAAGTCTGGCCATGGGGGAACGGTTTTGCCACCATCCGCCTCCCCATGAAACGCAGCTCCACGACTTTCCTTACTCTCCTTGCGCCCCTCCTTTTCCTGTCCGCTTGCGAACGCGGCGTCGATCCGTCCGGCAAGCCGGAGATCGCCCTCGTCATGAAGTCGCTCGCCAACGAGTTTTTCAAGTCCATGGCGGATGGTGCCGACGCCTACCAGCGTGACCACGGATCGGAATTCGACCTGATCGTCAATGGGATCCGCAACGAAACCGATCTCACTCAGCAGGTCGCCCTCGTCGAGCAGATGATCGCCCGCGGAGTGGATGCCATCGTGATCGCTCCGGCCGATTCGAAGGCTCTCGTCCCCGTCCTGAAGCGAGCCCAGGATGCCGGTATCGTCGTCGTCAACATCGACAACCGGCTCGACCGCACCGTTCTTTCCGAGGCTGGAACACAGGTTCCCTTTGTCGGACCGGACAACCGCGAAGGTGCCCGCATCGTCGCCGAGGAACTTGCCAAACAACTCAAGCGGGGGGACAAGGTAGCGATCCTCGAAGGAGTTCCCACCGCCTTCAACGCCCAGCAGAGACGCGCCGGATTCGAGGAAGCGATGCAGGCTGCCGGAGCTGCCATCGTCACCATCCAGAGTGCTTCTTGGGAAATGGAGAAGGCGAACGCCGTGACAGCTTCCATCCTCACCGCCAATCCCGATCTCGCCGCCATTCTCGCCAGCAACGACAGCATGGCCCTTGGCGCGGCCGCGGCCGTTAAGGCCGGAGGCAAGGAAGACCAGGTCCGCATCGTCGGATTCGACAACACCACCGCCGTGCAGCAATTGATCCGCGAGGGTCGGATTCTTGCCACGGCCGACCAGCACGGAGGTCAACTGGCCGTCTATGGAATTCAATCCGCTCTTGCGATTCTCAAGGGCGAATCCGCCCCGGAAGACAGGAAAACTCCCGTCGATCTCATCACCAAGGCACAATTACCCTGAAGCCAGTTTCTCTCCCAGGTGGGGACCCCGCCAGCCGTCCATCCTAGAGTCATGTCCGCATCCTCCCCACGCACCACTCGCCGCCTAAGGGCCGGGGAGTCCCTCGGTCTGCTGGTGGTCCTCGCCGTACTCGTGCTCGTGTTTGGATTACTCGGTAGAAACTTTCTCACCGCCTCCACCTTTCAGCAGATCGCGAATCAGGTCCCTGCTCTCACGGTCATCGCCGTGGGCATGACATTCGTCATTCTCACCTCCGGCATCGATCTTTCGGTTGGCTCCGTCATGGCCGCATCCGGAGCGATCCTCGGGCTCGCCATGTCGGGAGACAAATTCCCGCTCCTCCTCGCCCTGCCTCTTGCCATGGTCACCGGAGGGGTTTGTGGTTTCGCCAACGGTTGGGTGACCGTGCGGTTTCGGGTTCCCAGCTTCATCGTGACCCTGGGGATGATGCAGATCGCCCGGGGACTCGCCTATCTCGCGACGGATTCGGAGACTCTCTACATCGGTGCCAGGGTTGAATGGCTCAATTCCCCGATCAAGGGAATCGGGCTCTCTCCCGCCATCATTCTCGCCGTCCTACTCGTGGTGGTGGCCCAGATCGTCCTCCGCCGAAGCGTTTTCGGCCGTCACGTACTCGTAATCGGGGCGAACGAGGAAGCCGCGGTCTACTCGGGTATCAGCACCTCCCCGCTCCGTGTCGCCGTCTTTGTCATCGCAGGAACCCTCGCCGGGCTGGCCTCTGCCTTCGAAAGCTCGAAGATGGGTGCGGTCGATCCGAACGGCGGCATCGGCATCGAACTCTCGGCCATTGCCGCCGTGGTCGTAGGAGGGACCAGCCTGATGGGTGGACGCGGTTCCGTCACCGGTAGTTTTCTCGGCGTGCTCATCATTGCCACCCTCGGCGCGGGCCTGGCAAACCTGGGGGCCTCCGAGCCGGTGAAACTCCTCGTCACCGGCCTCGTAATCGTTCTCGCCGTTATCGCGGACGCCTGGCGCCACGGCGGCAGCCGGAAATCCAGTCACAACCCCTGACAACTCATCGATCAGGGCAGACGCAGACTCTGTCCGGGTCGGATCTGGTCACTGGTGAGACCATTGACTCGCTTCAGGTCGGACAGATTCGTACCGTAACGATTGGCAATCGCATATAGCGTGTCTCCCGAGACCACGCGGTGATACTGTGCTGCGGCAGGGGCGGCTGTCACCGTGCTTCCCGCAGAAGCCAGTACGACCGGAGTTGATCCCGATCCTGCCTCCGCAAGGGTCATCGCTGCCGTTTCAGGCACTCCAGCCGTCGTTGGAATCGTCAAAGATCCGCTCGCCGCATTTCCCGCCGGCCCCACAAAGTTGCCGGACTTGCGCGCCGCAGCCGCCTCGGCATAAGTCGGATATCCGGCATGACCGGAAGAAGCGGCCGGTTCGGCGGAAGCCAGTGTCGCCGCATCGGCGGTCACCGGAGCCGGATCGGGTCTCTTGATCGCGGAAGGGTCGCGGCCTCCGGTATCGTTTTTCACCCAATCCTTTCGATAATTTCCCTGCTCATCGAAGGGGTAATCGTTCCTCTCCATCCCGTGCCCCACCGGAGTTTTCAACTTGGCCGGATCGTAGCTGACGTCCTTGTAGCTCCGCACGGTGGTCTTGCATTGCGTGAGAAGCAAGGGAGCAAGAACGGCGAGCAGAAGAACGCCAGAGAGCCGCTTGAGATTGCAGGAGACCATAACGGGAATTCGGAGGTTTCTTGAATAACGGACAAACCAGGGACCTTCCTAGATTCTGTTTTCGTAAAATAACTCAAAAAATTTAAAAAATAAAGGAATCTTAAATAAAAGTCGTCCATTTCTTCCGACGCCGACATCAAGGAATCGCCCGATTTCCCCCTTCCTCCCGGAATTCACCGGAATTCACCGGAATTCACCGGAATTCACCGGAATTCACCGGAATTCACCGGAATTCACCGGAATTCACCGGAATTCACCGGAATTCACCGGAATTCACCGGAATTCACCGGAAAACAATTCCACGGGAAAACGCCACCGCTTCTCCGAGAACAAATATGGCCCCCACGACCATGGGCGGCAATGAAGCGAGGATGCCGGCAATCCGTTTCGGGACCATGCGTTAGCCCTAACAGAAACTCAATGCTTCGGTAAAGGCGATTCCCACTATCCCTTCACCGACGCCTTTCTCAGCTTGTCGAGAATCGCCCGCCCGATTCCGCGATCGGGAACCGGTTCGGCGATGATTTCATCGTAGCCGCCCTTGTCGAGTTGCCCGAGAAGATGAAAGAGCCTGATACCGGCTTCCGCCACCCGTCCCGAACCGGGACTCAATACGACCACTCCCGCCCATGGATGCAGGTCGAGAAATCCATCCTTTTCCTGGCCCCGGTAGCTGAGCAGTGCGTATCGCTTTTCCGGATCGGCCGAAAAATCCGACGGGTTTTCGAGCAGGCGCAGTGGAGTGCGCGGCGCGTAGTGCGTAGCCAGCATCCCGGGGGCCTCGGGAGCGGAGTCCTCGACCTCGTCGTTGCGCTTCGCGAAAGTGACCTTGCCGAACGGCTTCAAATCGTCCTCGGTGATCGGACCGGGCCTGAGGACCTCGATGACGGGCTTCGGCGTCGCGGCTCTTACCCTGACAATCGTCGACTCGAGCCCTCTCGCGCAAGCGCCACCGTCCACGATCAGGGGAATGCGTCCATCAAGCTGATCGAGAACCAGTGAAGCCGAGGTCGGACTGAGGGCTCCGAAACGGTTCGCGCTGGGAGCGGCGACCGGTCCCCCGAAATGCTTGAGGATGCGGTGAAAAATGGGGTGCTGGCATTGCCTCACCGCCACCGTTGGAAGACCGGCGGTGACAATGTCAGGGACCGCCGCCTTCTTCGGAAGCAGGATCGTCAGCGGCCCCGGCCAGAAGGTCTCCACCAGTTGCGTCACGGTTTTCGCGATGTCTGAAGGCACTTCGCCCACATCGTGAAGCATGGTCTTGTTGGGAAGGTGGACGATCAATGGATCGAAGCGGGGACGTTCCTTGGCCTCGAAGATCCGGGCCACGGCGGCAGCATTGAAGGCATCGGCGCCCAACCCGTAGACCGTCTCCGTGGGCAGGGCAACCACCTCTCCCGATCGCAGCAGCGAAACCGCACGATTGACGGATTCACGGGTGTTTTGCTCTGTGTCGGTGAGGGCAATTTCTGTCTGCATTCGTTTCTGGGGATTCCGCTTTGGATGCGGCGGGGTTCGCGCTATGCTGCGAGCAGTGAATACGACAGGAAAGCGCGCCCGCAATCTCATTTTGATCGGGTTCATGGGAACAGGCAAGACCTCCGTGGGCATGCGTGTGGCCAAAAGCCTCGGCTTTCGTTTCGTCGATACCGACAAGCTGATCGTGAAAAAGACCGGAAAGCCGATTCCGAAGATCTTCGAGGAATCCGGCGAGGAGGCCTTTCGCCGGATGGAGACAGAGGTGCTCAGACAGTGTGCGGCCGGCGAGAATCAGGTGATCTCCACCGGCGGAGGTATCGTCACCCGCGAAGAGAACAGGGACATCCTCCGCGAGGCGGGATACGTCGTCTGGCTGAGGACTTCTCCGGAGATCATCTACGAACGCGTTCGGCGAAACCGCAACCGTCCCCTCCTCCGGACGCAGGATCCGCTAAAGACCATCCGCGATCTTCTCGACACCCGCACGGCTCATTACGAAGACTGCTCCGATCTCGCGATCACCACCGATCACCTCACTATGGAGGAAACCTGCTACGGCGTCACCGAATCGGCCCGTCTCACACTCGGAATGGTGTGAACGTGTTCAGTGAATCGGGAAAAACGTCAGGTGCCGGCGTCGTGATTTTCCTGGCAAGGAAGGCAGAGAGAGACACTGGGCTTCGCGTCGAGGCGCGCGGCCGGAATCTCGTCGCCGCACGCTTCGCAGAGACCGTAGGTGCCCAGTTCGATACGCTCAAGCGCATGACGAATCTTCTCGGCAAGCCGGCGCTCGCTTTCTGCCACGGAGGCGTCGACTTCGAGCGTCTCGAGGTCGGCCGCTCGATCCGGACCGATGAAGTCGTCGGTAGTACGCCCGGACTCGAGCTGAGTCTCGTGATCCCGTGAAATGGACTCCAACGAAACCAGTTGGTGCTCCAGTTCGCGACGATAGTGATCCAGCAGTTCCACATTCATCGGGCAAAGGCACGGAAGAGAATGATGAGAATCAGGATGACCAGTGCGGTGAGCCATCCGTGAGGATGCCATTTCCAGACAAACCGCTCCTTCAGTTCAAAACGCTCGTTCGGGTCCTCCATCATCGTTTGTCCTGACAAATCCACTCGATCACGCCTCGGCATCCCTCAGCATGGCGGCGATCTGATCCTTGAGATCGAGCCGCTTCTTCTTCAGGTCCGTCATCACGGCGTCCTCGGGAGTCTCAATTCCTTCCTCCATCCGGAACACCTCCTTGTCGAGATCTTCATAGGAAACCATGAGGTTCTGAAAATGGGCATTCTCTTCCTTGAGGCGATGAATCGTGTCGCGATGATCGGGAAATTCGGTGATCAGGGGGTGGTGTTCTACGGGCATGATTTATTAAGCACCGGGCTGCCTTTGGGGTCGAGCCATTTTTCCTTTACCGTGCATTGCTTGTCCTGAATTCGCGCATGCCTTGGCGCAAAACCGCTTCCTCTCACGGCTTCGGAGTGACGAGAACAGGGAGATCTCCCGCCGCCCAGTAGACGGCGTTGC
This sequence comes from Verrucomicrobiia bacterium, assembly GCA_020439925.1. GTDB lineage: Bacteria > Verrucomicrobiota > Verrucomicrobiia > Verrucomicrobiales > DEV007 > Arctic95D-9. The sequence continues at coordinate 8,219 of JAGRPC010000187.1, read as the reverse complement.
GCAGCATCGTGCGAAAGGCCGGAACTTCGAAATCACCGGGGTGCCCCAGCGAGGTGTAAAAGACCCTCCCGCCTCCCGGACCGGCACTTACCCAGGCGACCGGCTCCGGTTGTTCAATGCCCTCCGCCCTTCCCATCATCAGGACTTCCGTGTTTTTCTGCAAGGGAGTGTTCTGGTAGAGCGATCCTGCGGTGGCGAACTCGTCCGGATCGACTCCAGCGAGGATCGGATGGGGCCGTGCGTCAGGCACGACCTTTGCAAAGGTCTTGATCTCGTTGCCGTGATGCCCCGTGTAGTTCCCACCCAGAACCACCGCATCAAAGTCCCGCCATTCGTCGAGACCTGCGCCGGCCCCCTCGTTGCGCTGGTGAAAGGCGTGGCTCGCGGTGCGGATCCCGACGAGTGGCTTTCCGGCGGCGATATGATCCCGGAAAAGGGCGAGCTGCTCGGGAGGGAGGTTGCGGCGACGAACCGAAAGCAAAAGCAGATCGGCATCCCTGACGACAGCGACTCCGGGTAGATTCCATTTCTCCTCCTCGTCGCCGTAGACGACACTGATCTTGAAGGTGCGACCCAGTTCCCTGATCGCGAAGGCGGGCAGCGTCTCCTCGGTTCGATACTCGTCCTCCGCAGTGACAATGACCAGATGGGGCCGGATGTCGGTGGCAAACCGGAAGACCTTGTCGTCTCCAAGGATGTCACCGCTCGTCGTCGTCGGGCACCAGTATTTTTCGATGTGCTCAAAGATGAGGTCGTTTCCCGTGAAATGATTCACGAAGGGCGGCTCCGCGGGGTTGTACATCGAATCGGTCATGTCGCGCACCAGCACCGGCTTCATGCCCTGCCGCACGAGCTGGCGGATTCCGAAAGGACGACCGAGGACACACATGTTGGTGTGTACCCCCATCACGAGCACGTTCTCGATCCCGCGGGATTTCATCAGGAAGAACGCCTCGGCCGACTCGGTGATAGCATCCTCCGGCGCGATTTCGATGGTCTCGATCTGACGATTGTAAAAACGAACCCGGGGGCGCAAGGCGTCTTCGTCGTCGCAGGGCTGGTCGATCTTCACCGGCATCTCCGGCTCGCGCTCCGGGTCCTGATAACACCAGCCTTCGAGTGGAACCGTCGTGCCGAGGCGGGGAGCTTCCTGCGCCAGTTTGCGCTGCGGCGTGTCGGCATAGAAATTCATGCATCCGCTGGGGCAGTGAATGATGAGGGCTCCCGCGGCCCGGGCCTTCTTCACCACTTCGTTCATTCGCGGAGCCATCTCGGCGACCCGCTTCGCGGAACTGCGGCAGTAGTGATCGTCCCACATGTCGCAGATCACCACCGCAGTCCGGGACGCATCCCAATCCTCCCTTCTGGTCAAAGAATGAAACCGCTTCGTGCCCGGAGACACCTCACTCTCGGAACGCAGCTTGAGGTGGAAAGTCTCTCCCTTCACCCCCGATGCAGCCAGAAAGAGGAGGACAAGAGAAACAGGGAAGCGAAGTCGCTTGAAGAGGGTTGCGGACATGGGTCAACAGGGTTGGGTCAGAATCATTTGCCGCTCTCCCGGTCGGCCGAAGTCGACCCGAGCTTTGCCGATTTCGGGGGATTCCAGTTCACCGGAGTGCCCTTGCGCTGGGCAGCAAGCCAGTTGAGCGCGGCTTCATGCACGATTTCGTGTCCGCCTTCGAAGAGGGTGACACGGGTGTTGCCGTGCATTCTGCGAAAGAGCGGCGGGTTTTCTCCATAGAGAGGGTCCTTCAATTCCGCATCATGGGGAAGCTTCTGGGGATCCGAATACCAGGCCACGATGTCAGGGGAAGGAATTCTTGCCGACTCGGGCACCACCGCGTTGTAGGCGAGGAGGGAATGCGTGAAGGGAACGCTTCCCGTGCGACCATCGTCGATCCCGTGGTTTAGATCGAGCGGTACTCCCGAGGCATTGGCAAGCCAGGTCAGTGGCGAGCGATGCCTGGCCTCCGCTCTTGTGCCCTCGTCGGCTCCCGGCTGCCCGCCGATGGCGGCGACGATATGCCCGGCATAGTTGGAACGCCCGGCCGCGGTGGTTTCGGCATGCCAGGCCGCGATGTCTGAAATGCCACACCACGAGGAAATGCCCGCCCAGATCTCCGGAGTCCGTCCGGCCAATAACTGGGTCGCGTGTCCACCTCCGGAAACTCCGATCGCGTAGATTCTGGTCTCATCCACCTCGGCCTGTCCCTTCGCCCACTCCACAGCCGCGCGTATGTCCGCAATCATGAGGTCGGACCCCAGTGCTTCCGGGGTGCGATTGGGCCCCCGGAAATTCGGGTGAATGAAGATCCAGCCGTTTCCCTGACACCATTCCGCGTATTTCACCTCCCCGCCTGCCTGTCGGTAATCGCCCGACCACGTATGAAGGGCGACAAGCAGCGGTGCCGATTCTCCCGCCTTCTGAACGGGAGCCCAATAGAGCGCAGGCTGTTCGCTGCCGTCCTCCGCCACGGGATATCGGACGGCACGAACTCCGGAAGGGTAACCCGCGACCGGTTCCGGATCAGGTTCGGCTGCGGGAATGGCAGGCATCAGCAACAGGGGTATGATCGACCAAAAGAATCGGACACCGATGAAGAACGGGCGGCGAAAGCGTGACGATAATGCGGAGACAATCAATACCGTAGACATGATGGGAACGATAAATTCAGGGCCTCGCTCCCGCCGTCTCATGAACTGCCTTCACGATGACCTCCTCGATGGTCTCGTGCCAGAGCGCGGGCAAACCGTAGTAAACGTTCGACCCCCCACCCTCGTAGCCTCCCTCTTTCAGGACACGAAGCGACGGGATATAGGCCATGACATCGTTGCTGTAGCCGGCCACCCAAGTTCGGGTGCCGTTCCGCTCCCGTTTCAGGCGAAGGGCGTAATCGACAACCACTTCCCCACCAAGGGCGATGAATTCGACCTCCCCGCCGAGAGACCACACCAAGACCGGATACGGATAGGCCCCCTCGAGCCCGCCTCGTTTCTCCATCCGTTTCAGAAGATACTTGGCGCGGGCGGCTTCAAAGCGGTTGGAAGAAGCAGTGACCACCTTCAGTTCCTCGGACGTCGGAAGAGGGTCAAGGGGGGCCTTGATCTCGCGATAGGCGAGCGAGAGGGATGGCGAAAGCTCCGGCATGTGGGCTCTCAGGACGTCCCCGACACGGGCGGCCAGGTCCGCTCCATAAGCTTCCGCCAACGGCACTTCGCGCCTTGGGACGGGGTTCTGGTCGCCGCCGCAACCCGCCCAGAATAGTGCCACGATTCCGGGATATTTCGCTTCCAGTTCCGTCTGCGCGTATCCGGGATAATCGGCATTCCAGGATTGGCCGGAAAGCACTGTCGCGTGGCAGGCATAACCGAAGAGGACCGCCTTCAACTCGCCTTCCGGGCTGCGCACCGAAAGAACCGGAACATCGTGATCGCTGGGCCCCGAGAGATCCCCCTTGGCACGTTTTTCGGGAACTTCCGTCTCCTTGTTTTCACGCCGGTTCACGGCGAAGGTGCACTTCCCACTTCCCCATTGCAACTTCGCCGGAGAGAGCCTCCCGAAAGCCTCTTCCGAAACCGCTAGAATCTTGCCAAGGAGCGATTCGGCGTAGGCGTCAATGCGGGCCTGCTCCTCTGGAGGCAGGCTCTCGTAATGCATCGGAGCCAGGTTCCCGGCGACGACGGGTCCGCTGTGGGTGTGCGAAGTGCAGATCGCGACCGCCTCCCGCGGGAGTTGATGTCGCTCCATCAAGGCGGAAGCGACGCGAGCGGAGAATTCACGGTCGATGCCGACGAGATCGAGAGTGAGAACCATCCCCCTTTTTCCTTCCGCATCCTCGATCACGAGAGCTTTGGCATGGAGCTCGGTTTCCTTCCCCGAAGCCGGGGCGCTGCGCGAACCGTATCCGGCCATCCAGAGCGGCTCTTCCGGGGTGATGACCGCGGAGGCGGCACCCGCCTTCCATCCCTGGTCCGCTGATGCAGCAATTACAGGGAAGACGAGAATCAACAGCAGGCACAGTCGGATCATTTCACGAGAGGTAATCCGAAATCCCGGTCCACTGGCAAGCCCGGGGCCCGGCGCGATCAGGGGACGATCCGATCGGGTCGCCTCGAGATACACCTCTTTTGCCCGCCGAAAAGGAACGGCTGCCACCGGAAAACGAGGGGAAACCCTCACGAATCTTTTTCCTTCTCGGGAACGGACCCGACGAAGTGAACTTCCCGCTGAGGGAAGGGAATCGTGATTCCAGCCTCGGCAAACCGCTCGTAGATGAGCGCATTGATGCGGTGCGTCATTTCGAGACGCTGGTCGGTGCTCGAGACGAAGCAACGCAGGGAGAAATTGAGGCTGCTATCGCCAAACTGTTCGAATACCGCGGCCGGGGCGGGTTCCTTGAGTACTTCGGGCTGCCTGTGGGCGATATCCAGGAGAATGCCCCGCGCCCGCTCCACATCCGAACCGTAGGCGATTCCGACGGGGAAGACGAGTCGCGTCACCGTGCTGGAGAGCGTCCAGTTCATGATCGTGCCGGTGATGAACTCCTTGTTGGGAACGATGAACTCCTTCTTGTCCCAGTTGGTGATCGTGGTCGCGCGGATCCGGATTCTCGACACGACGCCGTCCACACCACCAACGGTTACGATATCGCCGACGCGGATCGGCCTCTCGAACAGGAGGATGATGCCGCTCACAAAATTGGCGACGACTTCCTGGAGCCCGAAGCCAAGGCCGACACTCAGGGCAGCGGCAATCCAGCCGAACATCGACCAATCCAGGCCGACCGCCTGAAAGGCGATCGCAACGCCCGCCGCTATCACCGTGTATTGACAGAGCGTCACCACCGCGTTGCGCACCCCTGCATCAAGTTCAAGCGCTCGCAGGAAACCCAACTCGAGAAGCCCCGGCAGATTCTGAAAGAGGATCCAGGTGATCAGTCCAATCAATCCGAGGCGGATCAGGTCTCCGACACTGATCTGACCGACGAGATTGCCGCTGTCGAGGTATTTCAGGGCCGGCAGGGCTTCCGACCAGGCCAGCCAGCAACCGAACACCGCCAGCAGCGTCACGACGGCGCGGATGAGGTGCCGGGTTTGTTCACCGACCATGGTCCAGTCCACCGATTCCTCCTCCTCGAGAGGCACGGTCGTCCCCTCCCCCGCCGACGGGGCCACCTTCTCAGGCGCTTCCCCCTCCCTCCCGGCCTCCTGGGCGGCGCGACGAGCCTCACGCTGGGCGATCAGTTCGGCAAGGGCCAGGCGACGAGCCTTCAGAATCGCCCATCGGGTCAGGAAGGCATAAACAAACACTCCTCCAAAGACGACAAAGGCCGTCTTTTGCAGAAGGTAAGCGAGGGCCACCGCCGTCAGGAAATGCCCGAGACCGGCGAGGAGGGCGAGGCCCAGAGGAACCAGAATGATCGCCGTAGTCCAAAGGCGGCGCATCTTCAGGAACAGATTCCCGGACTTTCCAAAGTGGGCGAGGATTCCTCCCCGCACCTTGGCAAACGACCGGAGAATCAGGGACAGGGAAATCATCGCGACAATGAAGACCAGCCTTCCCGGACCTTGAAANNNGCGAGATCCCCCCCGTTGTACCACCAGATCATCAGGAGAAGCTGTGCAGGCAGGTAAAGGAAGATCAGCGACATCATGGCCCGGTGCAGGGCCTCCCTGATCTCGCGATGCCAGCGGAAATGGGCATCCGCGACGCCGCCGGGCCAGCAAATCACCGCCGAAAACCGAAGCACGAGAAGGAGCATGGCCGGAGCCATGAGGGCTTTGCCCAGGGCAAAGGAGTTCCCGTTACCGAGGTTATCGGTGGTGATAAGCCATCCGAAGAAAGCCAGGAGAGTGGGAAGCGGCAGCGCCAACCAGAGCGACGCCGCCATGGCCGCAAAGGTGTTGCCGAGGCTGTCCTGGGAGATGCGCCTGGTTCGCGCGGCGGATTCCGCCAAGAACCGACGAAGGCGGCGGCGTGGAAGAAGCAAGGCAGCCGCAAGGACCAACAGGGAAATCCATTCCACCGCAGTGATCCGGAAAACCGCCGCTCCGTACTCCCCAAGTGCCCTCGGACCCGCGAGTTCCAGAAAAGACGTACGCAGACCGGAAAAGGCCCGGCCATCCAGCGGGGGTGAACTTGCCACCCAGACAAGTCGTTCGCCGAGAAAGTCCCGAAGTTCCCCGGCGACGGCGAGGGTCTCGCTCGTGGCCAGGTCAATCTCGGCGAGAAGAGTGGCCAGCCGTCGATTTCCGTCGATGGAATCTTCCTTCAAGTGCCTTCGGTTCAGAAGCAGATCCTTGACCACCGGTCTCAATTCCGAAATCTCCTCTTCGCTGCTTCCGCCGGTCCGCAGTCGCTCCAGGGTCTCCTCCACCTGCCCATCGATGGAAGGCATCGCGTCGAGCTCTCGCAGTTGCTTGAAAGCCTCCAGCCTTGCGCTCGAGAGTTTTCGCCGTCGCTCCTCCACCGCAATGCGGAGGCTCTGGGGCGTCGGCAGGGAGCGCCGGAGATCGACCACGATCTCGGCAAAGGAATCCTCCAAACCACCGATTTCGACCTGAGCGCGAATGCCCTCGGATTCCCTCCGAAAGCGTTGCAGTTCATCGTTCGCCTCGGTGAGTTCGGCGTCCGCCTCTGAAATCTCCGATAGGATGTCCTGGCTTTTTCGGGCAAGCGCCCGGGTCTCCTCAACGAGCTTCATCACCTCGGGAACTCCCGCCGCGGCTCCATCTCCAAGCTTTCCAATGAGACTTTCTGCTTCGCTGATTCTCGCCGCGACCAGTTCCCCACTGCGCTTCCCGATTTCCTCCACACGCTTTTTTGCCCTTTCCAGATCCGAGGAGACGAGCTCCTTTCGAACCTGGTCGCGGTTTCTCAACACATCCGTCACGAGGGTTTCCTGTTCCAGCTTGGCCAGTTCCGCGCGCAATTGCCGCAATCGGGTGCGAGCCAGCGCCTCGTCCGCCTTTTGCGACCAGGACGGCTGAACCTCCGCACTCCCCTTCCCCGCGTTCTCCTCTTCGGCAAGGAGGCGCGTCACCACGGCGATACGTTCGCGATTCTTGACGGGAAGAGATTCAAACTGGGAAAGGCTGGATTCGATCTCCCGGAGCTGCCTCCCCAGCTCGGCCACCAGGGCTTGCTCGCTCGCAAGCTTGGCGTCGATCATCTCGGGAGTCGCCTTGGTCGGCAAAATCTTTTCCAGTTCGTCTCCCGAATCGGCGCGCCGCTCTTCCAGTTCCTTCTTCAGGATTTCGGTCTCTCCCGGAGCACGTTTCGCCTCATTCGCCAGGGCCTCGACCTCCCGCTCGAAGTTGATCGCCGACTCCAGTTGCGTCAGGGCCGATCCGAAGCGCTTCACGAGGTCCGCTTTCTCTTCTTCCTTCACCGTCTCGTCCTTCTGGAGCGCGTCGATCTCCTTTTGAAGCTCCGGAATCGTCAATCCTGCGTCCTCTTTACCAGAAGTCCGGACAGGATTCTGGGCCTGCAGGAAATGGCCGGAATCCATGCCAATCGTGAACAGGAGGACGACGATGAAAAGAGATCGAAACATGGCAGCAGGTTGAAATCCTAGTCCCTCGAATCCGAAATGCCAAATATTGTGACGGCCCCGTGGCGTGCAGAGGACGGGTTCACCATCGGTGCCTGGTGAAAACGAACCACCATGCATGCGACCATGCGGTCACCTCAGGAAGAGTTCGAGATCCAATGACTATTCCGTACAGCACGGACAAGGTTGCAGCCAGTGGCCCGGCGCGACTTCGCGAAGGCTGAGATCCATGCCCACGCTTTCCTTCCACTTCGGGTGCCGCATCCGGAATCCAAACGCACACCCCTCGGGAGGATCGATGGGACTGGGCACATCACCCTTGAGCAGTTTCCGTCCCTTTCTCTCTGCCGGATCGGCGTGAGGAATCGCCTCGAGGAGGGCTTTCGTGTAGGCGTGCCGAGGGTTTCGGTAGAGCTCGACGGCGGGTGCGAGTTCGAGAATCTTTCCGAGATACATCACCGCGACGCGATCGCTCATGTGCTGAACCACGCTGAGATCGTGGGCGATGAACAGGTAGGCGAGACGATCCTGTTGCTGGAGTTCGAGAAGCAGGTTGAGAACCTGCGCCTGCACCGAGACATCAAGCGCGGAAACGGGTTCGTCGCAGACAATGAGGCGCGGCTTCAAGGCCAGGGCCCTGGCAATGCCGATACGCTGGCGCTGCCC
>JAGRPC010000186.1 GCA_020439925.1 Verrucomicrobiia bacterium | reverse complement strand
CTTGGGGCGTCGGCAGGCGCACCTGATCCATGCCATTTGCCGAGAACGTGAGCATCCGCTTGTCGTTTAGAAACACCTCCGCCGAGCCCCAGAAGGATGATGAGAGATGATTGGCGTAGACCACCCTCTCCGCAAAAGGCAGCGACGCCGCGGACCACGCCCGGGTCTCAAGTCCGCTGATGACGATCTCTCCGCTGAGAGGATGAATTCCGATCGCGGAGATGACCCCGTCTCCGCCCATCAGGTTCTGGATCGTTCGTCCCGACGACGCATCCAAGATCCGCGCCACCCGTCCACCCGAGTCCAGATTCGCCGCGGCCAACAGACGCTGGCCATCTCCGCTCAGGGCCACATGAACGACATGGGAGGATTCCGTCAGCGGCAATTCAAACCGCATCGAACCATCCGTCACGTTGCAGGATCGCACCCAGCCGTCATCGCCACCGAGATACAAAAGGCTGCCGTCCGGTGGGACCGCCATGCTGAAGATCCTTGATTTCAGCGAAAGGATCTTCCGTAGTTCCTTACCAGAACCGTTCTCGAGAATTCTCAGGGACCCGCCGTACGATGCGGCAATCTCGCCCGAGGGCAGAAAGATTGCCTGGCTCACCAATGGCTTTTCCCAGATTTTCTTCCCGGTGGCCGCTTCGTGCAGGGACAAAAAGCTCGTGTCCGTCACCACCAACACCCGGTCTCCACCCGGATGAAAGCGCGCCGCGACCACAAACGATGGGGGCCACTCTCCGAGCGGTCGACCGCTGGCGACATCGTAAACGCAGGGTCCGGCCGGTTGAGGACGTCCGGTGACCAGCAGGCTTCCATCCGGTGAAAAATCCATGGCCCAGCCATTGTATCGCACCGCACGCTGCCGGTCCGTCGCCGCAAACCCCCCGGCCCGCCGTCCCGTCGAGGCATCAAGCAAAACCAGATCTCCCGTATGGGAATCGATCGCAGCGAAAACTCCGGGACGGGTGGGATCTGGCGCCGCTCCCATGTAGTTGTCGTGGTCGGCACCACGGAAACGACTGCTCGAATTGTCGGCCCGCATTCGCAGGTAATGCCAATCGATTCCCCGGAGATCTTCCGGCACCCTGTCGAGCGCGGCAAGCATCGAGGGGCTGTCATGAGCGCGATAGGATGCCTCCGCCAGGGAGATCCGCGATTGAGCCAGTGCCTGTCGCTCACCCTCGAAACGCTGATTGGCCTCCAGTTTCGCCTCGATCGCTTCCCGGGCGCTCGCCCGCGCGTCACGCTCGCTCTGCACGAGCTTCACCACGAATCCTCCGCTCAGCATCAACAGGATCAGCAACGCCGCGGATGCTACCTTGTGTCTCAACATCAGCAGCTGAAGTTGCCTCCAAAGATCGGCATCCTCCGCCGTCGTCGCGAATCCGCGCTGGTAGGCGGCCACATCCGCCTGCAGGTCCGCCACCGATTGGTAACGCTGAGCGCGGTCCAGACGCAGCGCCTTCATCGCCACCGCCGACAGCGCCGACGGTATGCGGCCTCCGGGACAGTGGGGAACACGGTCCTTGTCTCCCGGATCCGAATCCGAAACTCGCGAAACGGTACCTTTTGCCGTCCCCGAGGCCGATCCTCTCGTCGATGGGGGAGTCACCGATCCACTTCGAACCCTTCGCAGAACCGACTCGACATCGCCGTCCTCCACCGGCGGATGCAGGGTCAGTATCGCGTAGAGCACTCCGCCCAAGGAAAAGACATCCGACCGCTCGTCGAGGTCCTCCGTCACTCCTTCCGCCTGTTCCGGAGACATGTATTGGGGAGTGCCCATCACGTCTCCCACCATGGTCATTCCCAAGACCACTTCGGGACGTTCTTCGCCTGCGCCGTCATCGCCGCCTTCGCTCTTCCGGTCGCGCACCTTGGCCAACCCCCAGTCCAAAACCAGGACCTCACCAAATTCGCCGACCATGATGTTGTCCGGCTTCAAGTCCCGGTGCAGCACACCCTGGGAGTGGGCGAAGGCGACCGCGTCGCAAACCTTTTCAAACACCGTCAAAAGCATGGGCAGCGAATGCCGCTTCGCGGCGGCCGCGTCCCCTTTGCGCAAATCTTCGAGGATCTGCTGCAGGGTCCGGCCCTTCACCAGCTTCATCGAGTAGTAAGCCCGGCCCTCCGCATCTCGTCCGAGATCGTGAATGGGCATGATGTTCGGATGCTCCAACAGCCCCAGCACCCGGGCCTCATTCTCGAAGCGCTCCAGCGCGTCCGGACGCCGCTGCGAGTCCGGCAGCAATTTGACCGCCACGGTCCGGCCCAGCGAGGGCTGCCAGGCCCGGTAGACCTCTCCCATGCCGCCGCTGCCGATCCGATCGAGGAGCTGAATTTCGCCCCGCCCCCTCTCCGATTCAGGTTCGGTTGAAACTTCGTCCACACCGCCCGTCATGAGACAGCGGGGACACATCCCCCCGGGCGACTTTTCGGGATCAAACTTCGTGTGGCAGATTGGACACGGACTCACGACCTTCATCTTCCCCGTGAACTCGAAAAACTGACAGAGAAATTCTCGTTTCAACCACCCACGAGAACCTGGATCAGGTGCTCCCGTTCAAGCTCCGCCGCCTCGGGTCCATCCACGGTTTCGGCAATCTCCTGCTCCAGCAGTTTACGGTAGCGCTCCCGCAGGCGTTTCACGTTCTGCGCGATCGAAGCGGTGTTCATACCGAGCCTCCCGGCGAGATCCTCGTGGCTCATCGACTTCCCGTTCCAAACGAGGGTCGGCTCGAGTGCCGCAAAAACTTCAGCCCGACCACGCTCCGCATACTCGTTCCGCAAACGTTGCAGGACCCGGTCGAGCAAGGTATAGGCCCAGCGACGGTCAAAGGCCTTGTCCGGGGTTTCTCCCTCGACCGGCGTCATTCCGAGAGTGGCCTCCGCGTCCTCAAGGGAGACGATCCGCACGCCACCGCCGCGCTTTTGTCGCTGTTGGTCGCGATGCATCGTCCGCAGGTGATTCTGAAATCCTCCGAGCAGAAAGGAGCGCAACTTCCCACGGCTTTGACTTGCCGACTTGATCGAGGCAAGCCTCACCACATCCGCACAGAAATCCTGGACTGCATCCTCCGCATCGGCCGGACCCAGCCCCGAACGCCGGGCAAACACATAGAGCGGCTGCCAGTAAATCTGAAGCAATTCCCCGAAGGCCTTCAAGGCCGACGGTTCGTCAATCGCATTGGCCCGGACCACCAGCGACCAGCGGGTGGGTGGAAACGCGTTCGGATGAACCGGCCCGTGGCCGTCAGGGTTGGTCATGCAGTCCCCGAAACAAGGCACGAAAGCCTCATCCTTCAAGATGGAACCGAGGGAAACGGAGTTTATCGCTCGAACCAGACGAACCAACCCATCCGATTCTCACGAGGGAAAATCGGAATCGCCATTCTCCCGATCACGCTCGGCCCGGGATGGCGTAAGACGGGGAGGCGAATCTGCCTTCAACATTTCGGCATTCCGGTAGTCCTCGTTGTCGAAACTGTCTCGGGTTCCGAACGCAAATCTTAAGGCGAGTCCGATGAACGAGGGAGTTTGCTTCAGGTTCTCGTAAAATTCCGGCGCAATTTTCCGCAGCCTGCCAAGGCGAAGCCAGGGAATCTTATGGAAATCATGATGCTCCGTATGCAGGCCGAAATTAAAGGTGAACCAGTTCAGGACGCCGTAGTTCGACGCGCTTGGCTGGTAACAATCGTGGCCGTGGAAGTGTGAATTGCTGAGAATCATTCCGAACACCAGCGGCTGAAGAAATCCTGTCGCGAACAAGGCGCTAAGGAAGAGATAGGCCAGGGGAATCCAGCCAAACAGCAGCCAGATGCCGACAACGAGACCGAGGCTCATCAGGGGATAGATCACCGCCCAGGCCTCGAGCTTGTATCGGTGGTAGCCGGAAACGAGGTGTTCGTCCGCCAGAATCGCCAGCGCGAGATCGTTCGGTTTCAGGTTTCCCGTCCGAACCACGTTCCACCCGTAGACCGCAAGTCCGACGATCGATCGCAAAAACTGGGTCACCAGCATCAGGGCGGCAATCGGCCAAAACAACGGGGTCGTGAGCCAGCTCGTCATTCGCTGCACCCGGGGACCCGGAACCCGGTTGAAAATGCGGTCCTTCATCGCCAGCAGGATGGATCGTCGCCGCTTGATGAAGTCGATTCGGCTTCCGAGATGGTTGTGGTGGACGTGATGTTCGATCCACCAGGAATGGTGGCCGGCAAACATCATCGGCAAAGAGGTCAAGGTAAACAGCCACCGGTTGGCGGGTTCGCTCTTGAAGACCAGAAAGTGATTGCACTCATGAGCCAGAGTAAAAAGTAAGATATTCAGGACTCCGCCGAACAAATTGGCAACCAGCAGGATGACCCACCACGGTTGTGTCGTCATGCTGATAGCGATGCCGATCTGGAGGGCGATTCCGGCCAGGCAAAAGACAGCCGTGACCGGCGCCCGGCCGGTCAACTGGCTCACTTCGGGATGGCGCCGCAAGATTTCCCTGGCCCGGTTCCGATGCCAGGCAGCATCAGCCTCTTCCGCCTCGGGAATTCGATCGCAGACATCGATTTCGAATCCCGGGAACACAGGAGCGGGGGTTCCCAGGATTCGCCAATGAAACGTCGGGGTGAATCCGCCCGGTAGAGGGGTGTCATGATTGGGAGTCGCAGCCATCTTCGACAAGCAGAATCTTGCCAGAATTCTCGCCGCATCCAAGCGGCAATGATCAACCGCCAAGGATTTGCCTTTTCAACCCTTCGGCTCGCTTCCGGCCGGAGGCCCAGGTCGGTGGGGGTTCGGCGATGGTGAGAAGATCGAAGAGCATGGCGCGGAACGGTTCGGATTACTTGAAGAATCTAAAAGACTTCTCTGCTCCGGGGCAGGCAAGCGGTGGAATCCGACGACTTCGGGAGATTCGAGACGATGTTGATGTTACGTCTCGCGTGAAAAAGGTCATGGGGGTGTATAACATGTGTTTCATTCATTCATGGAGCAGCCCATCAGAACCGAAAACCCAGGCGCCTCGTTCCATACCACGCGGTGGACGCGGGTCTGTCTCGCAAAGGCCGATTCGGAGGACGGCCGCAAGGCGATGGAGGAGCTTTGCGAGGCCTATTACGAACCTGTTCATGCTTTTCTCCGCGCGGCATTGCGGGATGGGGACGATGCACGGGAAACGAGCCACGCTTTTTTTGCTGATTTGTTAGGTGAGCCAGGCCGGATCGGAAGGGCGGACCGGGAGCGGGGGCGTTTTCGATCCTACCTGCTCGGAGCCGTGAAACATTTCGTCTTCAACCAGAGGCGGGCAGGTTCGCGGTTGAAGCGGGGCGGGGGATCGGAGCCGGTCTCGATCGAAGGCACGGAATTCCTCGAACTGCCCGACGCGAGGACGCCGTCTCCAGATGCCGCCTTCGACCTGCTATGGGCCCGGACCGTTATGGCTCGGGGGCTGGAAGCCCTGCGGACGGAATGGATGGCCGAGGGGCGCGGTGCCTTTTTTGATGCAGCCGCCGGAGTCCTCAGCGGCCAGGTGGAACACGGGGAGCAGATGAAACTCGCGGCTTCCTGCCAGATGAGCCCGGACGCCTTCCGCGTGGCGGTGAGTCGCCTCAGAAAGCGTTTGAGAGAATGTGTAAAGGCAGAGGTGTCGGGAACCCTAGAAGATCCCGCGATGGTCCAGGAAGAGATGGAAACGCTGTTCGCCGTGCTCGGCGGATCATAAAA
>JAGRPC010000012.1 GCA_020439925.1 Verrucomicrobiia bacterium | reverse complement strand
GTCTTCCCGAGCTTCGATCACGGCGAGGACTTCATCCTCGATCGTTTCCGCGGCGACGCGAAGCACACCTTCCCCGAACTCGTGGCCCTGCTCGGCGACCGGATCGAGGTGATGCCGGATGGCTACGCCGTCGACCGGCTCTATCCCGACATCTTCTATGTCCCCGAGGACGCGGAATTCAATCTCACGAAGCAGTCGGTCTCGTGGACCCATGACGGGGTCGGAAACGGGATCCCCTTGCGGCCCGACCGCACCTACGTCCTGCCTTCCGGCTACAAGCTGGAAATGCGCAAGCCTTCCGTGGGGCAGCGCTGGAGGCTCATTGGCACGAATGCCGAGGGAACCTATTGCCACAAACCCTGCACGGTCTCGGGCGGCGGGAAATCGGAAATCTCGAAGTCGCTCGTCGATGCGATGGAGGCCGGTCCGGTGATCATGCCACGCTTCGAGGCCGACATGGAGCTCGTCGAACAACTCCTCGACCGGGACTACGGCGATCGCGCGAAAAATCCGCGCGTTCCGGGGGCGAAGAGCCGGCCCATTCTCGATCCGGGCCGCTCCCTCGGTTCGGTGATGCGTCTCTATTCGCCGAGCGACGACTTCACCGACGAATACAACGAGTTCATCTCCTCCATTCCGCGATCGGTGAAGGATTTTATCTTCACCCTGAAGCGCTATTGGAAACCCGACTGGGGCACCGACTGGCGCAGCCGTTTCCGCGTCGACCGGGTCAACGGGGAACCGGGATCGCTCCTCAAGTATCGTCTCGCCTCGGTCATGACGAGTTACCTGCGAGTCGGGTTCGAGCAGGATGGCTCGTGGCGCATGTTCAGTCTGCGCAAGGATTTCGCCCCCGCCACGAAGCTGCAGCGCGAGGACGACATCACCGCCTCGATCACCGTGCCGGCGGCGCGACTCGACCGATCGCTGATGCATCCGGAGGTGGATTTCCCGAGCTACAAGTTCGCCCAGAACTGCGAGTACCGGCTCTTCCAGAGGCCGGACGACGCGATCCATCGTGGTTATGACAAGCAGACCGAATTCGACTTTTCGCGCGGCGGAAACTTCTTCTCGAACTACGAGCCGAAGACGCGCGAGGAGGTGAAGGCCATCGTCGACGACGCGATCCGTTTCGACTACTTCACCGCGCCGATGAAGGAGACCCTGCTCGGTTTTGTCGAATCGGAGTCGAGTCCGTCATATGCGATCAGTTCCGCGCATCCTCGGATGGTCGACGGATCGCCGAGCGAGAACCCCCGGTATCTGCAGAACCGTCCCGACCTGGAAAATCCGCGCGGTGAATATCTCGGCGAGATCGGGGCGCGTCTCTACCGGCGTATCCCGTCGGAGAAGCCGGTTCTCAATCCGGTCCACGCGGTTCTCCCGGGACGGCGCAACAACCCGCCCGACCGCAACGCGAAGATCGGAGCGCTCGCCCCTTTCGGTCCGATCCACTACCAGGAGCTGCCCGAGCTCTTCATGGATTTTATCGCCAGCCTCACCGGTAAGTCTCCCTCGACGACGGGTGCCGGGTCCGAGGGTGCCCTCACCAAGGGGCCCTTCAACATGCTGCTTCCGGTGGTCGATCTGAATGCGGCCCTGCTCAGCTACATCCTCAGCGGATACGAAGGTTTCAGCACGGCGGCGGGATATGTGGGGCCGAAGTTCAAGGTGGCCCACGACGTCAGCCTTGTCGTTCCCGAGGTCTGGAGCCGCATGTTCCTTTACGAGCGCAAGCCGGCCTTCCTCATCGCCGACGGGTATCTCGAGCGCCTCGAAGATTTCGAGGAGAACGGCGAGACCATCCCCGCGAGCCGGCTCGGCTACCGCATCACCCAGAAGTTCGTGGAGACCTTCTTCGGCCGCGTTTTTTCCGAGCCCCGCAGCGTCTTCACCGAGGAGATGCTGAAGCCCGAACTGCAGAGCCGGGAAGATTACCTCGAAGCGATCCGCAACATCGCCGGAACCCAGAAGAATGTCGCGCTTGCCTACTTCGAGGACGGGGGCGTCGAGGCAGCGATTCCGCCTCTCAAAGCTCTCCTTCACATCATGGCCCACGGCCATTGCGAAGGAAAGACGATCCAGGATCCGGAGATCCGGGGACTCTTCAGCCGGGAGTCGGTCCTCTCGAGCGACTGGTACCGCGCCCGTCTGGTTGCGAAGACCGAGCTGCGTGTGCGTACCATTCGCAGCCACGTCGTCGCGCTGGAGGAATTTCTCGAGCGGAAACACTACGAGAAGGAGGCTGTGCGCCTCCGCCTTGCCGAAAGGCTCGTGCAGACCAAGGCTGCTCTCGCGACTCTCGAAGGATCTCCGGAAGCCTACATCCAGAGCATCATCGGAACGATCGGCCTGGATCCCACGCTCTCGCCATGAGGGAGTCGCAGCCGGCCGTCAGCGGAAGAGCGGGGCGATCATGGCGCCGTCGATTTCCTGCCACTCCCTCGTGAGCTCTTCGAGCCGTCCAACTTCTTCTCCGGAGAGATCTCGGCTTTCACCAAGGTCGCTGGCCAGGTCATAGAGTTCCCATTTTCCGGATGGATTGTTTCGTCCGGGCCTGACGGCCTTCCAGTCGCCCTTGCGCAGGGCGGCCTGGTTTCCGACACGCCAGTAGAGGGAGTCATGGGGAGCCTCCTTCACGCTGCCATCGAGAAACGGAAGCAGGTCGACGCC
>JAGRPC010000185.1 GCA_020439925.1 Verrucomicrobiia bacterium | reverse complement strand
AGTCATCCTCAACTGGCCCGCCCATGGTTATCAGCTGAGCACCCTGCCGCAACACGTTGTCGACGCCCTCGAAACGGACGAGCCGGGAGCCTCGCGGAAGAACCTCGTCGACATGAGCCACACGCAGCGCCGCGTGATTTACGAGGACGCGAAGCAGCGCGCCCTCGAGTTTGTCTACTACCTCCAGACGGCCGCCCACGACCGGGTCGGAGATTTTCCCCAATCCTTCCGCTACATGGAACTCGCCGGGGATTACGACACTCCCGACCGGCTTCCGCCCAAACCCTACCTGCGCGAAGGCCTGAGACTCGAGGCGATGACCATCGTCACCGAACTCGACGTCCGTACCGAATTGGACGAGCCGAAATGGGCAAACACCATGTATCCCGATTCCGTTTTCGGCTGGCAGTTCAACCTCGATTTCCATCCCACCCGCCGGAAATTCGTCGACGACGATCCGACGAAACCCTGGATCGGCCAACACCACGGTTCGAGGAACTGGTCGACCCACACCGATCGTGCCACCTTTCCCCTTCGAGGCCTGGTGCCGGCAAAGATGGAGGGTTTGCTCGGTGCCTCGAAAAACCTCGGCGTCACGAGCATGGTTCAATCGGCCCTGCGCCTCCACGGCCAGATGATGCATGCCGGAACGGCCGCCGGCACCCTCGCCGCCCTCTCCCTGCGCGAGGGCATTTCTCCCCGCGAGATCGCCGCTTCCCCCCTCCGCGTTCGAGAGGTTCAGCGTATCCTCGTGCGGGGGGCGGGGGGGCCCGGCACCCTCCTGTGGCCATGGCACGATGTGAATCCGGAGGACCGGTATTTCGAGGCTGCGAATCTCCTCACCCTCGATGGAATCTGGCAAGCCGATCCCGAAAGTGTCTTCTTCGAACCTCGCCGTCCCGTGACGAGGGGTGAACTCGCAGGTGCACTCGTGCGTCTCCGCTCAGCCCTTCCCGACGCGCCGACCAAACCCCAACTTACCGAGGTCGCGAGATTTTCCGATGTGCCGGTGAACCATCCCCGGCGCGAGGCTATCGAGACGATGCTTTCGTGGGGAAAATTCGGCGAGCAGAAGGAGACGTTTGATCCCGAAGGTCGCGTCGGCTGGGGAGACCTCAACCGCTGGCTCGTGGCCATGGGTGATGCGGGTTTTCCCACCCTGCTCGCAAAACCTGATTCCGTTCTGACCCGGGCCGATTGCGTCGAATACCTCTGGCGGGTGCTCGAACGATGACTTTCCGCCTTCCCTTTTCCCTTGCCCGAGGTTCCACCTTCCTCCTTGTTGCCGGATGACCGATCCTGTCTGCCCGATGTGTGAAATGAACGAGATCCTCACCCTCGAGGATCACTACGAATGTGTGACCTGCGGACACGAATGGCCTCTCGGCGAGACCCCGGAAGGGCCCCGAGTCGTCAAGGACGCCCACGGGAACATCCTCGCCGACGGCGACGTCGTCGCGATGGTCAAGGACCTCAAGCTCCAGGGAACCTCACAGGTCCTCAAATGCGGCACCAAGTCCAAGCCCATCCGGCTCGTCGATGGCGACCACGAGATCTCGTGCAGAATGGACGGCATCGCCATCGCCCTGAAGGCGCAGTTCGTGAAAAAGGTGACCGGTTGAGCGTGTCCGCTCGTTCGATCCATCCAGCCCGAATCCCTCGCGATGTACACCCCCGAAGCCTTCAAGGTGGAAGACCGGGCGACCCTCGAGGCCTTCATGCGGCAGCATTCGTTCGCGACGCTGGTGACCCATGAAGATGGCTCGTCCCACGCAACCCACCTGCCGGTCGTGCTAAAGGGGAAACCCGGTCCCTTCGGCAGTCTTCGCGCCCACCTCGCGAGGGCCAACCCGCAGCGGCTCCATCTCGAAAACGAAGGGGAAGTTCTCGTCATCTTCACCGGTCCCCATGCCTACATTTCCCCGGCTTGGTATCTCAGTTCACCGGCTGTCCCGACCTGGAACTACACCGCGGTTCACGTCTACGGGAAACCGAAGATCGTGGAAGATCCGGAGGTGGTCTCCGATATGCTCCTCGAACTCGTCGAAACCCACGAGCGGAACCGTCCTGAACGCTGGGACGGGAAGATGCCCGACGACTTCCTCGAACGGCTCATGAAAGGAATCGTGGCCTTCGAGATCGAGATCACGAGGATCGAGGGGAAGTTCAAGCTCAGCCAGAACCGGGAGGAGGATGTCCCGGGAGTGTTTGCCGCCCTCTCCCGTAGCGATCATCCGGGCGACCGCGAAGTTGCCGCGTTGATGGGGTCGCTTTTTCCGGAGTCATGCGGTTCCCGGGAACCTCGATGAGCCTCCATCCCAACCAAAAGACACCCGGTTCTTTGGTAGAACAACCAATCCTCATCGGCAGGTTCCGCCACGAGCCCCGTGGGATGAGCTCTTGAATTTCCCGCAGAACGGCACGCTCACTTCGTTCGAATCACCTTGAAGGCGGTATCGTCGACGGAGGGATCGAAGGCCGAGGTGGCGCGGAGTGGGAGCGTAATCGCCTTCTTCAGGGTAACCGTGCGTTTCCCTTTCTTCTTCACCAGTTTCTTCTTGCTGGGAACGACCCTGACCTGCACGGCGACCGGCCCGTCCTCATCCACGAAAACCGGAGTGCGGTAGGTGCCTGCGATAACCTGGGCGGTCACGTTTCCGGACTCATCGGAATAGGAAACGCCAAAAAAGGAGTTTCCACGACCGCCCGAAATCAGGAGCTCGTCCGGCAGGGTCCCCCCGTTCATGAAGGTCGCGTAGCCGGTCACCGGTCTTGCCTTCGAAGAGTTCAGAGTCACCGTCTGTAGCGAAGGAATCCCACGGATACCCATGCCGGTCTGGAGGAGCAGGCTCGCGCCAACGGCGGCATCGGGAAGGGTCTCGGCCACGGTAGCCACATCGAAGGACAGGGTATAGTTCTGGTCGGGTCCGGAATCCGGGATGCGATAGACGTGCAATTTGTAGTCACCGGCATAAAGCAGCTCCGAGATCTGAAAATCCCCGTCTCCGAGGGAGCTCCCGACAAGATTGCCCTGCCCGTCGTAGAGTTCCGCGCGAAGCGATGCCCCACCCGAGGTCGAAAACGCGGTGTGGCGAGGACTGGACAGCGTGAAGGTGAAAACGTGGAGGTCACCACCCGCGATATCCCGCACTCGAACCGCGGCCCCATTGTCAAATTCGATCGCTTCGTCCGTAGTGAAACGCCGTTCCTCGCCATAACCGACACCCGCCGCATTGAAAGCGTAGGCCGTTGTCCGATAGGTGATGCCGGGAAGAAGGGAATCGACTTGCGCGGAGTAGGTCCCGAGGTCCGTCCCGACGACCACCAGAGGTTCCGTGTTGTCCAATGTCGCTCCTCCGAAGGCGGAAATCAGGAAGCCGCGCTCCTCGATCGGAGATCCTCCATCGGAAAGGATTTCCCCGGAAACCGTCGCGCCGGTGGTCGAGATTCCGGTGATGGAACCGCTCCCGACGGTCGGCGGAAGGGCCGGATCAAAAGCCACTTCGTCGAGCCAGGCGCCTTCCGGACCTGGCAGTGGATCGGGAACAGGATCCTGTAAAAGCGAGCGCGAATAGGTCCAGCGAATCAGGTGAGTCCCCGCGGGCACATACACCTCGTGACCGGTCCAGTCGGTCGCCACTTCCACGCGACCTCTTTCCTCGCCGTCGATACTCAGGACAAGAGCGCCCGAGCCCGCCGGAATCTGAAGCCGCCAGAGGAAACTCACCGTTCCCGGGCCCGCGACCACCGCCTCGACCCAGTTTTCTCCACCCCCGGCCACGGCACCGCTGGCTCCGCCGTCGATTCCGTCGGAATGCTCGGCGGTCTGGGCGAACCAGGGCGAATCCCCTCCCGAATCCCAGGCAAAATCTTCATTGTCCAGCGCCACGGCCAAGGCCTCGGAAACCGATCGAACCGTTCGGAAACCGCCCTCGGCACCTCCTTCGACCGGAAGCTCCTCGGCAAAGGCGTAAGGCAGCAGTTCAGGCAAGTTCGAGTTCCAATGTCCGCCCGACAGGTATCTCAACGCCGCATTTTCCCCGGGTCCCTCGTCCAGCCACTCGGCAAGGTTGCCGGCGATGTCGTAGAACCCGAGTTCGTTCGGAAGAAGTCCACCGACGGGATGAGTTCCCCTCGTTTCATCGAGATCACAGGCCGCTCCCTCCGAGTTCCACCCGTTCCACGAAACCAGAAGGGGATCCTCGCTGCCAGGGAACAAAGTCCCGACACTCGAGAGTCCTCCCCTTGCCGCAAATTCGCTCTCCCGGGCATCCGGGAGCCGATATCCACTGGTCCCCCGATCACAGATCACTTCGCTCGGTGAAGTGGGTGTCCCGTTGCGATAGACGGTCCCGCCAACCTCGTAAGCCGGGGCGAGATGACGCCCCAGCGTGGCATTCTCCCACTCGGTTCGGGCGTTACACCACTTCACTGCATCATACCAGTTCACCCCCCTCACCGGATGATCTCCGGCACAACCTTCTCCGATTCCGGCGAGATCGGCATACCCGTTGGACACCGCCCAATTCCTCACCTGGTTCCAAAGCCACCAGGTCACCTCGTAGCGTCCCATCTCGAAGGTCTCCACGGAGATTCCGGAAGATCCGTGCGTCCCACCCGGCACGGCCTGCATCGACCCGGGATCGTCGACCACGAGCATCCCGTTGGCGCTACCCTCGTAGATGGGGTCGTCGACTTCGGCGATCACTTCGTAGATTCCCGTCCCCACGGGAGGATCGCCCGATCCGCCGTAGGTGAAGTTGACCGTCAGCCCCGGGGGATCGGTGATCGCGAGCGCTTCGCGGGCCGTTCCGTCGAAAACCTG
>JAGRPC010000184.1 GCA_020439925.1 Verrucomicrobiia bacterium | reverse complement strand
ATTCGTCACGCCCATCAGGTATTTGTCACACTCGCGGGCCGCGCCGCGTCCTTCGTTGATCGCCCAGACGACGAGGGATTGCCCGCGGCGCATGTCACCCGCAGCAAAGACGCCGGGGAGGCTGGTCGTGAAGGTTCCGTGATCGGCCTTCACGTTGGAACGGGCGTCGGTCTCGAGTTCGAACTGCTTCACGATCTCCTGTTCCGGTCCGAGGAAGCCCATCGCGAGGAGGACGAGCTGTGCGGGGATGACGCGCGCGGTCCCCTCGACTTCCTTCGGCGAGAAACGGCCGTTGTCGTTGACCCACTCGATGTTGCAGATCTCGAGGCCGGAGAGGTTGCCTTCACTGTCCACGAGGAATCGTTTCGTGTTCACGAGATACTGGCGAGGATCCTCGCCCTGGACCGCGGCGGCCTCTTCCTGACCGTAGTCCATCTTGTAGACCTTGGGCCATTCCGGCCATGGATTGTTCGCGGCACGCTCCATCGGCGGTTTCGGCATGATCTCGAGCTGGATGACGCTCTTGCAGCCATGGCGAAGGCTCGTGCCGACGCAGTCGGTGCCGGTGTCGCCCCCGCCGATGACCACGACGTCCTTGCCGGTCGCGTTGAGGGCTGGGTTGGTGCCGTCGAAGTGATGATCGAGCTGGTACTGGGTGTTCGCGGTGAGAAACTCCATCGCGAGATGGATGCCTTTCGCATCGCGTCCCTCGATGGGGAGGTCGCGTCCGAGAGTGGCACCGCAGCACAACACGATGGCGTCGAAATCCTTGCGGAGCTTTTCAGCGGTCCACTCGCTGTCTTTGCCGATATCGACCTTGGTCTTGAAAATCACTCCCTCGGCGGTCATGAGGTCAACGCGGCGTTGCACGACCTCCTCCTTGTCGAGCTTCATGTTGGGGATGCCGTACATGAGAAGGCCGCCGATGCGGTCGGCACGCTCGAAGACGGTCACCTCGTGACCGGCCTGATTGAGCTGGTCGGCACAGGCAAGCCCGGCAGGGCCCGATCCCACGACCGCCACCTTTTTTCCGGTCCTCTTCTCCGGAAGGCGGGGGGTGACCCAGCCTTCTTCCCAGCCCTTGTCGATGATGGCGCACTCGTTGTTCTTGATCGTCACGGGCGGCTCGATGACGCCGAGAACGCAAGATCCCTCGCAGGGGGCGGGGCAGACACGGCCGGTGAACTCGGGGAAGTTGTTGGTCTTGTGGAGGCGTTCGAGGGCTTCGCGCCAACGACCCCGGAAGATCAGGTCATTCCACTCGGGGATGAGGTTGTTGATCGGACATCCGCTCGCCATTCCCGAGACAATGTGTCCGGTGTGGCAGAAGGGGGTGCCGCAGTCCATGCAGCGCGCCCCTTGGGCGCGGCGGTCCTTGTCGTCGCCGTGGATCTTGAACTCCTTCCAGTTCTTGAGGCGCTCGATGGGATCGAGCTCCGAGTCGGTCTGGCGGGAGATTTCGAGGAATCCGGTGGGTTTTCCCATGATGAAGAAGAAATTGAGGTCGTAATGGTAGGGTTAGGTCGGCGGTCGGACAGGGTTCAGTTGCCGCCGACGCGGGAGAGGTCCTTGAGGTTTTCCTCGAAGGCGGCCATGGCCGCCTCGTCGCCGGAGAGCCCCTGCTCCTCCACCTTGCGGAAACACTCGAGCATGCGCTCGTAGTCGCGGGGGAAGACCTTGAAGAATTTCGCCGACTCTGCTTCCCAGTGGTCGAGGATGAAACGGCCCCGCGCGGATCCGGTGTAGGCGACGTGCTTCTCGATCTCGGCTTTCACCGTGGCGATGTCGGCGTCGGTACATTCGATGAGACGGTAGAGGTTCACCATCTCGC
>JAGRPC010000183.1 GCA_020439925.1 Verrucomicrobiia bacterium | reverse complement strand
ACCCGACGTGGACCGAGGCGCTTCTTCGTGTCCGCCCCTTTCACGTGGTCGATCGCGTCATTGAAGAGGTTGGTCGCGATCTGGATGCAGATACAGCTCAGGAGGGTGCACCAGAAGAGAAACCAGGACCCGGAAAGTGGATCCCGGTCGACGAGCGCCGGCATCGATCCGACCCACACGGGCACGATCGCCGCCGGTAGGGTCTTGGGCCGAGCCGCGAGGATCCACGCATTCATGGGGTCTCTCTCGACGGCTCAGGGCACCCGCGGAAACTTCGAAAAGTCCGGTTTCCGCTTCTCGACGAAGGCGTTCTTGCCCTCCTTCGCCTCTTCCGACATGTAATAGAGAAGCGTTGCGTTCCCGGCAAGATCGAGCAGTCCCATCTGGCCGTCGCAGTCGGCATTGAGGGCGGTCTTGAGGCAGCGGATCGCCAGCGGCGAGTGCTCGAGGATTTCGCGACACCACTTCACCGTCTCTTCCTCGAGTTTCTCGAGGGGAACGACCGTGTTGACCAGCCCCATCTCGAGAGCCTGCTGCGCATCATACTGTCGACAGAGATACCAGATCTCGCGTGCCTTCTTCTGCCCGACGATGCGGGCAAGGTAGCTCGACCCGAGTCCTCCGTCGAAGGAGCCGACCTTCGGTCCGGTCTGCCCGAAACGGGCATTCTCCGCGGCGATGGTCAGGTCGCACACGACATGCAGGACGTGCCCTCCCCCGATCGCATAACCCGCGACCATCGCGATGACCGGCTTTGGAAGCGAGCGGATCTTCTTCTGCACATCGAGGATGTTGAGACGTGGAACCCCGTCGTCCCCGACATAGCCGGCATGCCCGCGGACTTTCTGATCGCCTCCGGAACAGAAGGCGAGGTCCCCTTCCCCCGTCAGAACGACGACTCCGACTTTGGGATCCTCGTGGGCGAGGTCGAAGGCGACGAGCATTTCCTTCACCGTCTGGGGGCGGAAAGCGTTGCGCACCTCGGGACGGTTGATCGTGATCTTGGCGATCTGTCCGTCCTCCGAGGTCTCGTAGCGGAGGTCTTCAAAGTCGTGGGCGGAAATCCAGTTCATGCGTGCGGGAGCGTGTTCTCTCTCAAGGCTTACGTCAACGGGAGTTGTCGGGATCCTGTCAGCTCCCTGAGAGCGTCCGCCACTCGTTCAGGACATGCCTCGAGGACACGGTGATCGTTGTCCGGGACGACGACATGACGGATCGCCGGAATCTTGGCTGCCATCTCCTCTCCGAGTTGGGTAAACCGGCCATCCCTTTCGCCCGTGAGCCAGATGATCGGTCCGGAAAACCTTCCCAGTGAAGCCCGCAGATCCTCCTGCCCTCCGAGCGACCACGTATCGAAGGCCGCCGCCACCGCCTCACGGCGGGGTTCGAGGGCTTTCTGCCGCCGAATAAGATCCCGGGTAGGCTCCTCGAAGAGAGGCTGGTCATTCCACCGGTCGAGAAACTCCGGCCAGGACAGTTCCCTCGCCCACCGCGCCCAGACCGCATCCGAGGACCGCCGGGCCATCCGGTCCTCGACGCAACAGAGGCCCGGATGCGCCGCGAGGATCACCGCTCCGCTCCAGCGCTCGGGATAGGCAGCAAGCGCGTGGAGGGCCAGACGCCCGCCAAGCGAATAACCCGCGAGAATCGGCTTTTCCATGCCCTCAGACAGGGGGCCCGCGAGGGCCTCCGCGAATTCATGAAATCCTTTCTCCGAATGATCCCAGAGATCCACCGCCTTCAATCCCGCTACCTCGACCCGATTCCAATCGGAGGTAGAACCGAGATTGCCGTGCAGGGCGAGGATCGGGGTGGGCTCGCTCATTTCCCCCATTTCCAGAAGGCCTCGGTCTCCGCCCCATCGGGGACGGCTTCAATGATCACGGTGTCAGGCAAATCATTCGGGAACATCTCGCCCGGCTGCCAAATGCGGTAGTCCAGTCCCCACATCGCCGCCCAGGTCTCGAAACGGAATTCATGCCGATTCTCCGTGATCCGCTTCTCCTCGGGGGCGAGCCCCGACATCGATCGCAGTCGGGAAAAAATCCGCCCGCCTCCGTTGTTGATCACCACGATCCGCCTCTTTCCACTACCTGTCTGGTTCAGCAAGGCGAGGGCATTCAAGTCGTAGAGGGCGGTGAGGTCGCCGAAGATTCCCCAGGATTCCTCCTCTTCCACGGATAGCCCTAGAAACGTCGCGACCTGGCCGTCGATACCGTTGGCTCCCCGGCTCGCATGACATCGTGGATGAGCCGGATCCATGGCCGCGAAGAAATTCCACTCACGAATGGGGAGACTGTTGCCCAGGTAGACGAGCGCCGCCTCAGGGATCTCGCGGGAGAGGTGATGGACGAGGGTGGGTTCCGAACGCGGAAACCGGGCAAAGGCCGCTCCGTCTAAAAGGGTTCGCTCGACGATCTGACCCTCTTCGGTTGCAATGGAAAGAACGGGAAAAGTGTTCGTCACGACAAGTTGCGAGGACCGTGCCAGGCCGGAGAAGGGCCGCCGGCAGATCGAAAGCACAGGGATCGCCGCATTGGCCTCGAGATCCCGCCAGAGCCGTAGGCTCGGCACCGCGCCGATACGCAGGACTTTCCCCGGCAAAGCGGGTTCGCCGAATTTCATCAACCCGGCCAAGGCGGCACTTTCGCGAAGTCCACTCGTGGCCTCGGCCCAGACGGGAACGCCCAAGGCCACGACAACCTTTTCGACCACATCCTGCCACGAGGGATCGAGTTCCCCAAGGAGAACAAGCAGTCCCTTCCGATCCTTGCAGAACGCTTCCAGGATCGGAACCACCTCACTCTCCCCCGCTTCCTGACCTTGCCAGGGCTGCGGTTCCCAGGTCTCGTGTCGATCGTTCGCGCGAGGTTCCTCGAAGGAAACGTTGAGATGCAGGGGCGAATCTCCTGTCCACTCTTCGAGAGGCACGAGCCCTCCGGGCTCGGAGAGATCGAGAGCCATCGCATAAGCACCGAAAATCTCCTTTTGTTCGATCGACTGAGGTGCGCCGCTGCCCCGGAAACTGGCGGGACGATCGGCAGTCACCAGCACGAGGGGAATCCCGCTGTAATAGGCCTCGATGGCCGCGGGCAACAATTCGGCAGCGGCCGTTCCGGAGGTGGTGAGAACGGCGACCGGAGCTCCCGACTTTTTCGCAAGCCCCAAGGCAAAATAGGCTGCGGAACGCTCGTCGAAATGATGCCAGAGACGCAAGCCGTGGTCCTCGAAACGGGCCAGGAGCGAACTGACCAGAGGCACGTTGCGTGCTCCTGCACAGACCACGAAATCCACCACTCCGATCCCGGCAAGACGGCCAAGGACGGCTCCGGCGAGGATGGCGTTGGCGGTCATGTCAGGATCGCTCAGACGCCGAGGAGGGATTTGACCGAGTTCCGCTTCAGGGCGAGTTCCCTCCATTCGCGATCGAAGCGGCTGCCCTCAACGAGTCCGACTCCGCTCGGCAGATAGACATCGCGGCCGTCCCAGGAAAGATTCCGGATCGCGACAAGCACCCGGAAAGCTCCCTCGTGGATGGCGCCGAAGGGAGCGCCGAAGTGTTCCGGAACGCCGAGCCTGCGACGGTATTCCACCAACTGCCTCAGGGCGCCATCTCCCCGGGGACAGGCACCGAGGGCGGGAGTGGGGTGAAGGACCTTCACCAGCTCGTTGAGGTCAGTGCGGGGATCGAGGAGGCGCACGCGGATTCTCGTCAGGAAATGGATCATCGAGCCCAGATCGAGGAGGGTGCGGGGCTCCCGCTCGACCGATCCGAAGGGAGAGAGCAACTCCTCGAGATAATCGGCGACCAGTTCGTGCTCGCGGATCTCCTTCGGATCGTTGGGAAAATCATGGATCTCGTGGCGGGGCGCCGTCCCGGCAAGGGCCATCGTTTCGAGGACTCCGTCCTGCACCGTGAAGAGCGTCTCCGGCGTTGCCCCGATCACTCCCCTTCCTCCCTCGCGGAACCCGTACCCACGAAGGGAATCCGGCGCCGCATTGACCGCTTTCACGAGAGCGGCCGGCTCGCCCCGGTGCAGGATGCCCCGTTCGGTGAGGACGGGAACCGACTTTTTCAGGGTTCCGGAATGGATGCGCGAAAGGATCTCGTCGAACACTGCCCGGACGTCGGTGTCGCCAAGGCCCGACCAGGCGATTTCCGGCAAGGGAGTGGCTCCGTTGTCGGGCAGGAGAACGCGCAGATCGTCCGTTTCAAAGACACGCGACGGGACCTTCCAGGGCTGCGTCTCGGTCAGCTCGAAATTGTTCCGGTAGAAGGCGGTGCGTCCATCCCCGGGAGCCGATTCCCGGGCATCGAAGGGCCCAAGTCCGCAGAGATAGCGGCCCGGCGCCAGCTTGATGAAGGCAAAGTCGTCCATAAAAACAGCGGTCCCGGATCCAAGGAAATCCGGGGCCTCTCTCTACCAGCAGATTACGGATCTGGCAAATGCCGGGACGCCATCAGCAGCGATGTGAAAAGGAACCTCCAGTGTTTTCCGACTGGTCCGCAGGAAAGGACGGGGATTTCGGGATCTGGAAAGACAACGTGAAGACCAGGTGAGCCATCCGTTTACCCCTTGATTGCGCCGCCATCTCCGCAAACACGTTGTTGATGCTCGGGAAGATGGCCTCATTTTTTCCGGATGAAACGAATCATTGCGGTTTGCTTCATCGCGGTCGTCGCGAAGGGCCACACGGAGGAGAGTCCACTCACCTTCGAGAAGGATGTGCGCCCACTCCTCAAGGCCCACTGCATGCTCTGCCACGGCGAGGAGGAAAACCCGAAGGCTGGAGTCGACCTGCGCCTGCGTCGCTTCATGGACGCCCCTCTGGAAAGCGGCGCGACTCTGCTCGTGCCCGGCAAACCGGACGAAAGTGAACTCCTCGCGATCATCGAACGGGGCGAGATGCCCAAAAAGGGCAAACCCGTCTCACCGGCGGAACGGGCCATTCTCCGGAAATGGATCGAGCAGGGAGCCAAAACCGCGCGTCCCGAGCCCGAATCCATCGGGCACGGGCCTCTCATCACCGAGGAAGAGCGTTCCCACTGGTCGTTCCAGCCGGTAAAACGCCCCGAAGTCCCCCAGGTGGAGGGTGTTCCCAATCCCGTCGACGCCTTTCTCGCACGCGAGATGCACAAGCAGGGTCTCGACTTCGCCCCCGAAGCGGACCGGGCGACGTGGCTCCGCCGTGTCACTCTCGACCTCACCGGACTTTTCCCGAAACCCGAGGAGGTGGAAACCTTTCTCGCCGACTCATCCCCGGATGCGTATGAGAAAGTAGTCGACCGACTACTCTCTTCCCCGGCTTATGGCGAGCGCTGGGCACGTCACTGGCTCGACGTCGTCGGCTACGCGGACTCGAACGGCTACACCGCCGCCGATTCAACCCGTCCCCACGCCTGGCGCTACCGGGACTATGTGATCCGATCCTTCAACGCCGACAAACCCTGGGACCAGTTCATCCGCGAACAACTCGCCGGAGACGAATTGGCGGGAGCCACCCACTCCGACTACGAGGCGGCCGTTCTCGATCCGGTGAAGCTCGACCAGCTCACCGCCACCGCTTTCCTGCGAATGGCTCCCGACGGGACCGGCGACCCCAACGATGACGCGAACCTGGCACGCAACCAGGTCATCGCCGAGCAACTCAAGATCGTGGGTTCCTCCATCCTCGGAATCACCGTCGCCTGTGCGCAATGCCACGACCACCGCCTTGATCCGGTCTCCCAGGAGGACTACTACCGTTTCCGGGCGATCTTCGATCCCGCCTACCATTGGGAATCCTGGCGAGCCCCGGCACAACGCCTCTACTCCCTCTACACGCCGGAGGAAAAGGCGAAGGCCGCCGAAATCGAGAAGGCTGCCGCCGCCATCGATGCCGAAGCCCGCGCGATGAGCAAGAAGTTCCTCGATGAGATCTTCGAGGTCGAGATTCTCAAGCTGCCCGAGGCGGAGCGCGAACCCTACCGCAAGGCCCGCGCCACGGCCGACAAGGACCGCACCGAGGAGCAGAAAGCCCTCATCAAGAAGTATCCCTCCGCCCTCGCCCTCTATTCCCTCGACCTCTACGACAAGAAGAAGCAGGAGGAGGTCAACGCGAAGAGCGCCGAGGCCGCCAAGCTGCGCGCCACCAAGCCGGTGCAGAATTTCGTCATGGCCCTTACCGAGGTGAAAGGACAAGTCCCGGAAACGAAGCTTTTCAACCGGGGCGACCACGACCAGCCCATCCGCCCGGTCACTCCCGGAGAACTGACGATCCTGTCGAGCCCGGAGATCGAACCTTTCCAGCCCGCTGCCGTCCCTTCGGGATCGACCGGACGACGCCTCGCCTATGCCAACTGGCTCACGAGCGGCAAACATCCCCTCGTCGCCCGCGTGCTGGTGAACCGCTTCTGGCTGCACCACTTCGGCCGTGGCATCGTCAACACCCCGGGCGATTTCGGCCTCGCCGGGGAGCGCCCCACCCACCCCGAACTGCTCGACTGGCTCGCCGACGAGTTCGTGAAAGGTGGCTGGAAGCTGAAGCCACTGCAGAGGAGCCTCGTTCTCAGCCGGGCCTATCGGCAGTCCTCGGAGAGCCCCTCCTCCAGCGAATATGACCCCGAGAACCGCCTTTTTGCCCGTTACAAGCTCCAGCGGCTCGAGGCGGAGGCCCTGCGTGACTCCGTGCTCGCCACTTCGGGAGCGCTCGTGGAAAAACCCTTCGGTCCTCCCAGCACCATTGCGCGCGACCCCGCCGGTCGCATCGTTGTCGGTATCGACAAGGGAACCATCACCACCGCCAAGGTCGAACCGGGTGGAGAACAGGATTTCCGGCGTTCACTCTACGTCGAGGTGCGTCGCAGCAAACCCGTGACCGTGCTGGACACCTTTGACGCGCCGGTCATGGTTCCCCATTGCGAGATGCGGAAACAGACCACCGTCGCTCCCCAGTCGCTCCTGCTGATGAACGACACCTTCATCCTCGACAACGCCCGGCGGTTGGCCGACCGGCTCTTCGCCGAGGCGCCCGAAGACGAGACGGAACAGCTCCGCCGTGCCTGGATTCTGCTCTTCGCCAAGGAACCGTCCGAATCGGAGATCGCCCGTTCCCGCGATTATCTTCGCCTTCAGACCGCCACCCTCACCGTTTATCACGCGCAGAATCCCCCGGCCACACCCGCCAAGGGAGCACCGGCGCCTCCGGCACCGGATCCGGCACGCGAGGCTCTCGCCAGTCTCTGCCAGGTCCTCTACAGCTCGAACCGATTCCTCTACCTCGAATGAAGAACGCACGCCTCTGCTCGCGCCGCCACTTCCTCCAGGCGAACGGCTTCGGTCTCGGCGGACTCGCCCTCGCCACCCTCCTGAAGCAGGACGGCCTCCTCGGCGCTCCGGTAAAACCGGCGCTCGGAGCCGACGCACAGTTCGATCTTCTCCCCAAGCAGCAGCATTTCCCCGGCAAGGCGAAAGCGATGATCTCCCTCTTCATGATGGGCGGTCCCTCGCAGATGGATCTCTTCGATCCGAAGCCCATGCTCACGAAGTATCACCTGCAGAACTTCCCGGGCGAGATCAAATACGACAACCTCGCGCAGGCATCCTCCAAGGTCTTCGGTTCCCCGTGGAAATTCTCGAAACACGGCGAGTGCGGCATGGAGTTGAGCGAACTGCTGCCCCACCTCGCCAAGGTCGTCGACGACATCTGCCTGATCCGCTCGATGAGTTCGGGGGTCAGCAACCACGCCCAGGGACTCTACGCGATCAACTCCGGCCGCATTACCGGGGGGAATCCGGCGCTCGGCTCCTGGCTTACCTATGGTCTCGGCAGTGAGACCTCGGAATTGCCCGCTTACCTGGTGCTCTCCCATCCGAACGGGCTGCCGACCTTCCAGGGCGAGCATTTCACCAATGGTTGGCTCCCCGCGCTGTTCCAGGGAACCGTGGTCCGGGCCACCGAGCCGCGCATCCTCAACCTCGATCCTCCCGCCACCCTCGCCGGAGACGGCCAACGCCGCCAACTCGATCTCCTCCGTAGTCTCAACGAGGAGCACGCCTCGAACCATCCGGGAGAACACGACCTCCGCGCCCGCATCGCCAGCTACGAACTCGCCGCACACATGCAGACCGCGGCGAAGGAGGCTCTCGATATTTCCAACGAGCCCGAGTCCATCAAGAAGCTCTACGGCGTCGACGACCCCGTGACCCGGGACTACGCGACCCGCTGCATAATCGCGCGCCGCCTCGTCGAGCGCGGCGTCCGCTACGTTCAGGTTCTCAACGCGGGGCAGTCGTGGGACCAGCATGGCTCTCTCGTCACCGCCCTTCCGGCGAATTGCGCCGCCACCGACAAACCCTGTGCCGCCCTCATCACCGACCTGAAACAGCGGGGGCTTCTCGAGAGCACCGTCGTCCAATGGGGCGGAGAGATGGGGCGCCTTCCGGTGCTCCAGAACGATGCTGGACGGGAAAAATGGGGGCGCGACCACAACACCTACGGCTTCAGTCATTGGGTCGCCGGGGGGGGATTCAAGGCCGGTCATGTCCATGGGGAAACGGACGAATGGAGCCACAAGGCGGTCGTCGACGAGGTCAAGCACTACGACTGGCACGCCACCCTCCTTCATGCCTTCGGACTCGACCACACCAAGCTCACCTACAAGCGGAACGGACTCGCCGCGAGCCTCACGAACGATCCGGGCGCCAGGGTGGTGAAGGAACTGTTGGGCTGAGGAGATCGATGCCTTCCGGCGCGATGCCGTGAGACACTTCCCCTTCCCCGCTCACCCCGAATCTGCGAAACTTTCGGAAGATCCGGGCCGTCCCAACCGCCGCCATGTCTTCGGATTTCCGTTCTCCGCCTTTCCGCCACGCTGCCGCCCGCTCGACGCGGCGCGCCCTCCTGAAGGCCGGGGCCGTGGGACTCGCCGGCGGACTGGGGATCGACCGCCTTGCCGCTCTCGAACGTGCCGCCGCTGCAACCGGGGTTCGATCCGGGAAGGCAAAGAATGTCATTTACATTTTCCTCTCCGGCGGTCTCTCGCAACTCGAGAGCTTCGACATGAAGCCGGATGCCCCGAGCGACATCCGAGGTGAGTTCCGGCCCATCGCGACAAAAACCCCCGGGCTGCACATCTGCGAGCACCTTCCCGAACTTGCGAAGCGGAGCGAATCCTGGGCGCTCTGCCGATCCCTCAGCCACGGGTCGAACGACCACTCCAAGGGTCACTGCATCATGTTGACGGGCCGCTCCGACACGACGCCCACCTTCGATCCCAGCAAGCCGACCGAGGGCGACTGGCCCTCCATCGCCTCTCTCGTCGCGGACCGCCTGCCCTCCGCCGGCGCCCTGCCTTCCTCCCTCGTCCTGCCGGAGAAACTCGTCCATCGCACCGGCCGCACCATTCCCGGTCAGTTCGGAGGTCTACTGGGACGCCACAAGGACCCCTTCTTCCTCGAGGCGGCTCCCTACGACGCGGTCGGCTACGGAGCTTTCCCCCAATACGATTTCCATCACGCCAACGGCCCTCTCGACCGCGAGATCCCCTACCGCACCTTCAGCCTCGACCTGCCCGACACGATCGACTTCGAGCGATTCCAGGACCGCCTCGCCCTGCGCGGAGTCCTCGACCAGCAGCAACGGCATCTTGAAGCCGCTTCGACCGCCGGAGGCGTGGATCGCTATCGCGACATGGCCGTCGGCCTGCTCTCCGATCCGAAGGTGCAGTCCGCCTTCGATGTCCACGGAGTCGATGCCGCGACGCAGGACCGCTACGGCCGCAACTCTTTCGGCTGGTCGCTCCTGATGGCGCGGCAGCTCGTCGAATCGGGAGTGCGCCTCGTCCAGGTGAACCTGGGCAACAACGAGACCTGGGACAACCACCAGGCCATCTTCCCGAATCTCCGCGAATACCTCTTCCCCCCCACCGACCGCGCCGTTTCCGCCCTGCTTGACGATCTGCAGGAACGCGGCCTCCTCGACGAGACGCTCATCGTCATGGCCGGGGAGTTTGGAAGAACTCCGAAGATTTCGACCCTGCGCGGCGTGCCGCTTCCCGGCCGCGATCACTGGGGTTCGGTGCAGACGGTCTGGTTTGCCGGAGGCGGCATCACCGGAGGCGCCGTCCTCGGCTCGACCGACAAGCTCGGCGGCCATCCCGCGAGCGATGCCCGCCGACCCGAAGACCTCGCCGCGACGATCTACGATGCACTCGGGATTCCGAAGGACGCACACTGGACAGACACCGCCGGGAGACCGATGCCGCTCTATCACGGCGAGCCGATGCGCGAGCTGTTTTCGTGAAGGTTGACGGTAAGAGTGTCGGGGTGGTAGAAGCGGGGGGATGAAGTGGCGAACCGGGTTGGCTGTCGGAGGAGGCTTGGCTGCGATCTTGGTGTTGGGCTTTGCCTGCCCGCTTAAACCCAGACCACTCGGTCCCCATAATCCGACTCAGGCGCAAAACACCACCTTCAATCTCAAAAACGCGATTGCCGCCTACCAGACCGAATACCGTGAATATCCCCTCCTCGACCCGGCGAACGATCTCACAATCGATTCGGGACATGAGTTGATGGACATTCTGCTCGGTTCCGACACACAGAAGGGGGCGGGCGGGAGGAATCCCCGGGGAATC
>JAGRPC010000182.1 GCA_020439925.1 Verrucomicrobiia bacterium | reverse complement strand
CAGATCGCCTTCAATGTCATCCCCCAGGTCGACGTCTTCACGGAGAACGGCTACACGAAGGAGGAAATGAAGATGCACCACGAGGGTCGAAAGATCCTCCATGCTCCGGACCTGAAAGCCTCGGTGACCTGCGTTCGCGTGCCGGTTTACCGTTCGCACTCGATCGCCGTTACGGCCGTCTTCAACGAGAAACCCTCTGTCGAAGCAGCCCGCTCCGCGATCACCGCGGCGCCCGGGGTACATGTCATCGACGATCCCTACGCCGATATCCCCGTCTTTCCCACTCCGCTCGACTCCACCGATGGAGACGACTGCCTGGTCGGACGCCTTCGTGAAGATCTCGTCCTCGAAAACGCCCTGACCTTCTGGGTTGTGGGGGACCAGGTGCGAAAGGGAGCTGCACTCAACGCGGTGCAGATCGCCGAGTTGCTCTGATCCGATGGACGCCGCCTATCTCGAAACCCGCTGCCGACTCGTCGACAAGACGCTCGACCGGTTTTTGCCCAAGGCGAAAACCCGGCCCGCGACCTTGCACGAAGCGATGCGCTACAGCCTCTTCGCCGGAGGAAAACGGCTGAGACCTGTCCTTTGCCTGGCTGCGGCGGAAGCTTGCGGCGGCACCGTGGAGGCAGCCCTTGCTCCGGCGGCGGCGGTGGAATGCCTCCACACTTACACACTCGTTCACGATGACCTCCCCTGCATGGACGACGACGATCTCCGTCGCGGCATGCCGACCTGTCACGTCAAATACGGCGAAGGAATCGCCGTGCTCGCGGGAGATGCCCTTCTCACCCTCTCTTTCGAGATCCTCGCGCAAACGCCCCCGACCTCGCGCTACGGAGTGGGAAGTTACGTCTCCGAACTCGCCGTGGCTTCCGGGAGTCGGCATTTGATCGGGGGTCAGGTCCTCGATCTCGAAGGCGAGGGCACCGACGTGCTCCTCTCCCCCTCTCAACTCCGCTACCTTCACGAAAGCAAGACCGCGGCTCTCCTCACCGCCGCGATCCGTCTGGGCGCGATGACCGCCAACGCCACGCCGGCGCGTCTCGAATCTCTCACCGTCTACGGGCGTTCCCTCGGACTGGCCTTCCAGGTCATCGACGACATCCTCGACGTAACCTCCACAACCGAAAAACTCGGTAAGAGCGTGGGCAAGGACGAAGCCACCGCCAAATCCACCTACCCGGCCCTCTTTGGACTCGAAAAGAGTCGCAAGGAAGCCGCCAGGCTGACCAGCCAGGCCCACAATGCCCTCAAACCTTTCGGGAAAAAGGCGGCCGTCCTTCACGAAATCGCCGACTACCTGCTCGGCCGGGATTACTGAGAACCCGGTCTGACGTTCAGCCCTTTCTTACCACGATCTCGACGCGGCGGTTGAGAGACTGCTCCTCGGCGGTACCGGTCACGGCGACAATGGGTCGGGTTTTTCCGAGTCCGATAACACGTATATTCGAAGCGTCGATACGGAGACGCTCCACGAGCCAGTCTCGCACGGCCTCGGCCCGTTTCAGGCTGAGATCGAGGTTGAACTGGTCTCCGCCAAAGCTGTCGGTATGCCCCTCGATGATAAAGGTTGCGTCCGGATTCGTCTGCACGACGAAGGCGAGCTTCATCATGCTGAGACGGGCTTCCTCCTTCAGTTGATATTCGTTGTACTCGAAGAGGATGTCGGTGGGCAGGGCGATCTTTTCCTCCCCCGAGGGCAGCCCGCCGGTGCGACCGATAAGGGCGTCGAGACTCGAGTATCCCTTGATGAATTCCTCGGCCCCGTTCCCGAACGCCTTCGCCGCGGCTTCCTTGAAAAACTCATCCGTGTCCACATCCCCTCCCACCTTGTCGTCCGCATTCAATTCAAGGACGGGCTGACTCACGGAGACCTGGGCCGAGGACTCGACGAGCTTGTTGCGCATGTCGGAGAGATCCTGGGACAGCATCTCCGCTGCCGAGATCTCGAGTTGATTGGAAGCCATCTCGAGGGCCTGGGCGGGTGCCTTGGGCGCTTCTGTCGAGAAAATCTGCGGGGCATCGACCGGCGCCATGCGGATGGGCTCGTCCTTCAATTTCTCCATCAGGTCGAATTCGTCGAGGGACTTGTCCGTGAGTTCTAGGTCGCTGAGCTTTTCTGGCTTCGTCTCAGTCGGCTCCGGGAGATCCGCCGGGTCGGCCAGAAGTTCGTTCAGTTTGTCACGATCGATCGTGACCTGATCATGGTGACTGCGCCAGATGATCCCATCCTCGGCCGGGGACTTCGCATGCCTCTCGATCGCCCCGAGAACTATATAGAGGACCACGTGGACGATCACCGAAATGAGGATCGCGAGGAGAACCCACCATCCCAGGTTGCGGGTCTCCACCTTGAAAACGGACTTGCTCGGTATTCCCGGATGCCAGTTGTATTCGGACGCCATCGGCAGGAGGTTCCAAATGAGGGAACCTCCGGAAATCTAGTCCAATTTCCCGTTTCGGCAAAGGCGGATGCCGCGTATAAAGAGGTTCGTGAAGGCACTGGATTGGAAGGAATTCTTCGCCCCCGACACTGGGCAGCATCGCATCGGACGTACTCTCTTGGTCCGGGGGCTGGGCTTCATCTATCTGGTTGCGATCCTCTCCTGGTGGCCCCAGGCCACCTTGCTCGTCGGTGAACAGGGTCTTCAGCCTGCCTGCCGCACCCTCGACTTCCTGCGGGAGCGGCTCGTTCCGGAAGGTGCGCCGGGATTCCTTGTCTTTCCCAATCTGTTCTGGTTCACGGGAGCCTCCGATTTCGCCCTCAACGCCGTCTGCATGGCCGGAACCCTCCTCGCCCTTCTCGTCATCGCGGGCCGGTTCATCGGTCCGGCCCTTGCCGGATTGTGGATCCTTTATCTTTCCCTCGTGAACACCGGAGGCGTGTTCATGAGTTTCCAGTGGGACATTCTTCTCCTCGAAGCCGGTTTTCTCGCTCTCTTTCTCTGCCGGTGGGAAGTCAGGACGCCCTGGTCAAGACCCTCTCCCCTCACACCCGTCAACCGGGTTGCGCTGGTGCTTTCCTGGTTTCTCATCGCGAAGCTGATGTTCCTTTCCGGATGGGTGAAACTCGCCTGGGCTTCCGAAGACGCTCCGGAGTGGTGGCCCGCCGGCACGGCCATGTCCTATCACTACATGACCCAGCCCCTACCGAGTTGGACGGCCTGGTGGATGCACCAACTGCCGGCCTGGTTTCACCGCCTCTCCTTGGTTCCCATGTACCTCGTGGAACTGGTCCTGCCTTTTCTGGTTCTCCTCGGGAAATGGGGCCGCCTCGCGGCCGCGATCGGCTTCTCCGGGCTGATGATCCTCATCCTTCTCACCGGCAACTTCACTTACTTCAACTGGCTCACCATCGTCCTCTGTCTGCCCCTCGTGCACGACCGCTTCTGGCCGCCACTTTTTCGAAAACTTCTCGGTGCCGACCCGCTCGCAAACGAGTCTCCCCGGTCCCGACGACACCTCATCTCCGGATGGGCTCTCGCTGCACCCCCGCTTCTCGCCCTCATTCTGCTCCAGATCCACGTTCTCCTCCACGATTTCCACGACGCTCCGAGACCGCTGCTCAAGGAATCGCTCTCTCCACGATGGCTCGATACCTTCGCCTCGTCCCTTTCCCAATTCTACCTCGCCTCCGGCTACGGACTCTTCCGCACCATGACGACGGAAAGGCCCGAGATCATCCTCGAGGGGAGCGCCGACGGCACCAACTGGCTTCCCTATGATTTTGCCTGGAAGGTCGACGAGATCGACGACCGCCCCCGTTTTGTCGCTCCCCACCAACCCCGCGTCGCCTGGCAGTTCTGGTTTGCCGCGCTCGAGGGTCGCTTCGACTACCGAAGCCGGAACGCCGGATGGTTCGAGAGCCTCGTGGTCAAACTTTTCGAAGGCGACCAAAAGGTCAAACGTCTGCTCAAATTCGATCCCTTCCCCGACACCCCGCCGCAGCGAATCCGTGCTCGCCTGATGCGCTACGAGTTCACCACACCGGAAGAACGGCGCGCGACCGGCGACTGGTGGAAGCGCGTGGTTATCGGCGAATACCTGCCCGAAGTGAGGCCTCCGGCACGGGACACGGCCGCGTCCGCGACTTCCCCTGACCTTCCGTGATTTTTCGCCGCGATCCCGCCGATGTGCTGGACCGGAGCGGGCTTCTGAATACATTCCCTTCGCGGCCAAAGGCACGAATATGAAATCCTTCTGGGTCAGACTCCTCGTCAAGGCCACGCTCCCCCTCGGGACGCGCTGGGTCCGGAAACAGGAAGCCGCGATCCTGCGCGAAGGGCGACCGCTTCGTGAGTGGGAACGCCTCTGGGCGGAGAACGTGGGAGTGCGGCGACCCGAGGAGGTGCGGATCCTCCCGGTTCCCCGCGTCCCGACGCCAGGACAAAGCCTTCTCGGCATGCTCAACCGGCTCTTCGGTTTCCTTTCGGAAGGCCCCACCGGGATGGCGGTCAATTATGGTATCTACCTCGAAGCGTCCCAGGCGACCAATCCCTCCCTCCTCGTCCACGAACTCACCCACGTGGCGCAGTTCGAACGCCTCGGAGGAGTGGAGCCTTTCCTGAAGGAATACCTCACCCAGTGCGTCCGCGACGGGTATTGGGACTCCGATTTCGAGCAGGAGGCCCGCAAGGCCGCCGCGCCTTTCTCGCGTCCTCCCGGCGGATGAATCGCGTCAGGCGGGCCGCCCTTTCCCCTGTAGCCAGGGCACCGCAAGAACCGAAGCGATGATGATCCCCGCTCCAGCGTAAAAGCCGGGAGTCATCTGTTCCCTGCTTCCGAAGACAAGCGCCGCAAGCGCCATGCCATAGAGGGGTTCGAGATTGTAGACCACGTTCACGGTGAAGACCGAGAGATGCCGCATCACGTAAACGAAGGCGGCATAAGGCAGCACGGTGCATCCGAAGGCGAACAAGACGAGCCACCCGAGATCGCGAGCACCGGGCACGGCAGGAAGAAACGTTCCACTCACGAAAGGGAGCAGCAGCCACGAGGCGGCACAAGCTCCACCCAGCTGCCAGGCGCAGAGGCTCGCAAAAGGATGGAGGGCGACGACCTGCTTGTTGAAGACCGCATAGACCGACGCAACTAACGCCGAAAGGATACCGACGGTGAAGCCGAACCAGTGTTTCAGCTCCACCGCGTAGATCATCCAGACGGCCCCGATGATGACCAATCCCAGAAGCAACTCGACGCGGTTCCAACGTCGCGTGCCGTTGACGAGCGGCTCGATCAAGGAGCTCCAGATCAGCATCGTCGGCATCGCCGCAAGCGATACCGAGGCCGTGGCGAGACGCGCGGAGAGAAAAAAGAGCACCCAGTGAATGCCCAGGATCGCTCCAAGTCCGAAGAGGCTGGCGGCATCGCGTCTCGCGAGGCGCAAGGAGGTGCCCATGACCAGGGCGATCACGGAAAAACCCGCCGTGGCGAGAGCGGTGCGCCACACCACCATGTCGAGCGAGGGCAGGGAGATCAGCTTTCCAAGGATCGCCGTGAAAGCCCACGCGAGGATGACCAGATGAAGGACGAGAAGCGGAGGCACGGGAGAAGGAGGTGAGGGCTCCATGAAACGAAAAACGCCGGCGGGAATGCCGGCGTTTCCGAAGGGCTCCCGCAGGGATCAGATCGCCGGATCCTGGGCGGAAGGACGGGAGGGTGCCTTGGGAGCTTCGGTCTCCTTGAGTTTGCCGAGATACTCCGGCAGTTCCACCCCGACGTTCTTCGCGAGCTCGTGAAGAGGTGGTACCGAACCGGCGAGACCGGAGAGGAAGCTCGCCGTGCTTCCCTTTCCATCGGCTCCGCCCCCGCTGTCCCAGACCGTGATCTTGTCGATATTGAGGTTCGCGATGGCCTGCACCTGCTCGCGAACGAGTTGGGGCAGAAGCTCCGTGACGAGCATCTGCTGCGCGCCCGCAGGCCCCTCGCAAGTGGAGATGAGGTCCTTGAAACCCTTCGCCTTGCCCGCGAGGATGGCCTGGGCCCCGTCCGCCTCGGCGAGGAGCTTGGCCTTCAAACCGTCCGCCTCGGCCACCTGCACCATCTTGATCCCGTCCGCCTCGGCCTGCTTCTCGGCACGAACGGCGTCGGACATCCCCTGCTGAATGCGGCGGAGCCGCTCCGCCTCGGCATCGGCCTCGACAATCTGGCGTTCCTTGGCGATCTCGGCGGGAACGACGATATTGGCGAACTGGGTGGAGCGTTCCCGCTCCGCACGCTGTTCTTCGGCGCGTTTTTCGGCGGCGTAGGCTTCTTCAAGCACCTTTGCCTGGGCGACCTTTTCCGCGGCGGTGGCGAGGCGCTCCGCTTCGGCCTGAGCACTGCGGCGCTGGGCGTTCGAATTCGCAATGTCGACCTCGGCCGAGTTCTCGCCTTGGGTCGCTTCGGCGTTGGCGTTGGAAACCGCGATACGCTTGTCGCGCTGGGCGGCCGCAGCACCGATTTCACCATCGCGATCGGCCTGGGCGACCTTCACCTTCGCCTCGGCGATCGCCTTCGAGGCGGCTTCCTGCCCGAGGGCGTCGATGTAACCCGAGGCATCGGTGATGTCCTGCACGTTCACGTTGATGAGGCGCAGTCCCACCTTCTTCAGTTCGACCTCGACTCCGGTGGAAATATTCGCGATGAGCTTGTCGCGGTCGGCGTTGATTTCCTCGATGTCCATCGTCGCGATGACCACGCGCATCTGGCCGAAGATGATGTCCTTGGCGAGTTCGTTGATGTGCTGCAAGGTCAGCCCGAGGAGACGCTCTGCGGCGTTTTCCATCACCCCCGGTTCGGTCGAAATCCCCACCGTGAAAGTGGAGGGTGTATTGACACGGATGTTCTGTTTCGAAAGCGCGCCCTCCAGCTTGATGTCGATGGGCAGGGGAGTGAGGTTCAGATACTGGTAGTCCTGGATGATGGGCCAGATGAAGGCCGCACCGCCATGGTAACACTGTGCCGACTTGCCCGATCCCACCTTCCCGTAGACCACGAGGATGCGGTCCGACGGACACTTCTTGTAGCGCGTCGCCAGCGCGATGAACATGGTGAAGAGGACGGCGACCGAGGCTCCGATGAGAATGAGAGGTTCCATGGCAATGACTTGAGGCAGGGGGGGATCGAAATTCAGGAGAGGAGGGGTTCAACAACGAGAGTGGACTGACCCACGGTATCGACAACGCGGACCTTCGTTCCGGGTGCGATGGAGGAGGTTCCTTTCTGGAGAGCCTCCGCCGTGACGAGGCGCCCCTGGATCATCACCTCGACCTGGCCCCCGGCCTTCGCTTCGCCGGGAATGGTCACGTAGACCGTGGCCACGGTGCCCACGGCATTTCCGTAGTTGAGGGTGCCGCTGCTCTGCAGGCGCATCATCGAACGCATCAGAAGGAAGATCACCACCATCATGACCGTTCCGCAGAGGAGCCCGAGGACAATGGCCAGCGCGAGGGGAAGACCCGCTTTCAGCGCAATCACACCGGTCCAGCCAAAGCCGAGGAAAAAGGCGGTAATGCCGCGGAAGGAGAACACACCGAGGCCGGAACCGTGCTCTCCGAGGTCGACACCGTCTCCGGCATCTCCGGCATCGTCGAGCCCGATGAAAAGCATCACGAACTGAAGAGCGAGAGCAACGAGGGCGGCGACACCGATCCCGTAAAAGATCTGCAATTCCAGATTGAGGGACTGCCACCAGAGTTCCATCGCGCCCGATCCTTGCGCAAAGGACTCCGCTTGGCAAGGCGAACCCGCCTCCATTTTCCAGCGAATTTTGTAACCTGGACCGGCGAACCGCATTTCGGTTGCCGTCCCCGGGTTTCGCGGCCATGGATAAATCGTCGTGAATACCCCCGACGACGACATCGACTGGGTCCGCCACGTGAACGGACGCTGGATCGTGCGCGAAAGCCTCCGAAAGGATGCGGCTGCCTTTCTTGACTATCTCTCGGCCACCGACCCGGACCGCTTGCGCGAATCCTGCCGGCGAGCTCGGGTCCTGACCTCGACCCATCCCGGCGAAGACCCGAAACCCTGGTTTTATTCGGGACTGTTCAGCCTCTCCTCGGAAGAGGAAGCGGCCCGCTACTTGAAGGGGCACGACTTCACCATCGCCTGTATTCCCCGGCTCGCCGAAATCAGCTTTTGCGCCCTGCGGGTCGACGAGGTGCGCCCCGACACGGCGGACAAGATCCAACGGATCCGGGCGGCCCTGGAGGCCATGGATTGAGGAGAACCGATGCTCAGATCACCAGGGCATTCTCCGCATCGCCGAACGTGTCGACCCTCACGCCCATGCGGTCCATGAGGGCGAGGTGGAGTCGGCAGAGCTTGCGGTTCGGATCTTGGCTCAGGTCGTAGGCCCGCCCACCCTTGATCGTGCCGCCACCGCCTCCGGCGAGGACGACGGGGAGCTGGCGGGAGTCGTGGGCGTTGCCGTCCATGAGGCTGCTCGTGAGCACGACCATGCTGTTGTCGAGGAGGGACCGCTCTCCCTCGTTTGTCGCGGCCATCTTCTGGAGGAATTCCGACCAGAGTTTCACCTGGAATTCGTTGACCTTCTGATAGTGAGCCAGCCGCGTCTCGTCTCCCGCGTGGTGGGAGAGTTCGTGGATGCCGGAGGTGACCCCGTCGAGGCTGGGGAAACGCATGTTCGAAAGATCGTTGTTGAGCATGAACGTCGCCACCCGCGTCCGGTCCATCTGGAAAGCGAGGAGCATGATGTCGAACATGAGGCGGAGGTGGTCCTCCGAGCTCGCCGGAATCCCCGAATCGGGCCGCCCGATCGTCGGCGCCTTCACCGAGGGATGCCAGCCCTGACCACCCGTTTCGGCCTCGCTGATCTTTTCCGCCTGCTCGACCCGCTGCTCGATCTCGCGGACCGAAGACAGGTATTCGTCGAGCTTCTGGCTGTCGCGCACGCTGAGGCGGCTGCGCAGTCCTTTCGCGTCGTCGAGGACGAGGTCGAGGATGCTCTTGTCGCGCTGTCGCTTGCTGCCGTCGTCGAAGAGCTGGTCGAAGGCCTGCTGCGGAAAGATCTCCTTGGGGGCGGGCGTGGTCGGCGTGCTCCAGGAAATGTAGGCTGAGTAGATCGAGGTGAACCCGGAGTCGGTCGCGTAGCTGGGCCGTTCGGTACCGAGGACGATGCTCGGCACCGGAGTCTCGCGTCCGACCTTTGCCGCGACAATCTGGTCCATCGTCGTGCCGACCTCGACATCGGTGGTGGTCTTTTTCACACGAAGCCCCGAAAGCACGTTCATCTTCGGGTAATGTCCGCCTTCACCCTCGATCGTGGTCGGGTTCCAGAGGCCCTTGAAGACCACCACCCTGTCCCTGACGGCCTCGAGGGGGCGAAGGGAATTGGCGAACTCGATACCGTTCGCGCCCATCGTCGCCCCCCAGTGATGGGGATTCACTCCGTTGCCCGTGAAGCAAACGGCGAGGCGGCGGGGAGCACCGCCCGGCTTGGAGGCCTCGGCCCCGAAGGACGAGATCGACTCGAACCAGGGAAGCCCGAGGGCCACCCCGGTGCCACGGAGAAAACGACGGCGGGAAAGTGAGGTCATGGAGTGGTGGGGTAGAGGGGAATCGAGAGGTGGCTCAGCTGAGAATAGTCGTTCGGTTTCAGTCTCCTGCTCTTACTCTTACCTCATACTCATACTCAGCGAGTGTCCATGGTCTGCCGGATTGAGTAAGAGCATGAGGTAAGAGTATAAGTATGAGTCTTAAGGATTCGTTGCCAAGGCAGGCGCTTCGTTTCTTCGGTTCATGAACTGGCGGCTGGTGACGATCTTCACGACCGCAGCAGAGACCTTGCCATCGTCTGCACGGATCGCTTCGGTGATCCCGGCGACGAGTTCCTTGTCGCTGGGAAGGACACTGCGCCCAAGGGCATAGCCGAGGAGC
Organism: Verrucomicrobiia bacterium; assembly: GCA_020439925.1. Lineage (GTDB taxonomy): Bacteria > Verrucomicrobiota > Verrucomicrobiia > Verrucomicrobiales > DEV007 > Arctic95D-9. The sequence goes on along the minus strand of JAGRPC010000182.1, from coordinate 9,285 downwards.
TTGCGGCTGAAATGATTGGTGAACTGCCCGTCGTTTTTCGCGAGGTAATCGCGTAGTCCGGTCATGCCCTTGAAGGTTGTGCCGTCGCGCAACTCGCCGGTGTCGTCGATGGCTCCTCCGCTTTCGTCCGCGGTGCGGAAGCGGCCGATCGGATCAAAGGATTCCAAGGCAAAGCCGAGCGGGTCGATGCGGTCGTGGCAGACGGCACAGGCGTGGTCCTGGCGGTGCTTGAGGAGTGCCTCGCGCAGCGAGGCCGGTTTGAGCCCCTTCTCGAGCTGGGGAACATTCGGCGGAGGGGGCGGCGAGCTGTGCCCCAGGACGACCGCGTAGAGGAATTCCCCGCGCACGACGGGACTGGTGCGATTCGGGCGCGAGGTCTTTGTCAGGATCGCGCCCATCCCGAGGAGGCCGCCGCGATGGTGATCCGAAACCTTGACCTCGCGGAATTCGGGACCGGCGACACCGGGAATGCCGTAGAAGGTGGCGAGGCGTTCGTTGAGGAAACTGGAATCACCGACAATGATATCCGTGACGCGGCGGTCCTCGCGGAAGAGACGGCCGAAAAACTCGACGACCTCGCGTTTCATGTCGGCGCGCAACTCGGGCGTCATTTCGGGATACTTGGCCGTGTCGACCCCGTCGTGTTCCTCGAAATTGGAGAACTTCAGCCATTGCCCGGCGAATTCCTGGGCCAGCGCCGTCGCACGGGGATCCTTCAGCATGCGTTTCGCCTGGGCGGCAAGCACCTCGGGCTTGCGGAGGCTGCCGTCCTCGGCGGCCTTGCGCAATTCCCAGTCGGGAATGGAAGACCAGAGGAAATAGCTGAGCCGCGAGGCGAGTTCCCAGGTCGAGAGCGGCAGATCGCCCTCTCCCGGCGCGTTGGTCAGGGCATCGGCGGCGGGCAGGGTTTCGGCCTTGAACAGAAAGTGAGGCGAGACGAGGACACGCACGATCCCTTCGCGCACTGCCGACTCGCGATCGAGCCCCTGCTTGACCCGCTCGCGGTAGAACGCGGCGAGGGTCTGCTTTTCCGCATCGGCGAGAGGTCGGCGCCAGGCCCGCGAGGCGAACTGGTGGAGGTGCCAGATCATGGCGCCGTCGAATTCCCCCTTCATCTGCTCGTTCAACTGTTTCGGAGCGGCGAGACGCCAGTCCTTCTTCATCGCGGCGAGGGCCGCCTTGTCCTTCTCCCCGAGCACCATCCCGAGCTGCTCGTCGCTGTAGTAGTAGACGGTGATTCCGGGAGTGCTCCGATAGAGGTTCCGCGCCACCTCCTCGAGACGCCGCTCGAACATATCGGGGAAGGCCGCCTTCATCACGCTGAACTCGCCCATGGTGCGGCGCGCGGCGTCGGTGCGCACCTTCCAGATGGTGAGGACACCCGGAATGATCTTCGTGACGTCACGCGCTGCTTCCGCAGTCATCGTCCACTGGATCGTGGCCTGATCGACATCGGGATTCTCGAGGTCGAGTTTCGTTTCGGCGCGAACCGAGACCGCTCCGGGCGGCAGGGGCAGGGTGATCACCTTCGGCGCGGCGACCGCCAGCACCTTGGCGTCAATCTTCCGTTCCGGCTTCGGATGTTTGCCGAAAAGCGCGCGAACCGACTCGCGTCCGGCGAGCCGCTTCTTCAGTTCCTCGAGATTCGCGGGAGCGGGATTGGCAGCCACCTGCTTCTTCAATTCTCCGATTTCCTTCTCGAGCCAGGTGAAATAGTCCACCCCGCCCTTCTCGAGTTTCACGTCGATCTTCGTGACGAGGGCGATATCGCCGACATTCCCGTCGCCGATGTCGCCGAAGCAGAGATGCACCTGATTCTTCCCCTTCACTTCCGCACTCATCGGATAGGGCCGGATCCCGTCGGAGTCCTGCTGGCGACGCTGCACCCCGCTACCGGGTTTCTTGGGATTGTTCCAAGAGAGCAGGTCGGCTTCGATCTGTCCGATGCGCGAGGTGACCGCGGCGGGCACCTCCTTCGGCTTCGCCGTGTCCGGCCCGGGGAGTTCTCGCCAGGAGACACGAACGAGGTCGAGAAAGCGCGACTTGGGTTCGGTCGCGTTCACGAGCTTCCACCAGTTCTGAAGGAAGGGCAGTTTCAATCCGGCCTCTTTCGCAAGTTCCTCAAGCGGCGTCTGGAGATGTTTGTGCTTCCAGCAGGCGAGGAGGTAATCGCCCTCCTGCATGTCGTCGAAATCACCCGGCAGGTGCGGGGCGGCTTTCTGCTGATACCAGACGTAGAGACCCTGCTCCGCGTGCGCCTTGAGCTGCTCGGGTCCGCGCAGGCCGATGCGGTGGTCGTGGAAGACGATGCCAGTTCCCGGCATCACCGTGGCGTGCTCGGCGAGCTGGCGCGCCGCGTTGAAATACTTGTCGAGCGCCGCGGGACTGAGGAAAAGAACGTCTCCCGTGTTCGAGAAACCTTCTCCTCCCCCGCCGTCCGTCTGGAATTCCTTCGCCAGCCCGTAGTCGCGCCCGGTGAGGTCGCGGATCGACCGGTCGTATTCCCCGTTGGTGAGGCGCCGCATCGTGACCGGACCCGGATCGCCGGAATTGGTCTGGGCGAGGGCATCGAGTTCGTGATTGACCCAGGAGACAATGGCGGTTTCCTCGCCCTCCGCGAGCGGCTCGGACTTCTTCGGGGGCATCTCGCCGCTCTCGATCGTGTCGAGGACGCGGTGCCAGAGCTCGAACTGCTCGTCGATCTTCGGGTCCGCGGCGAGCGCCTTGAGATCCACCTCTCCCTTCGTTTTCTCGCCCCCGTGGCAGTTGTAGCACTTCGCCGCGAGCATGGGCTCGACGGTTTTCCAGTCGGGCGCGGCGAGGGACAGGGCCGGGAGCAGCGCGGGAAGCGCTGCCAGAACAAGTCGGGGCGAAAGGATCATGAGAGGAGGAGTCGACAGTCGGGAACTTCGCCGTTCTGTCAGGCTCAAATTCGGGCGGAACCGTCCCTTTTCCAAACGATCCGCTGGGCGTGATGGCGTGACGTCCAACCCTGTCCAAGGGGCCATCGAGGAGGGTTCGGTCCCTTTCCCGGGGCAGGCTTTTGCCCCTTGAAAATCCCCCGCAACCGCCGGACAGTGCCGCCCGCACGCTCATGCGAGCCGTTCTCTGCAGCTTCCTTGCCCTCTCGGTCCTGACTTCGTGCCAGGTCCCGTCTTCCGTCTCGCGGGAACCCGTTTCGCCCCTGCAGGGAAAAGTCCGCGTGGCTCTGCCGCCCCTCGTGGCCGGTCTCGAGGCCCCGACCTGGGGGGATCCCGTCCCCGAGACGAAACCCGAGGGATGGACCGGTCCGGTCGACGACACCTACACCCGGGTCAAGACCGGCAAGAAAGTCATCGCCATCACTTTCGACGATGGCCCGCACCCGGAGAACACCCCGCGCCTCCTCGACATGCTCAAGGAACGGAAGATCAAGGCGACCTTTTACGTCGTGGGCAACATGGTGAAATACAATCCGCAGCTCCTCCAGCGCATGATCGACGAGGGGCACGAAATCGGGAATCACACCGTCACTCACGGGACCCTCTCGCGCATGTCCGACGATTCCCTTCTCGCCGAACTGCGGGCCGCGCATGAACAGATCGTCGAGGCCTGCGGCGTCGCCCCCCGCTCCATGCGGCCGCCGGGAGGCGCCATCAAGAAGGATCAGAAATCCCTCGTCCTCCGCGAACTCGGCTATCCCACGATCCTCTGGTCGGTCGATCCCGAGGACTGGAAGCGCCCCGGCCCCTCCGTCGTCACGAGCCGTCTCGTCAATGGCGCGAGCCCCGGCGGCATTCTCCTCGTCCACGACCTCCACAAACCCACCGTCGATGCGATGCCCGCGACCTTCGATCAACTCCTCGCGATGGGGTATGAGTTCGTGACCATCTCCGAGTTGATCGCCCTCGACGAAGCCCCCGCCGAGCGGGCTGCCGAGGAGGAGCGCAAGAAGGCCGAGGCGGCTGCCGCCGCCGCTCAGGAAAACGCGCCTCCCGCTCCGGCGCCCGCCCAGTGAGGAATCCTCCGGCACTTTTCCAAGATTCCGCTTGCCCGGGAGCCCGACTCCGCGCTTCTTGGAGTCCGCATGAGCGCGGAACTGCTTTGGTTTTACGAATCGCAAGGGGATCGCCAGGGACCCGTCCCCCAGGCCGACTTGATCGCCCTTCGACAGCGGGGAGAGATTTCCTCCGACACCCTCGTCTGGAGTGACGGCTTCGCCGAATGGGTTCCCTACGCCCAGGCCGGCCTTCCCTCGCCAAGCGCTCAGCCCGCCGCCTCCGGTCCCCCTCCCGTTCCCGCACTCGTCCCCGCCGGACCTCCTCCGGTTCCCGCCGCGGCCGCCTACGTTCCCCGCGTGGCGCGGCTCCGCGCCGGATTCCAACCTTCCATTCGGAGTTCCTACGGGCGCGCCTGGGAACTGCTCAAGACCCGCTTCTGGCCCTTCGTCGGCTGTTTCGCCCTCATGTCGGTGATCCTGGGATTCGCCTCCCAGTTCTACATCCCCGTCTTTTTCCTCATGTTTCCCCTCATGGGAGGATTCTACTGGTACGCCCTGCGTCACCTGCGAGGGCACGAGGTCACCCTCGACGCGCTCTTCGAGGGATTCCGGCGGCAGTTTGGCCCTCTCGCCATCGCCAACCTCATCGTCAGCGGGATCAGCCTCGGCCTCTTTGTCGTCGTCGGGATACTCATCACTCTTGTCGTTGTCGGCCTCGGCGCCGGCGGCGTCAATCTCGACCCGGACGGCAGTCCGGCCATGCCGATCCTCATCGGCGTAGGACTGCTCCTCCTGTTTGTCGTTCTCACCCTTCCCCTCCTCGTCGTCGGGGTCGTCGGAAACCTCGCCACCATGCTCATCCTCGATTGTGAGATCAAGGCGGGCGAGGCCCTCTCCCTGTGCTGGACCGCGATCAAGCCGCACCTCTGGAAAATCGTGATCTTCATGTTCCTGAACGGCTTCCTCTCCTTCGCCGGCATCCTCGCTCTCTACTTCGGTGTCTTCATCACCGGGACCTGGGCCAGCATCGCCCTCGTTTACCTCTACGAGGATGCTTTTGGAGAAGATCCCGCCGCCGGGACACCCGTCCTTTCCTGACGCACCCCTTATCCGGAAAAGACGTAGCGTAGCCCGATCACGAGGATCAGACCATAGACCGAGCGCCGCAGCCAGACCTCGGGGAGGCGCTCCAGGGTCAGCTTGCCCAGCCACACCGCGACGGCGGCGGGCGGCAACGCCACTCCCACGAGGCGGAGCAGTTCCCCGCTGATCTCCCCCGACTGGGCCATGAGGAGATTGCGGACAATCGCCGCAGAGATGAAGACCGTCTGCAGCACCGCCACCGTCTCGACGCGCGACCACGGCCGCGAGTAGGCATAGATCACCACCGGTGGGCCGCCCACGTTGAAGGCCCCCGCCAGCATCCCTCCCACGAGAGAGAGGGGAAATCCCGCCTTCTCCGGGATGGGCAGCTTCGCGATGCGTTTTCGGCCGAACTCGAGCAGGGCGATGAGGACGAGCGCGTAGCCGAGCAGCCGCACGATCCATTCGCTGTCGAGGGAGCGGAGGAAAAAATAACCCGCCGGAATCCCCAGGCAGGTCCCCGTGACCAGCGGCAGAGCGCGCCGCCAGGAGAATCCTGAGTGATTCGCGATCATCACGAAGACATTCACCCCGAAGCTCGCCAGGGAGACAAAGGCGATCGCCTCGTGTACCGGCATCACCAGCGGCACCAGCGCCATGCCCACCAGCGCCAGCCCGAACCCCGTCGCCGACTGGAGGAAAGCCGCGGCGAAGAGGATTGCCACGACGAACAGCGTCGTGGAATCCATCTCCTACTGCCCGGCCTCCGCCTTCGGCAGGCCCGTCGATTCCAGCTTCAGCGGGGCGGCTTCGAGAGCCTCGCCCTCCGGAGGGCCCGCGATCCGGTCGGCTTCGCGCCCTCGCCAGTCTGCCGGCACGCCCGATACGAGCCCAGCGCCGTCACTGGCGAGGATCCCGGGATAGGAGCGGTGGCCGGGAACTTCCGCGGCCCCGTCGGACCGGACGCCGACGACCTGCCCCCGTCTCACCTGCGTTCCCACCGCCACCCGGATCGTCGAGAGACCACCATAGCGAGTCTGCACCGGTCGCCCCTCGCGTTCGTGACTCAGCAGCACGACCTGCTCGCCGTCGAGAGGTCCCGCGTAGACGACCCGCCCGTCCGCGACGGCCGAAACCGTCACCTCGCCCTCCTCGGCGGAAAAGACCCGTGCCGGATTCGTTCCCTCCTCGAACACCACCGCCGTCGGCGCCAGCACCAGCTCCGTCGGAGACAAGACCGCCAGCGCCGGATCGAAGGCCGCCCCCTTTACCGGGACCATCAGCCCCACCCGGGCCCCCACGTAGTCCGCCGGAGGCAGCTCCGCCCCCTCCTTGCCCGCCCGGATCACCACCCACAACACCAGCGTGATCCCGAGGAGAATGAAAAAGAGCGGCAGCACTTGCCGGTGCAGCGTCCTCAGGTGCTCCTTGACGTCGAAATGGGGGGCGGGCTTCAGCACAGGCCCCACTAGACGACATCGCACCGGATTTCGCAACGCATCCCCGCGCCTTTCGCGCTATCTTCCCCACCCCCGCCTCCACCATGGCGGATTCCGATCCCCCACCCCGCCGCTTCCGGCTCGACCTCGCCTACGACGGTCGGCCCTTCGCCGGCTGGCACAGCCAGCCCGAGGGGAACACCATCCAGGACATCATCGGGAATGCCCTCGCCACCATCCAGCCCGGAGCCGGAGCCCTGCACGGCTCCGGACGCACCGATGCCGGCGTCTGCGCCATCGGCCAGGTCGCCCATTTCAACGCCCCGCCCGCCTCCCGCATGGGCGGAGAAGAGTGGCAGCGCGCCCTCAACGCCCACCTCCCCCCCGCCATCCGCGTCATGGGCTGCCGCGAGGTCGATCCCGCCTTCCACGCCCGCTTTTCCGCCATCGACAAGACCTACGACTACGAGATCGTCACCGGCCCCGTCCTGCCCCCCCTGCGCCACGGGCTCGCCTGGCACCAGCGCGGACTCCCCCACGACGAGCTCGCCGCCGTCCTCGCCCGCTACCCCGGCACCCGCGATTTCCGCCCCTTTGCCGCGAAACGGCACGACGGCCACGACGACGTGCGCGACACCGTGCGCACCGTCTTCGAGGCCTCCGTGCGGCCCACCGACGACCACGAGGGCGTCGTCCTCCGCTTCCGGGGAGACGGATTCCTCTACAAAATGGTCCGTTTCCTTGTCGGCACCGCGGTGTATGTATGCCGCGGCCGGTTCACCGCGGACGACCTCGCGATCCTCCTCTCCGGAGACGATCCCGGGGCCCGGGCACCCTACTGCGCACCCGCCGCAGGCCTTACTCTCGTCAACGTCACCTACCCGGACCCCTTCGACCCGCCCACCTGACCCCCGCGCCCGAGACGCCCCGCGCCGCATCCATGGCCCACTTCTTCAAAAAATCCGGCATCGCCGAGAACCGCATCGAGAATTCGGGACGCTGGCCCGTGCGCCTCACGAACTTCCAGCTCATCGACGACTACGAGTTCCCCGCGACCAATTTCCCCGAGATCTTCTTCGTGCAGGAGGGCCACTTCCTCCACGAGACCGCCGCCGGCACCCAGGCCGTGCGCGAGGGCGTTGCCATGATGGTCAATCCCGGGCAGCGCCACACCGTGAAGCAGCCCTCCGACGTCGTCCTCACCCGCCTCCGCTTCCTCCCCGAGTGGCTCACCCGCGAGTACGAGATCATCATCCGCTCGCCCGACCTCCTCTCCCTCTTCTTCGACCAGTCCTGGTTCCGCTACCCCCGCGACGAGAACCTCCACGTCTTCACCACCCGCGGCGACGGCGCCGCCCGCATCCGCGACGAGCTCGCCTACCTCGGCGGGCTCCTCCGCGAGAAGCGCCACCTCGAGCCCGTCGCCCGCGTCTCCGTGCTGAAGCTGATGATGCTCCTCGCCGACGAACACCGCCGTTTCTGGCGCGGTGTCTCCGAGATCGAGATCCTCCCCGAGGCCGCCCACGCCCTCGACGAGATCGAGGGCTGCATCCTCCGCGCCGAGGCCTTTGACCCCGCCGCCCTGCCCCGCGGCGGCTTCGAGCGCCGCGCCGTCGCCAAGGCCTTCGGAGAACTCACCGGCATGGAGATGACCGATTACGCCCTGCGTCGCCGCGTCTTCCACGCCGCCTTCCGGCTCCTCACCACCCGCGAGGAACCCCGTCGCATCTCCAAGGCCCTCGGCTGGCCCACCACCGGCGAGTTCTCCAAGCAGTTCGAGGCCGTCTTCGACATCCCCCCCGCCGTCTATCGCGAGAAATTCGGTCTGCCCGTGGAGAAGACGGGGGAATGAGGGGTGGAAGGGTTTGGGAACGTCCAAGTCCTCTCACACCTGCCCGAGGGCGTGGCTTCGACTGTGGGTTGACGGTTGAATGATCATGGCGATTTGAACTCGCGGCGGGGCAGGTGTTGAGAGCGACGCCTTGTTCGATCTCTTCATTTTGGCTCATATTGAGGCTCAACCACCCGTCGCACAAGACGAGTGTCGTCCCACTCCTCAGTCACGGAAACTGAAACGAAATTAGCCATCTTCTTGTCTTTGAATTCAGCGAGGGAATCGCGGAGCAGAATCGCTTCTACTCGTTGCTTCTGGAATCTTCCATCCTTAAACCTGTAGCTTACCGAGGAAAACTCCGGACCCGAACGACCGTTGGCAGTCAAGAAACCGTTGTCCGGCATCCCGTTAAGGCCGAGTTCTTCAGGCTCCTCCCACCGTTCGTAGCGCCCATCATGAAATCGATAGTAGCAATACCACGACCCACCCGTCCCCCATGCTGTGATGATCCTGAAGTCAAGGTCACCATCTCCGTCGAAGTCTGCTATGTCCATATGAGGCACCCCTACGTCGGTGTAGTCGTAGGTAAGTTCGTAGCGCTCGTCTCCTTGCTCCACTGACAACTTGTCGATTGGCGCAAATGGACGGCCGTCTTCGCTCCTGAACTCGCTGGACGCCTCGGCATGAAGACGAATTCTAATCTCCTTTGCATCCTTCCGAGGAGTGATGACAAAGGAGTAAGTCTTCCCTGGAACCAGCAATACAGGCTTCTTTGGGTCAAAGGACAGATCCTCACCAAATGCCACACCAACCAGCGCTAGCGCGAGAACGAGGGAAGTCTTCATTTCTTGATCGAACAGTCGTAGTATACCACCCCGTTATCCAATCGCCCGCTGTTAACCAACCGGCTTGCCGGTTTGGTTCAACGCGGGCGGCCCCCGGTGGATCGG
>JAGRPC010000181.1 GCA_020439925.1 Verrucomicrobiia bacterium | reverse complement strand
GATCACCTTGTTGCTGTCCGCGAACTGGTCGGTCTCCACTCCCATCTTTTGCGCCATCAGCAGGAGCAGGTTGCTCATGTGCGCGTCCGTGTTCAAGGGGCGGCTGCAGATCTGGTAGTGCGAGGTGCCGATGGTTCCGTCCGCGCCGACGTCGTAACCCTCGAAGCCGGCGGCCTCGCGGTTGAAGTCGAGGTGGGTGCCATGCTTCAGCCCGAGATCGGAGCCTCCGGCGAGCACGAGAGGGAGGTTGGCATTACCGTGGCTGTGACCGTAGCACATGCCGCTGCCGAAGAGGGACATCGTCGACCCGAGGAGCGACTTCCCGTTGAGGTCCTTCGTCTCCTCGAGGCGAGTGAGGAAATAGCCGAACTGCTCGATCGCGAAGGTGTCGTAGTTGGTCAGCTTTTCCATGTAGCCAGGATCGCCGCCATGGTGGCTGAGCTGGTGACGGGACTCGGTGATGCCGATCTCGGGAATGGAGAAGGCGTCCCCTTCGCCGCCAAGGCTGAAGGTCGCCACGCGGGTGACATCGGTCTGGAAGGCCAGCACCATCAGGTCGTAGACGGTCCGGAAATATTCGCCCGCCTGCGTCTGGGGAATGTCGCGATCGGTTCGCTTGCGATCGGCTTCGGAGATCACCGGCAGCGGTGTGTCGAGCCAGGCATCGGCCCGCTTGGTGCGGATCTCCGCTTCGCGGACCGAGGTCAGGTATTGTTCGAGGCGGCCCTTGTCGGCGCTGCCCATCTGCTTCTCGAGCCGGCGCACTTCTTCGAGGTTGTCATCGAGGACGCTGGCCTTGCGGCGCAGGGCCTTCCGTTGCGCATCCTTGCCGCCTTTCGGCTCCTCGAAGAGCGAGTCGAACATCTCGCTGCAACGGCGCAGCGCGGGCAACTGCACTCCGTCGGCGGTCCAGGCGAGCGAACTCTGGGTCAGGGCGATCTCCATCGACGCGTATCGCGTATGCTGTGCGGTGACTTCGGCCATTTTCTGGTCCACCGAGATGGTGTTGCGATCGGATGGTCCGAGCTTGCCTCCGGTGAGCCAGACCGAGATGCAATTGTGGTGATGGCCGAGCGCACCCGGATGGTGCAGACCACTGATCGGGGTGATGGCGTCGCGGTGTTTTTCGAGCGGCTTCAGCGATCTCGAGAACTGGTAGTCCTTGCCTGGTGTGGTGATCTGGTAGTTCAGAGAATGGACACCGTTGGCAAGGTAGATGAAAGCGCTGCGGCGCGGGGACTCGGTCGCTTTTTCCGCCGCGCGGAGGGGAATCATGCACTCGAGAAACGGCAGGGAGATGCAGGAACCCATCGCTCGGAGAGCATGACGACGGTCGATCCGCCAGGATTGGGACAAATAGTTCATGGTTTTTCGTTCCTGGTTCTTGGTTAGCGCTTTTGGATCAAATCAGAAGTGGCCACCGCGCGGACAATATCACGAACGCCGCCGGGAGTTTTCTTCACGTTTTCGACAATCAAACGGAGATCGTCCTCGTCGTCCACGGTCAGGACGCGGCGGAGGGCGTAGGTGGAAAGGTGCTCGATGAAGGCACGCTGGAGGGTCTTGCGATCCTTCAAAAGCAACTGCTTGAACTCATCGGCATTCTTGAAGGTGCGACCGTCGGGCAGGGCGCCGGAGGCATCGGCGAGGGGATCTTCGCCCTTGCCGGTCGGGACGACCTCGCGTTCCCTCCACTGACCGATAGCGTCGAAGTTGTCCCAGGCCAAGCCCAGCGGGTCGATCTTCGAATGGCAGGCGGCGCAGTTCTTGTCCACGGCGTGCACTTCCAGCCGCTTCCGGACCGTGATCTTGTCGCCTTCCGGCGGGATCGGTTCGATCGGATTGACGTTGGCAGGAGGTGGAGGCGGCGTCTTGTTGAAGATCGCTTCGCTGAGCCAGACGCCGCGGTGAACCGGACGATGGCGGGTGCCGTCGGAGGTGAGCCCGAGCACAGCCCCCATCGTGAGCAGGCCGCCGCGCTTGTCCTCCGGTTGCAGGGAGACGCGCTGGAACCTGTCCGACTTCGGTTCTGGCAGTCCGTAGAAGTCACAGAGCCGGGCGTTGGCCATGGTCCAGTCGGAGTTGATGAAGCCCTCGATGGGCAGGTTCTTCGAGAACATCTCGCGGAAGAATTCCACCGGCTCGGACCGCATGCTCGTCTCGAGCCAGGCATCGTAGGTGGGATAAAGTTTCTTGTCCGGCGGGAACATGCCCACACGGTGCAGTTGCAGCCACTGCCGTGAAAAGTCGTCGATGAATCGCCCGGACTTCCCATCAGCGAGCATCCGGTCCACCTCCTTGCCGAAGCGCTCTCCGTTCAGTTTGCCACCCTTGGCCGCGTCGGAGAGCCCCTTGTCCGGCATCGAACTCCAGAGGAAATAGGAGAGCCGTGCGGCGAGTTCCCAGTCGGTGAGGTTTTCGCGGGGCACCGTGTCGCCCTCAACGAGGTAGATGAAATTCCGCGAGGTCAGGACGCTTTGAAGCGCGGTGCGGTAGGCATCGACGGCCTTCTCGCCTCCTTCGCGATCAACCTGGTAGGTCTTCAGATAACCGGCCAGCTCCTCCGCTTGCACCGGCCGACGCCAGGCGCGTTCGGCGAAACCTTGCAGGTGCTGCGCGACCACCTCGGGTGTCGCTTCGTCCGGAGGCAGCACCCCCTCGCGGCGGGCCATTTCATCTTTCGACACCAGCGGCCCCTCCCACTCGATCCAGTCGAGCAGCACCGTCGAGAAGATGCCGTTGCCCTTGTCGTCGAACATCTGCGGCGCATTCGGATTCAGCAGCAGGGTCTCGC
>JAGRPC010000180.1 GCA_020439925.1 Verrucomicrobiia bacterium | reverse complement strand
TCCCAGCCCCAGTCGAAGAGCTGGACGAACCTCACCCCCTGTTCGACGAGGCGACGAGCGAGGAGACAGTTGTTCGCGAAACTCGCCTCGCCTGGTTTGGCTCCGTAGTCGTCGAGAACGTGTTGTGGTTCCTTCGCGATATCCATCACGCCGGGCACGCTCGTCTGCATGCGGTAGGCCAGCTCGTACTGGGCGATCCGTGTCACCGTTTCGGGGTGTCCGAGCTCGGCATTCTGCTTCTCGTTCAACTCACGCAGGGCGTCGAGGGTCTTGCGGCGCAGCTCCCGGCTCATCCCCGCGGGGTCGGAGACAAACAGCACCGGATCGCCTTTCGAGCGGCATTGCACCCCCTGGAAAACGGAGGGAGCGAATCCACTGCCCCAGCATCCCTGTCCGCCGCTCGGCTGGGTGCCGCTGGAAATCATGACTACAAAACCGGGGAGATTCTCGTTCTCGGTTCCTAGCCCGTAGGTCGCCCACGAGCCCATCGAGGGTCGCCCCTGGCGCTCGAAACCCGTGAAGAGCAGCAGCTCCGCCGGGGCGTGGTTGAACTGGCTCGTGTGCATCGACCGGACCACACAGATGTCGTCGGCGATGGTGTGGAAGTTGGGCACGGCGTCGCTCATCCACATGCCCGCCTTGCCATACTGGGCAAACTTGCGCGGAGTGCCCATCAGCTTCGGCACGCCGGTGGTGAAAGCGAAACGACGTCCTTCGAGGATGGACTGGGGGCAGTCTTCGCCGTCGTGTTTCACGAGTTCGGGTTTGTAGTCGAATAGGTCGAGGTGCGGCGGCGCGCCGGACATGTGCAGGTAGATGACCCGCTTCGCCTTGGCGTCGTAATGTGGTCGGCGCGGCGCGAGGGGGTTGTCGCCATACGCAGCGGCGTCTGCCCTGGTTCCCATCGCTCCCATGGCGATGGATCCGAGGCTGAACTGTCCGGCGTTTCCGAGAAACTGGCGGCGGGTCGTGAGGCGGAGTTGTTCTTCGCGGAGCGGGTTCATGGATCACGGGTCACGGGTTAACGTCGCATCAAGAATTCGTCCAGATTCATGATCACGTTCGCCGTCGTGGTCCAGGCAGCGAGGACGGCGAGATCGGCGCCCTCGGGGGCGGGCCCGATGGGTTCCGTGGCGAGCTTCCGCGCAGACTCTTCGTCAGCACGGAACGCGGCGAGCGCTTCTTCGTAGAGTCTTGTCAGGGTGGCGGTTTCGCTCCCGTCGGCTTCCCGGGAAAGGGCGATCCGATAGGCATGCCGGACCGTTTCCGCCGGGTCGCCGGATCTCACCTCGGCGGTGAGGCGCCTCGCGAGAGCCTGGTTCGCTTCTGTGAAGACGGGGTCGTTCATCGTCACGAAGGCCTGCAGGGGAGTGTTCGTGCGGCCGCGGCGAATCGTGCAGACCTCGCGGTTGGGAGCGTCAAAGGTGGCGAAGCTCGCATAAGGGCCGTTTCGACGCACCTCGGTGTAGACACTCCGGCGATGGCGATCCTCGCCCTCGCTGACGGTCCAGTCATTGCTCCGTCCAAAGGCCGTACTAAGCCCGAGGTTGGGAGCCATGGGTCGCACCGAGGGTCCGCCCATCTTGGAACTGAGGATACCTCCCACGGCGAGGGCCTGGTCGCGAAGCAGCTCTCCACTCGGCCGGAAGCGCGGACCACGGGCGAGGAGACGGTTGTCGGGATCCTTTTCCTGGAGTTCCGGGCTGACGCGCGATTCCTGCCGGTAGGCGCGGCTCGAGACCATCTGGGTGAGGAGACGTTTCACGTCCCATCCGCTCTCCATGAAGTCGACGGCGAGCCAATCGAGCAGTTCGGGATGAACGGGCGGCTCTCCCTGCGATCCGAACTCCTCGCTCGTGCGGACGATGCCGACGCCGAAGAGCGCTTCCCAGAAACGGTTCACGGCGACCCTCGCGGTGAGAGGATTGTCGCGGCTGACCAGCCATTGCGCCAGGCCGAGCCGGTTCGTTGGCGCCTTCTCGGGGAGCGGATGGAAGGCGGCGGGAACTCCGGGTCCGACCACGTCGCCGAGGTTTTGCCAGTTGCCACGAATCTGCACACGCGTCTCGCGAAGATCCTTGCCCGCGAGTTCCTGCATGATCGGCACCGTGGAGGGCTTGATCGCTTCGAGTTCCTTCTTCGCCGCGGCAAGGCGGGATCGCTCCGCCGCGCTCTCCGGAGCAATGGCCTTCACATAGTGTGAGGAAATGATCCCCTGCTCCTCTGCCGTGCGGGATGGGGTGGCCTTCATCAGGGCGGCAAGCACCGGCCGTGGAGTCGCGATGTGTTTCGTCACGCCGGGATCGCCACTCGTCCCGAGTCGGAACCGACCGAGCACATGATTCTTGTGGGACGAGTTCTGTTCGAGGACGACTCGGAGCTTCGAGCCCTCGGCCGCGCTGACCGGCTTGGCGAGGGTGAGCACCAGTTCGTGCGGAATGTCCGTCGAACCTCCCACGGCCCACCCCGGGTTATCCTTGGCGGGGGCCTTCAGAAGCGAAGCCGCTGGAAAACCGCTCTGCTCGAAATCGGCCGTCGCGGTGGCGAAGGTCAGTTTTCTGGGACCCGCGAGGGCGAACTCCGCCTCCCTCGCGGGAGCGGGCTGGGCTGCCTCTTTCCACACCTGGGCACGTTTCCCGTCGAGGGCGGAAATGGTGAACCGGTCGAGCCGGGACGCGGTGTCTCCGTCCGTGCGATTCCAGACGACGATGCGATCAAGGGGGATCTCGGCTCCGAGGTCGACCTCCCACCAGGGATTGTCCTCCTGGGCGGTGTGGGATACCGATCCCTTCGCGTAGTCACCATCGGTGCGCCCGTCGATCGCACGAGTGGCTGCAGCCTCCATGTATTGACTGCTGTGGCTGGCCTTGCCCTTGATCGCGACATTGTCCTTTCCGTTGAAAACCTCCACCTCGGCCAGTTGAAGAAAACGGGCCTTGCCCGGCAAGTCGATCCGCACGTAGCGAGCCTTCGGTCCCGGAGCGCCGGGAGGAGGCACGATCTCGGCGCGGATGCCGGTGAGAACGAAGTTGCCGAAGCCGGCCGACGGCGAGGTCTCGAGCCGCACGGCGGCGAGCGGTCCGGGTGCAAGGGGAAGCTCGACGGTCTGTGTTCCGGTCTCGGCACCCTTCGCCAACACGGCAAAACCGTCATTGCCAACCGAGACGCCCACATCTGCGGGAGTCATGGCGACTTTGTCAGGCTTCGGGGTCTCCCAGCGAAGATCCCTCGGAAACTCCGCATCCCACTTCGACAACCCTCCAAGCCAGGCCGGATCCGGCGAGGCGAAGCGCTTCTCCATCGAGGAGATCTCCTTCTCCAATTCGCTCTTCTTCGCCCTCTGACCCTCGGTGAAGAAGGAATGGACCGGTGTCTCGTCCTTTCGATCGGCATCGGCACTCTGGTTCAACATCGCGTAGATCGAGAAATACTCGTGCTGGGTGATGGGATCGTACTTGTGGGTGTGGCACTGCGCGCAGGCCATCGTCGTGCCCATCCACACTGCCATCGTGGTATTGACCCGGTCCACCACCGCGGCGACGCGAAATTCCTCGTCACTCGTGCCGCCCTCGTTCTGCGTCATCGTGTTGCGGTGGAAGGCGGTGGCAATGAGCTGGTCCTCTCCCGGGTTCGGAAGCAGGTCACCCGCGATCTGCTCGATGGTGAAACGGTCGAATGGCAGATTCCGGTTGATCGCCCCGATGACCCAGTCGCGGTAACCCCAGATCTCGCGCGGCTGGTCGCTCGGGTATCCCGAACTGTCGGCATAACGGGCAAGGTCGAGCCAGAGTTGGGCCCAGTGCTCACCGAAGGCCGGTTTCGCGAGAAGGGAAGCGACATACTTTCCGTAGGCCTCAGGCGAACTATCCTTCACGAAACTCTCGACCTCCTTCCACGAGGGAGGCAGCCCGGTGAGGTCGAGGGAGAGGCGACGGGCAAGAGTAAAACGATCGGCCTCGGGCGAGGTCTTCAGTCCTTCTCGATCGATACGGGAAAGCAGAAACCGGTCGATCTCGTTGACGGCCCAGGCCGCATCGGAAACTTCCGGCAGATCATGTTTCACCGGAGGGTTGTAAGACCAGTGTTTCTCGTACTTTCCGCCTTGAGCGATCCAGCGCCTGATGAGGTCAGTCTGTTCCGGTGTGAACCGCTTGCCTTTTTCCGGAGGAGGCATCACTTCGTCGTCGTCCTCGCTGAGCAACCTGAGGAGCATCTCGCTCTCGTCGGGCTTGCCCGGAACGACGGCGGCATATCCCCCGAGGTCCATCAACGCACCCTCCACCGTGTCGAGACGGAGGTCGGCCTTGCGTTGTTTCTCGTCGGGCCCGTGACAGGCCACGCAATGATTCGATAGCAAGGGCCGGATCTGGCGATTGAAATCGATCTTTTCCTCAGCCGCCACCCCGAGGGTTGAGAGAGGTCCCGTGAAAAGAAGAAGCGTCCAGAGCCGGTTCATGGGGATTTACCCCGAATTTAAACCGCCTCCGTGCAAATGAGAGGAGCGAAATATGGCGCGACTACGGAAGTAAGAACCGAGCGAAGGAGCAGAAGCTCAGTTTTCGGGAACGGCCCTGAGAACCGGAGCGGCGGGCGCCGAGGCTTCCGGAGCCTCCCCTCCACGCAGTCCCTTGAGCCATTCCACCAGATCCGGGTCCAGACCGAGCCCTGCGGCGTCTTCAAGCGGGCCGGTGAACACTTCGACATCTTCGGGACCGACCCAGGTCTTGAGCTTCGCGAGGGATTCAGGAGTGGAACCGAGCACTCCGGACAAGGTCCCTCCGGCAAACTCGACGGGAAACTGGCGCAATTTCAGAACCGGCTCCTCCAAGGGCCCGTCTCCCTCGACCCGGATGGACACGTCCTTCAGACCCGAGGCCGCGGCCAGAGCCGGCTCCAGATCTGCCGTGGCCACGAACTTCGTGGTCTTCTCCTCGAGGTTGACGCTGCCGTTGGTGACGAGACGGACTCCCCCACCCGACACGGTGAGATCGTTGGTCACCAGCACGCCGGACTCGAGAATATAGGCTCCACCGAGGGACATGCCGCTTTTCGGGGCGAAGGCCGGCAGGACCGACCCGATCATTCCCTGGACTTTTCCAATCGCCGGGAATTCCGGAAGGTTGGCGTCATCGATGCGGAGGTTGCCTCCGCCGCTGATGCTGGACATCTCCTCGTTCCCGGTTCCCCGGAAGGAAAGCGTGAGGCGTCCGCTCAGTCCCGTCCCCTCCTGGCCGAACCACGTTGCCGCGTTCTCGAGAGACAGGTCCGAGATCTCGATCAACCCGGTGAACGGGCGCTTCTCCCGGACGAAATTCATCGCCCCGTTGACATAGACCTGGCCACCAAACAAGCGGGCGGCGGTGTCGTTGGTTTCAAGAGCGCCTCGGTCATAGGTGAAAAGACCACGGATGTCCGAAACCGGCAGTTCACGATCTCCGTCGAGATAGGCAAACCCGAGGCGATGTTCGCAACGGATCTTGAGATCCGCATTGCCCGGCTCTGAAAAAGGGATCTCCCCGACGACCTGCAGGGTGGGCGCATCGGCGAATCGAATCTTCCGGAAGGTCTCCGCCCAGGACGGATCAAAGGCGGGCAGCAGGGACGAGACATCGGCGGTGGAGAGCAGTTTCTCGATCCGCAGCTTTCCCGAACCGGTATCGATGGCAAGCACGGCACTGATGAGTCCTTCACCGTAGCCCACCTGGATGCGGGGAAAACGAAGTTCGCCGGTTCCGGGGTTGATGTGGAAGCTGGCGAAGACACTCGCGAATTCCACTCCCTTCCACTTGACCCTTTCTCCCGAAAGATCGCCCTCGATGCGGGCGAGATCCGGTTCGGCCGAGTTCATGAAAACGCGCAGGGAGAGTTCCGGCGCTCCGTCCCCGCCCGACTCGAAGGTCGTCCACGGCTGGAGAGAAGCGAAAGCGGAGAAGTCGAGCGAGGCGAGGGAAGACGGCTTGGAACCTCCCTCCTCCCGAGCGCTCGCTCCTTCGTCCCCAACCGGATTGGGAGCTTTGTCAGGAAATGCGACTTCACCGACGAGGTTGACCTTCAGGCCCCCGATGAGAGCGGAGAAACGTTCCACAGTCAGCTTCGCGGGACCGACAAAAACTTCGGCATCGACACCCTCGATCTCGGCAAACAACTCACCCTTCTGGAAGAGGTCCAGTTTTGAATCCTCGAGGGAAATCTCGACTGTCTCCATCTCTCCCGGATTCGTCACGAGAGCAGGGACGTCGAGGTTGACCCCAAGCGAGGCGGCCTTGAGGACGGGTCGCGACTTGGTTTCGTCGTCGTAAAGGGTGACCTCGTCGAAAACGAGGCCGCGCGGAAACTCGTAGCTCCATGAGCCGGACTCGAAGTAGACCCCCTGGCTGGCAAGCTTCGTTCCAACGAGGGCGACCACTTCATCCTCGAACTCGCCCATCTTCGACCAAGCGAAATATCCGCCTGCCGCAAGAAGGCCGATGACGAGCATCGTCACGATAAAAAACAGGGTCGCAAACACCGTCCAGCAACCCGCTTTTCTCTTCGGGGCAGCCTCCGACGCCGCAACGCCGACCTTGTCTTCGACAGGCGGTTTCTTCGCCGCAGCCTCGGGTGTCCCCTCGAGGATCTCGGCGTCTGGATCTTCCGAGTTTGCCGATTCCCCGGAGTTTACCTTTTCGGCCGGAATATCCTTCGCCTCGTCGTTTGCTTCCACCACCTCCAGAATCGGCTCGGGTGCTTCAATCTTCTCAAGGTCGGAGGCGGGAGGCTCCTTCTCCGCCGACTCCGCGCCGTCGCCGTCAGAGATGTCCTTCGCCGGAGCAGAAGCGCTTTTTTTATCGACCGGAGGTGACTCCGGCAATTCGGACACGATGACCTTCCCGACTTCCGAGTCGCCCGGAACGACCTTCTCCTTTTCCGCTTCTTCGCTGGTGAACGGGTCGGATTCGGGGGCAGCCCCATTCGCCACGCTTTTCTTTTCGATTGGGACCGGGAGCGAAACTTTCAATGGCTTCACCTTGGCCAACGGGAGAGGCGGAGGGCTTTTTGAAGCCGATTTTTCCGGCGTGCCGCCAGCATCTCCATCGATGGTCTCCAGAGGAGGAAGAACCCGCTTTTCTTTTTCCGGACCGCCTTCCTTCTTCGTGGGCGGTTCGATCTCCGTTCCAGGGGTGGGTTCTGTGGAATCTCCCACACCTCCCGGAGCGGCCCCATCATCGAGGAGGTCGGCCAAATTTCCCTTGGTGCTCTTTCCGCCTTCCGGCGATGGGAGGTCGCTGGAGGCAGGGACCAGCGTGGACTCCTCTTCCGGAAGTTCAGCAGGCAAAATGGCCTTTGCCTCCGGATCCGGGTCATCGATCTCGGAAAGCGATCTGGCGGGCTTCACCTCCGCTTCACGGTCCGGATCCGGGATGGAAATCGAGTCGGGCTTTTCCCGTGTTTCCTCCGACACGAATGGCAAAGCCAGCGCCTCTTCGTCAATTGACGGCAGGGGTTTCCTTCGCCGAGGTGATTCAAATTCGATGCCGTCCTCGAGACGGCGGTTACCGGTTCTGGACTTCTCGGCAGCGATCGGCTCATCCCACCATTTCGGAAGCGGATCGATCTCTTCACCTTCGACGGGACCCAGGGCAATCTCCTCACCCAGAGGTAGACCCTGAACTTCCCCCGGAACCTCAGCCTCCTTATCCGCGCCTTCGTTACGGCTTGCTTTTTCGCTCATGGCTCTGCAACACTCTTCCCGAATCTGGAAACCCCATATCTTCAACCTTTCCCAATGATCCGCAATCTGAACCTATCACGCCGCCTTGTCCCCTTGTCATTGCTCCTTGCCGCATCCGGAGCCTTTGTTCACGGACAAGACACGCTCAACTTTCCCGAACTCGGTGAAATCATCCGGTTGGATCCCGGTCTGGATGCCCTCATCGCGAACGACGCGACGATTCATGTCCTTTCCTCCGGATTCGAATGGTCGGAGGGGCCGGTTTGGGTGAAAGAGAAGGAGCACGAACACGGCGGATACATTCTTTTTTCCGACATTCCCAACAACCGCGTGGTTCGCTGGGACGAAGGAGTTGGGGCCAAAACGTGGCTGCAGCCCTCCGGCTACACGGGTGTCGCGGACTATGGAGGAGAGCCGGGGTGCAACGGTCTGCTTATCGACAAGAAGGGCCAGCTTGTATCCTGTGAACACGGCGACCGAAGGCTCTCCGTTCTCACCGCCGGTGGTGGCAAGCGCACCCTCGTGGACAACTTCGAAGGGAAACGCCTCAACAGCCCGAACGACGCCTGTCTCGGTGCCGACGGCGAGACCATCTACTTCACCGACCCGCCTTATGGCCTCCCGCAACGCTGGGAAGATCCGATGCGCGAACTCGACTTCTGCGGAGTTTATCGGCTTGCCCCCGACGGAAAGCTGACGCTCCTGACCACGGAAATGACCCGCCCCAACGGCATCGCCTTTTCACCCGACTTCAAAACCCTCTATGTGGCTCAGTCGGACCCCGAAGCGGCGATATGGAAAGCCTTTCCCGTGAAGGAGGACGGCACCCTCGGCGAGGGAAGGGTCGTCTACGATGCCACGGCGGCGGTGAAGGAAGGCCTTCCGGGTCTGCCGGACGGACTCAAGGTCGACAAGGATGGAAATCTCTGGGCGACCGGACCTGGCGGTGTCTACGTGCTGACACCGGAGGGCAAACTTCTCGGACGCATCTCGACCGGCGAACGCACCGCGAACTGTGCCTGGGGTGGTGACGGCAGCGTGCTTTACCTGACCGCAGACATGTATCTGTGTCGTATTCAAACGAGAACCAAGGGCGCTGGCTGGTAAGTTGACCGCGCACAGCGGAACCTCCCCAATGGATTGGCAATGCAATATCGACCGACGCGGACGTTTCATCCGCGGTGTCCTCGGGTTCCTTGCTCTTGGGACGGGAGTTTATCTTGTCCTCTGGACCTCCCACGATTTCTGGGGCTGCGGCGCCATCGCCGCCGGACTCTTTGCCCTCTTCGAGGCGATCAAGGGGTGGTGCGCGATCCGGGCCCTGGGAATCGGAACTCCATTTTGAAAGACATCCTATCCCCTTCTCTTCCCCTCCCCTGAATACCTCCCTTGCGGGAATTCTTCCCATCTGGCATCCTCTCATGATGTCCCGGCCCTGCCTCTTCGCCTTCGCTCTCCTCGTTTGTTTCCTGCCTCTTCTCAAGGCGGAGGACGCCGTCGTCGACGAAGGCCTCGTGGTCTCGTCCGCCCTGCAACCAGGCCTGGTGAAGCACCCGGTCATGGCCGCCTTCGACGACCGCGGGCGCCTCTTTGTTGCGGAGAATGCGGGGGTCAACCTGAACAAGGAAGACCTCCTCAAGGAGATGCCGAACTCCATCAAGCTGATCGAGGATACGGACAAGGACGGTGTCTTCGACAAGGCGACTCTCTTTGCCGACGGGATGACCTTTCCCCAGGGAGCCCTCTGGGTCTACGACTCCCTCTACGTGATGTCCCCGCCCAGCCTCTGGCGCCTCGCCGACGAGGACGGAGACGGACGTGCCGAAGTGAAGGAGGAATTGGCCACCGGGTTCGATTTCACCGGAAACGCCGCCGATGTCCACGGTCCTTTCCTCCATCCGAACGGCCGACTCTACTGGTGTCACGGGCGCAAGGGATTCGCCATTCCCGACAACGACACCGGGCAGATCATGGAGCAGGGCAAGGCCGCGCACATCTGGTCCTCGCAACTGAGTGGCGGCGAGGTCGAATGGTTTGCCGGAGGCGGGATGGACAATCCCGTCGAAATCGACTTCACCGACGAGGGTGAAATCGTCGGGTCGGTCAACCTGTTTTACGGGCGTCCCCGCGGCGATGTCCTCGTTCACTGGATTCACGGAGGAGTCTATCCGCGCTTCGACCAGGGCCAGGTTCTGACGGAATTCCGCCGCACCGGAGAACTGCTCGGCCATGCCCACAATTTCGGCCATGTCGCCGTCTCCGGCATGTGCCGCTACCGCAGCGGTTCCCTGAATCCCGCTTGGGCGGACGGTTGGGTCGTGACTCACTTCAACACCGGCGAGCTAACCCTGACAAACCTGCAACCTCAGGGCTCCACCTTCCTCGGAAAGGAAACAAGGACGATCTTCCGCGCCCTGAAACCCGACACTCACCTCACCGATGTGCTCGAGGACCGCAACGGCGATCTCCTCGTCATCGACACGGGTGGATGGTTTCGCATCGGCTGCCCCACCTCACAGATTGCCAAACCCGAAATCGCCGGCACCATCTACCGGATCTCCCGCAAGGGAGCCTCCTACCGGGCACCGGAATATCCGGAGTGGGAGAAACTCACGGCCGAAGAGGTCTCCCACCACCTCTCCGCGCCGGAAGACTGGCGACGTGAACGGGCCATCACCGAACTCGCCGTGCGCGGAGCGCCCGCGATGCCCGAACTCGAACGCATTCTCACCGGCGGCGAAGCGGATGCCACCGCCCGGACCAACGCCGTCTGGACGCTGGCCCGGATGAAATTCTCGGAGTCGACGGACCTCATCTACGGAGCCCTCACCGATCCCGATCCCGGGGTGCGACAAACCGCCTGCAACGCGCTCGCCGTCACCCGCACCTGGCAGATCATCGCCGCAAACCAGCCCGCCGAGCGGGCCATCGAACTCGAGCGGAACGAGACTCTCACCGGCGCCCTCGCGGGTATCGTGCGGGGAGACGAAGCCCCGGTGGCACGAGCCGCGGCGGCCGCCATCGGACGCATGGGAGAAGCCCGCGCGATCGGCGCTCTCACGGGAAGGCTCGGTCGATGCGAGGGTGACCGTTTCCTTGAACATGCGCTCATCTACGCGCTCATCGAGATCGACGATGCCGATGCCACGCGCGAAGGCCTGAAGTCGGAAGACCCGCGCGTGATTTCCGGAGTTCTCCACGCCCTCGACGCGATGGCCTCTTCGAAGCTTGAGGTCCTCGACGTTCTCCCCCACCTCCAGTCCCCCGATCCGGGGCTGCGTGAGACCGCGATTTCCATCGCCGCAAGTCGGCAGGAATGGGACGCTGCCCTGGCCAATGCCTTCTTCGCCTGGCATGGATCCGTGGACGAATCGCGGCGCGAGATCCTCCGACGTCTCGTCCCCGCCTTCGTCAATTCTCCGCCAATGCTGGACTTCCTCACCAGTCTGTTCACGGACGCGAACGAAGACCACCGAAAACTCGGCCTTGAACTGATTTCCCTCTCTCCCGGCATTTCCTTCCACGAAAGCTGGATCCCCGTCTTCGAGGAAGCTCTGACCGTCGGTGCCTCGCCGGATTCGCAAGCCCTTGCTCTTCGTGCCCTGGCCGTGGCCAGATCCGACCGATTCGACGCGTTGCTTTCCGGGATCTGTGAGGACGATTCCGCTTCCGCTGAGGTCCGTCTTGCCGCGGTCAAAGCCCTCGCCAAACCAAAATCCCCCCTCTCGGGAACCGCTTTTGCCTACCTCGCCTCCCTGCTCGCGGAATCCGGCGACACCACCGCGAGAGGCGAGGCCCTTGCCCTCTTTTCTGCAGCCGCTCTCAACGCGGAGCAACGGGAGAAACTTGCGGGCCTTCTGGGCACCTTCAATCCGGTGGAATGGAGTTCCTTTCCCGACCTCTTCCGTCAAATCGACTCGTCCGATCTCGCCGGAAAGCTCGCCGATGCGCTCCTCGCCTCGCCCGCCCTTGGCAGCCTCGACGCAGCGGTGTTGGAAAAACGTTTTGCCGCACATGGCGAAGCTCTCGGAAGGTTGCGGGAGGCTCTCGCTCGCCTGGAAACGGAGCGATCCGGACGTGCCGACCGGATCAAGGAACTTGCTGCCACCGTTGCCGGAGGAGATCCATCGAACGGTGAGAAACTCTTCCTCTCGGGCAAGGGCGCCTGCTTCGTCTGCCACCGCGTCGGTGACCAGGGCGGACAGATCGGTCCCGACCTGAGCACGATCGGGCGCATTCGCACGGCCCGCGACCTCTACGAGTCCGTGCTTTATCCGAGCGAATCGATTGCCCGGGATTTCGACACCTACGAGATCTCCGTGAAATCGGGAGGGGCGGCTCGCACTGGCCTCATTCACGGCCAGTCCACCCGTGGTATCGAGTTTGTCAGCCTTGGAGGCCAGAAGGAAGAGATCCCCCACAACGAGGTCGCTTCGATCCGCCGGGTTCCGATGTCTCTGATGCCCATGGGTTTGCAACAAACGCTTGCCCCGGATGACCTGCGCGACCTCATCGCGTGGCTCCTTTCGAAAAAGTAAGGGATTGAGCCAGGCCCCGGCACTCTGCCTGAGCCCAATAAAGAACGAAAGATGGGGATTTGGCTCTTTCTTAAATATGGAAATTATGGAAAAATGTTTTAAATTTCCATAATGCTTTCTGAGCTTCATCTCCTCGACCGCCTAGACGAGATCGAATCGCGTCTGGACCGCTGGACAGAATTCTTCCGACGGTGCGGCATCTCGGCCCCTTTCTGCAGCCCCGTCACCTGGGTTTCGTGGCTCCGCACCCATCCCTCAAAAACCGCTGCCGTCTTCGAGTGGTACGTCGATGGCGAACTCCGGGCTCTCGTCCCGATGGTACGGAGCGAACACACGCTCGAGATGGCCGCCAGCCTCGATCTGGACTATCAGGATCTTGCCGCGACGAGCCATGAGGAGGCAGTGGAGGCTCTTCTTGCCATTGTCGCCAGGGAGAGCAGCCTCTCTTCCCGTCTCATCTTCCCCCAAGTGGCGGCGGGCTCACGTCTCGCCGGGGTTCTGGCCGATCCCCGCGTGTCCGCCGTCGCTGTCGGCGAGAGCCGATATTTCAGCCAGTGCCCGGTTGCTGAGTTTTCGCTCGAAGGGAAAGCGGACTTCCTCGCCGCAATCCCCGCACGTCAACGCAAGGACTACCGCAACGCTTCCCGCAGAATTTCGGAACACTACCCGGAACATGTCGTCCGGCACCTTGGCCCCGGGGGTTTTGATCCAGAATTGATCGACGAAATCGCCGTTCTTCACCGGGCCAATCAGTTCCGGAAATCCGGAGAATCCGTTTTCGCCAAAGCCGAATTTGTCGCCTTCCTCAAGGAATTGGCAGCCGGCGACTCCGCTCTCTGTCTTTCGATCCTGAGGGAACACAAAGACGGCCCTCTCATCGCCTTCCACCTCGGCTATTCGGAGGGCGACACCTTCTATTATTACATCACTTCCTACTCCGGCACCCATTCTCATTGTGCCCCAGGCCGTTGGCTGCTCGTCGACGCGCTTCGCCATCGGGCCGAACTCCTCCCCGGCACCCGATTCCGCTTCGACATGCTGAGCGGCGAGGAAGGTTACAAGTTTCACTGGGCCACCGGGTCCTATCTCGTCTCCCGATTTGTCCTGCTGCCTCGACGCTTCGACAATCTTCCTCGCATCCTCGCCTACTCCGCCGTCTACGGATTGAAAAAGGCGAAAAACCGACTCCTCCACGGAAGATCCTCGACCGAACCGGAAGACCTCGCTCTCCCCCGCTGAGACGACACAGCCTGCATGCGGGGAGAAAGCGACATGGCAGGATCCGAGGCGAAGAAGACAATACACGCAAAGTCTTTGGAGAACTTTTCCTGTTATCTGGGAAAATGAAAAAGTTCTCCCTCTATAGTTTTTCCCTGCTCCTGATTCTTTCGTGCCCTCGTCCAGCACACGCTCTCGATGCCGGCTTGGAGCGAAAGGCACTGCGCTCCGCTTCGGGACTCTACGGACCCGGCCCCTCTCCGGTCGTTCCCGGCGGCCAGTTCGACGGAACGGTGGGCAACACATACACCCATGAACATTCCAGTATAAAGCTTCGACTCAAACCGGGAAGAGGAAAGAGCAGTGCTGTGATGAACGTGTGGGACGGGTCCCCCCACATCACCCGCCTGATCCGCGTCAACCATCGGGTTCTTTCCGGGGGACGGATCGTGCGGCTGACCGGTGGCAAGGTCAATGGAAGAGGGTTGCTTCCCCTCGGGATCGAAGTGCGTCGTGCTCGCTTCTCCGTGGGAACGATAAAACTCTCTGGCTCCCGACCGTCGATGGAGGCGAACCTGAAGATGAGCGGTGTCGATCTGAGCAATATGAACGCACCCGTTTCGGGGTCTGGCAGTTTCAAGGGCAAGCAGTGAAAACATCCCCGGCCTACCGAATTTTGCGCTTCCCACTTCTCCGCGGGTTCGCTATTCCTCAACCCATGGAAATCTTCCCCCGTCATCTTGTCGTTCCCTGCCTCTCCTTCTTCCTTTTCTCCCATTCGCTGCCAACCCTCTCGGTGGCGGATGACGGCGAACTTATTTTTTCCGACGACTTCGAACGAAGCGAGTCCCAGGAAACCCAGGACGAACCCGGCAAGGGTTGGGGTACCAACAGCAAGAGCCGGGCGAAAGGAAACAAGCAGGTCGATCTTCGTGACGGGGCGATGTACATCTACATCCACTCGGAAGCCGACCACGCCGTTTCCGTTACCCAGCCAGCCGTTTTCACCGATGGCGCCGTGGGACTCCGGTTCAAGCTGGAAGACGCGAAGGACAGCCTTGGGCTCGATTTTGCAGACCTCGAATGCAAGGAGGTCCACGCCGGACACCTTTTTGTCGCCAAGGTCGATCCGAAGAAGGTGGTTTGTCAGGACCTCAAGACGGGCAACATGCGCCTCGACATCCGTGAGACCCGGCTCGCCAAGGAGACGCTCTCCGAGGAACAGAAGGAGGCCCTGAAAGGGAAGGACAAGTCGTTCCCCCGGGAAACCTCCGTCGGCGAGTGGCATGATCTGCTCGTCTCCGTGGCCGGTGACGAACTATCCGTCGAGGTCGACGGGAAAAAGGTGGGAAGTCTCTCCGCGCCGGGAATCGCCCATCCCACGAAACGGCTTCTCCGACTCTCGGTCCCCCACAATGCCGTCGTCGACGATGTGAAAATCTGGCGGAAAAAATAACGCTTACTCCGCCAGGGCTTTTTCGATGGCAGCGATGACCTCGGCGTCGTCAGGCTGCGTGCGCGTCACGAAACGACGAATGAGTTTCCCGTCCTTGCCGACGAGGAATTTTTCGAAATTCCAGCCGATATCCCCCTGCTTGTCGGGGTTTTCGGCTGAGGTGAGGTAGGTGAAGAGCGGTGCCTTGTCATC
>JAGRPC010000179.1 GCA_020439925.1 Verrucomicrobiia bacterium | reverse complement strand
TAGCGATTCATCCTGTTTTCAGAAACGAACGAACAAGGAATCTCTGAGTAGTTTGAGATAAAAAGACCCCCAAAACGCAAAATGAACCAACATCCCCTCTTTCTTCAGCGACTTTCTGCCTTGGATTCGCCGCTTTCCTTCGCGACGTCATCGCTCACCTCCGCAACTGCTACCGGACTATCTCCCACCTTTGACCAGACTCCCTCAACATTGTTGTTGATGAATTCTTTCTCCACGGGCTCTTTCCGAACCGTGACGAGCAGGTGATCGAAGGCGCTCCGGTAAAGCGAACTCACCGTTCCCGGAGTGGCGCCGTCAGATTGATGGGATGCACTGAGCAAGAGCCGAAGATCCCCCTCGAATTTCGAGGAAACTTCAACGCCCTCGATATAAAGGGTCCTGGGAATTCCTCCCGAACGTTTCTCTGAATCGTAACGCCATTCATGGCGGAGCTTGGCCGGATCACCCGAATCCACCAGCAGTTCCTTCCGGGCCTGGTCACGCCATACCTTGACGCGCCCGACAGATTTTTGACCACCCGCGGAAAACGCTCCCGATGCCGAATCACGATTCACCCCCTCCACCTCAAGGGCTACCACCAAGGTACCGGGAAAGGTCTGCTCATACGTTTTGAAACGAATCACAAGTCGAGAAACCTCACCCTTACCCAATTCAAGTCCGGGAGGCACCGCTTCATGCTGCCCTTGATCCGCGTCCGAGTCGTTGTCGAGCCTTCCGTCATAATCAAGATCGGCATCAAGATCGATCTTGGAAAGCCAGGCGACACTGACCTTCCCCTCCGCATCTACCGGCAAAAGAAGGCGCTGATCTTTGTTTCCGGGATCGTCGAGATCGGTCTTTCCCGGAAATTCAATTGCCGTAGCTCCCGTTGCACCAGCCACTGTACCACCGGAAACGGCAGAGGACGCGCTTCCGCCTGTTGTTGCTTTGACCGATTCGAGCGCGGTGGTTGAAACCGCCGCATCTGCGGGCTTTTCGGCAGCATCCTGGCTTCTGAGAAGAAGAGGCTGCAAAATCAGAACGGCCAAGCCAGCCGCTAGGAAGAGGTTCGAGGAAGCTGAGTTCATTTTCATGAGTGAACTGGGTTATCGACGTTCAGAAGCCTGTGAACAAATGAGGTGTCAAAAGTAACGGCGAATCCCGGCCATGTAGAGATCCTCATAATAAATATCGGTATCCTCGTGCTGATAAAGGAAGTAGGCCGTCGAACGAAGCCCAACCTGGGCATCCAACCTGGCCTGAAAAATGGACTGGTTGTACTCATATCCACTACGAGTATTACGAGTACCCTGCTCCATGTAACCGACTGACCCTCGCAATCTGTCGGTAAAAAGGTAGTCGAGCCAGACCCCATATTGCTCAGTCTCGAATTCCCCGCCAACCAAGGGGCCGCTCAGGTACTCATCCGTGGACCATTGGGCAAAAGCGCGCCCCCTGAGCCGTTCGTTGAACTGATGCTCGATGTAATATTGAAAGAAGCTCGAAACGGTAGAATCGATGGAAAAATCGCTCATGAAAAAATCCTGACCAAATCGGACCCCATGAGAGGTACGCTCGCTGATTCGATGACGGAGCCCGATATTCCAGAGCCAATTTTCTCGGTCGAACCTGTCTCCCGTCGTCATGAAATAGCCGACCCGCCCGTCAAAGAAAACATTTTCGCTCAACCGCCCGCTTCCGCCCATATAAAGCGTGTGATAAGCGGTATCAAAATAGTCATCGGAGTAGAGGTCATAGGAGAACCACGGTGTGAAAGGGACGCGGTTCGGCTCCGCGCCGTAAAGGACCCCGGCATGCTCGCGAGCCGAATGATCGTCTCCACGATCTTCTCCTCCCACATACCAGTAGTCGGTGTGGTCGGCGGTAAGTGTAAGCCGCCAATCGGGATTGACGAGCGTCGAAGCCTCCACTCCAAGACGGGTGTAGAGGTAGGGATCGTAGAGAAGATCGTTGTCGTAACTCCCATAAAATCCGAAGGAGTAGCGTCCGGCCCGCTCGTAAGCGTCGGAACCGAACATGTCGTAGAAGGACCCAGTTCCAAACTCGGCGTAGGCGCGGAAGTCCCACGATCCGATCTGAGTTTCGTAGACGAGAGTTGCGAAAGGACCTCCGCCCAGACCCGTTCTGAATCCCAACTCGTTTTCTCCGAAAAGGTAGATGAGTTCGCCATCCGCCGTCAGATAAAGGGAAGGCCCAAGTTGGGCCGCCATGCGGAACCGAAAACTGGCGAATCCCAGCCAACCATCGTCCTCACCAGGGGCGAAAAACGCGGGACCGTGATAATCGGAATAAAGCACCCCCGTTTCGACCCAGAGAGCCTGGAAATACAGGGGGCCTGCTTTGAAGTGGGCTTCCTCGGGGTTGAACTGGCGGGTAAATAGAGGGATGTCTCCCTCAAATTCGAAACCGTTGTCCTCATAGACTCCAGGGTCACCGAGGGGAACCATGCCGTCGTATTGGTAGGCGTATGGTCCCCCGGGGTGATAGGAACCGGAATAGGGATACGAATGGGAATTCCCACGGTAAGGTCCGTTCACAGAAGGCGGAGGGAAGTAGGTCGCTCCGGTGTTGGCTGAATAATCCACTGCCGCTGCCTCCCGACGGTAACCGGGATATCCACCGGGGACTCCTCCGCCGGGAGGAACCGCCCACGAATCCGGGAGCCGCTCTCCCCCCTCCCCCGCGAAGGTCCGCACAAGAGAAGCTTGCTCGGTGCGAATGAGAGTGTCCTCAAAGTCATGGAAAGAACTCGGCTCCGTTTCACCAGGAGCGAGAAAGGCAAATTCCCCTTCACTCGAACCAGGAAAATCCATCGAAGTCGAACCGGCACCAGCAACGCCAAGCTCCTTGCCCACCGCCACCTCCGGATTCGCTGACACAAACTCTTCTTTGGCGGAGGGCAATACGGCCAGTTCATGCGGATTCACCATATGCTCTGGGTCAGTGATCCTTCCGCTGAGAGCAAGTGCCGGCGAAAGCAACGAAGTCTGCGCCGGATCAGCAAAAACCGCCGAGCAAGAAAGCACTTGCAAGGCGGCAGCTCCCAGAAGGACAAATGGATGTCGGCAGACCATTTAGAAGAATTGCCTGAGAAGACTCACGATATGCAGACTAAATAGGCGGAAAAAACTCACAAGAATCCTAAAAGTTCGTCTCTCTTAAGCGGAATAGACGACAGAGAAAATAAGCGCCTTCAAATCGGCCAGTTCCCCCATCCTGTCAAGGCACGTTTTCCTCGTTTTCACGGGGGTTTGGGGCCAAATCGTAACATTCCGAGAGGCGGCGAATGTCGACGTCGGAAACCTCCCGGAACCTTCTTCGAGGTTGGAGAAATGTCCCCCTGATAAAAAAGTCATTTTAATTATCTGAGAAATCATTTTGGACTGGAAAGCTTTTGTTTTGGATGCCAATTAGTGCTTATGAAAACCGGCGGCAATGAAAATGCTAAAATAACTGAAATTATAGCTTTTACAATCATTGAGTCAATTTTTGTGATCATTGCTGTGACGGTATTGGCTCTAATTTTAGCGGGCTTGTATTTTAAGCACAACAAACTACCTGCCCCGAACGCCCCGGAAAGTGTGGGAGAACTCTCGAGGGGAGACCTCGGATCCTGATTGTCCTCATGAGACATTTCTCGGATTCCGATGCCTTCGACAGATCCAGAAGCTGAGAGCGAGGCCGCTCGGGACATCGGTTCGCGGCCGCAGGACTGGATGGATCGATTCCTCGCTGGCCTTGGCGCAACACTCGTTGACGAAAGTTCCCGTTTTCGACTGAGGAAACGAGTTCGTCGGCTCGTGAGGGTTCTGTTTGGGGTTTCCGCGTTTGGGTACACCGCGTTTCTACTGATCGTCATGTTTTCCCTGCGCTGGATCGGAGAGAGGAATCTCGCCCTTGCGTTTATCCTCTACCTCCCTCGCACCGCATTTTTGATACCAAGTGCTCTCCTCCTTCCTCTCGTCCTCTTCGCACACCGCCGGTCCGCCCTCGGCCTTCTAGCCAGTTCTCTGGTTTTTGCCGTCTGGTCCATGGACTTTCGCCCCCATTTCGTTCCGTCTCCAACCCCTTCGCAAGTTGGCCGGTCTCTCAATATACTCACTTACAACAGAGGGGAGCACATGAACCAAAGCCTTCAGCCCTTCAAGAACCAGGTACTTCCGGATCTGCTCCTTCTGCAGGACGCTGGAGGGCGGTCTGCCGGCTATCTTGCATCGGAGGGTTACGAAGAATTTCCCTACGGCCTCGATCTGGCCGAATTTACCCTCCTGAGTCGTCACCCAATTCTCAGCGCTGCACCGGTCGAAATCGAACACGACCGCGACAAGGCGCCAATTGCGGCGCGCTTTGTCATCGATTTCAAGGGAATACAAGTGGCTGTCTACTCGGTTCACACCGTATCGCCCAGAGATACGCTGCAATATTACCGCCGAGGCGCCTTTCTTTACGGGCTATTCGGGTTACCGGGCACTCCATTGGCTAAGAAGCGCCATGAAAACCAAGTCTACTGGGACGAGCGGATCACCGAGGCGCGGACCTTGCGTGATCGCATCCTCGCCGACCCTCTTCCTGTGATTATCGCAGGTGACTTCAACGCTCCTGCCGGAGGTTACATCCACGGCCTTTTTCGAAGCCGCTTTCAAGATGCACATGCCGAGGCAGGCCATGGATTCGGTTATTCTTTCCCCGGAACCACCCGGAACCCACTCAGTCTCGGTGGTCCCTGGATGCGCATCGACTACCTCTTTTGCGATGAACACTGGAGACCGACCTGGTGCATCACCGAAGCCGACCGTCCTTCCCAGCACCGCGCGGTAGCTGCCCAGTTTGAGCTGACCCGTTGAGTGCTCCTCCCTTCCGAAACGATCCTTCTCGCTGATCAACTGTTTCATTCCATACGGAATTCCGAAACAATGGGATCTGGGACACGGATGAAGACGGATTCTCACGAAGTCTTCCCTTCAAGAAGAGGCCCCGAAACCACATCCACAATCCACGCTGATCCACGCCCAGCCGTGATCACGGGGCCACGGGTGCAATCCGGTAAATTCGGAAAACGCTTTGCACCTCGCGCCGCCATGACGGGACCTCTCCGACATTTTCAATCCCGGGAAGAGCCTCGTTCGCGAACCATTCCGCCGCGTTCCGCCAGTGTGATGGCGCCTCGTCGGGAGGCGGATCGACGACAAGATAGTCAATCCCGCCTCTTCGGAGTCCCTCTATCAAGGCCGGCGGAGTGGCGAAGGCCTCTGCATATCCCCTGCCCATCCAGTCGCTTGTGGCGAGAAACTTCGAACCCCTGACCAGAGCCATTTCCCTCGACGCATCGAGAGCCGCCGCGGCAACGAGGGCCCCCTCCCCTCCGGCGTTGGAGACCACGAGAACCCGGATCGGTTTTTTCCCTGGCTTTGAGTTCTTCGAGTCCCGAATAACTTCCTCAATCGCCGAGGCAGCGCCCGTGTAGTACTTTCTCACCGGACGCGCCGTCTCGAAGAATACCCCCAAGGTAAAAAGAACCGGAACCACAAAAGCGACCAAAGGCCACCTGCGGAAGACGAGCCGGGCACGGACAGGAACCAGTAGCAACACAGCCGGGACCAGAGGCATGAGGTAGCGGGAATCTAGTCCCGCAGGAACGCACAAGGGCACGAAACCGGCGCAGGCGACTGCACCCCAGAGAACCGCTTCCGTGCGATCGGGCGGTTCTCTCCGGACGGCCCAACGGAAAAGAACAAGGCCGCCCGCAAGGACCAAACCCACCAGCGTGATCCAACCCGCTTCCTTCCAGAGGGCCATTCCATAATACGGCAAGGCCTCGCGGAACCACTCCAAGAACGAAGTATCCTGCATCCCCTCCCGGGTGATTCCCATGGTGAGGAGCATCCAGGGAAGGGCCAAAAGGATCACCGGAACCGGAGCAAGCCACAGACGGCCCGACCGGATGACACGCCAATCCCCTGCCAAGACGATGGCGAAGGGCGGGAGCAGGGCGAGGCCCACCGCGGAACCCTTGGTAAGGATGGCACCGGCGGCCCAGCATCCGAACCAGAGAGAATCCCCTGCCCTTCCCGACTCGAGAAAACGTAAAAATGAGCGGGCTGCGAGCAGGCTGAGAAGGACGAGAAGCAGGTCCGCCATGACGATGGCGGTATAGGTTCGAGTCTGCGGGAGCAGCACGTAAAGGAGGGCGATCAATGCCGACACGGATGTGGGGAGAGAGAATCGCCTGGCGAACCACCAGACCAGCAAACCCACTCCGGCCGCGAGCCCGTTCATGATGACAAGCAGGGCATACCCTGAACGGAATGGCATTAGGCCTGCACTGGCAACCAAATAGAAACCCGGCGGATAGTGACCGAGCGCGACCTTCGGAAACTTGTCGTAGTAGGCCTCCGCGTATCGCATGGGATGCCAGGTTTCGAGGAAACCTCCGCCGAGGTAATCGCGCACCATCAAACTGGTCACGACGTGAGCTCCCTCGTCGGCATGACCTCCAAAATCACTGCGCCAGGCTCCACTGTGAATCTGGAATCCGAACGAAATCAGGAAGAGGATACCAAAAAGAAGCCACGGAAACCAACGCGACGTGGACTTTTTCTCTGGCAATGCCTCCGGATGGCGTGAACTTCCCCACACTCCGGCAATAAGGATGGAACCAACGTTTGCGCAAGAAGCGAAAGCAGGTGATACCGCTCCGCAGGGTGCTCGTCCCGCAGCGGCCGAATTCGATTCGTTTGCGGGCAACTATGATTCCGAACTCCAGAAGGGACTGCGTCTCAGTGGAGAATCCAAAGACTATTTCGCCGAAGGCCGCATGCGCCACTTGCGCTCACGGTTGTTGCAAAGGGATTTCCTTCCGGAACAGGCGCTTGATTTCGGATGCGGGACCGGCACCGCAACCCCCTTTTTCTTTGACCTGCTCGGGATCAGATCACTGCGGGGCTTTGATCCATCCGGCAGTTCTCTTGAAGTGGCGAGAGAATCTTGGAAAGATTACCCTGCGAGTTTTTCAACGACGACCGAAGGCTGGGAGGACTCGTGTGATCTGGCCTTTTGTAATGGAGTCTTCCACCACATTCCGGTAAGGGACCGGGCGGCGGCTCTGGCTACGATAAGGCGAATCCTGAAACCCGGCGGCCTCTTCGCCTTCTGGGAGAACAATCCATGGAACCCGATCACACGTCTTGCCATGCGGTTAGTCCCTTTCGACGCCGATGCCATTCTCGTCTGGCCTCACCAAGCCCACCGACTCCTGCGCGAAAGTGGCTTCGAAGTGATCAGGACCGACTACGTTTTTTTCTTTCCTCGGTTCCTCTCCGCCCTGCGCGCTCTCGAACCGCGCTTGTCATGGCTGCCGCTTGGCGGTCAGTATCTCGTCCTTTGTCGTCGTGCGGAGTGAGCTGGCCCTGTCTCAAGGCCCACTTTTTTGTCGAAAGGAACGCTCAGCGAGTCTGCACGCGTAAAGTAGCCTGATCTCCCACTTCCGAATCCCATAAGGATTCGGCTCGCAAAGAAAGAAGGAGCGTCTTCTTCAGGATCTTCGTCTTGCGCCCCTTCTTCTTGGAAAGCTTGCGTTTGTTGGGAGTCACCGAAATCGTCATCGGCACCTCCTCACCGCCTTCGAGAGCGCCGGTCAGGTAATTGCCCGCGAGGACTGCGGCCGTGATGTTTCCAGGGGCCATGTAGGTCACCTTAAAAAAGGAAGTGCCCCGTCCGCCAGCCACTCGGAGACCGTCCGGGAAATTTCCCCGATTGGAGATCCCTACATACCCGATCACCCTCTTTGCTCTTTTAGCGATGAGGGACGCCAATTGCTGCACCGGAGCATAGACTTCGCGTCCCCCCAAGCTGGCGATCGAGCCCCCAACGGCCACGTCCGGCCTCGTGAACGCCTCGGTTTGCTCGTCAAGATTCAGGGTAAGACTCTGAGGACCGGCTTGATCGGCCAGGCGAAAGATGTGGAGGGAATAGTCTCCTGCGAGCACGGCGGTCTGGAGGGCAAAATTGCCATCTCCTTCAAAGGACTCGAGGAGGTTTCCGATGTCGTCAAACAGTTGCGCCCTCAGGGCACCATCGCCCGAACTCGAGTATTCGAAGAGACGCGGCCCGGCAAGGGTGAAACGGAAAATCTGCCTTCCTCCCGAAAGAATCGCGCGGTTATAAGACGCTGTTCCTCCGTTGAAAACGACCTGTGTATCCGTCGTGAAATGGATCTCTTCCCCGTAGGAGGTGCCAAGATTGTTTGTCGCATAGGCACGCGCGAAATAGGTCGTTCCTTCGACCAGTCCCGTCGCGGCGACTTCGAAGGTGCCGTTGCCTCCGGAAACATCCGGAAGATCGGTCCCCGTTCCCAGGCTAGGTCCCGAGAACGTCGCATAAACAACCCCCCGCACCGTCACCTCGCGCGCTCCGTCATCGCTGACCTCTCCACCCAAAGCCGCGGAAGAACTCGCGACACTCGTTGCAGCCGAAGTGGTGAGTGTCGGTGGCGCCGCGGATTCGAAGGAAACCGTATCGAGCCAAGCAGCCGGATTTCCAGACGGGCTCATTCTGGAAAAAGTCCAACGAAGGTCGTGCATCCCTGCTGAAATCTCAAGGACCACCTCCGTCCAATCGACCGATCCGCTCACCGATTGATTGGCGTTTTCATCGATGGCGAAAGTAAGAACGTCCTGCGTCTCGCTTCCCTCCGTTTTCCAACGGAAACGTAGATTGCCGGGCCCTTCCACTTCCGTCTCAATCCACGAAGATTCGCCCGCCTCAAGCGATCCGCTATCGGCCGCATCGGAGCCGTCGAAGGTGGTCGCGGTTTCCGTGGTCCAGAGAACGGACGAGGAGGTTTCCCACGAAAGGCCCGTTCCATCGAGCGCCTCGGCAAGTGCTAGCGAAACCGAGCGCACCAGGCGGAATCCGGCATGATCGAGGGTCAGAGAAGCGGTTTCGCTGCCGAGGGTGGCGAGTTCGCAGGCGGCGGCCGCCGAGGACCACCCCCCGCCCCGCAGCCAACGCTGGTTCGGCAATCCGGCAGGTCCGTCATTCACCCATTCGCCGGCGTTTCCGGACAAATCGTAAAGGTCGAGTCCGTTCGGCAATTTGCCTCCGGCCGGATTGGGAGCGCCTGACGAGTTTGCGGTGTACCACGCAATCGGATCGATCAGATCTCCTCCCGCATAGACACTCGCAACACCACCGGCACCTCCACGAGCGGCGAACTCCCATTCCGCGGCAGTCGGCAGACGCCAGCCCCCGGCCCCGAGGTCGGCGACGAGATCGGATGGCGCGGCGGGTGTCCCCGACTTGAAAACATTTCCGGCCAAACGATAGACCGGTGCCAGCGAGCGCCCGAATTGGGCGTTTTCCCACTCCGTGCGCGCATTGCACCACTTCGCGGCGTCGAACCAGGAGATCTCCGTGACTGGATGATCGCCCTCCGCTGCAGTTCCCACCGCTCCGAAAACATACCCCGCCGAGGTTTCGGCCCAGGCCACGATCATGTCCCATTCGCTACCGGTCACTTCGTAGGCTCCGATCTGGAAGGTGCTCACATCAAGCGCACCAAGAGGAGAAAGTGCCGGCAAGGTTCCTCCGGGAACGATTTCCAACCGTGACGGATTGTCGACGATCAGGGTTTCGGAGGCAGAACCCTCGTAACGCGTGTCGACGAGCGTCACGTCCACGTCGTAGGAACCGATTGCCGTCGGAGGCGTCGGAGAACCTTCATACGATACGTTCACCTCGAGGCCCGGTGGCGAGGTGGTGACCACAACGACCCGCTCCGTGCCGTCGGCAACCTGATGGAGAGCGGCAAGCGTGACGGTCGCAGATTGCGCCTCGACGGTGATCATTTGAGAGACTTCCGGAGCGGCCTCGTAGTTCGCATTACCCGCCTGGTTGGCGTAAACCGTGACCGAGCCAGGTCCCGTGAAGGTCAAAAGATTCCCAACGATTTGCGCCGGACCACTGGCTGTGAAGATAACGGCGCTGCCCGAACCGCCCCCGCTTGCGCTGAGGTTCACTTGCTCAGTGGCGATTCGATCGCCGATGGCCGGGAAATCGATCGCCTGGGAGGCCTTGTCGATGACCAAAAAACCGCTGTCGCTGCCACTGTAACGCGGATCGGTGACCTGTGCGGTCACAGGGTAAGAACCAGCGTTCACCGGAGTTGCGCCACCGTAGTCAATGGCGACCGGCAGATTCTCCGGAAAAGTGATTGCGGTCGCCATCTTCGGGGTACCGTCATAGGTTTGGCTCAGGTTTTCCAAGTTCACGAGGGCCAACTCCGCGAAGACCATGAAGGATCGAACGACCGGAGCGGCCGGGTCGTAGTTGGCGTTGCCGGCCTGGTTGGCGGTAACCGTCACCGTTCCGGGGCCCGTGAAAGAAAGGCTGTCGCCGTCGAGGACAGCGGGACCATCGACAATGTAGGTCACCGGATTCCCCGAGGCCCCTCCGGTCGCCATCAAGCCGAGGGTTGCCGTGGCCAGTTGG
This sequence comes from Verrucomicrobiia bacterium, assembly GCA_020439925.1. GTDB lineage: Bacteria > Verrucomicrobiota > Verrucomicrobiia > Verrucomicrobiales > DEV007 > Arctic95D-9. Next base: position 30,841 of record JAGRPC010000179.1, on the reverse strand, counting down.
TCCTCGATGGGATCGAAGAGAAGGTTCTGGACACCCTTCAGCATGGTCCCGTTCAAAGCGATCTCGAAGGGATCGCGATCCTCATCATTGCTCGCGATCCGTAGCGTCGCGCTCTTGGCACCCGGCGAGGACGGGCTGAAGGTGACCGAGAAGGTGGTGGTGTCGTTCGCGATCACTGTAGCTTCAGGATCGTCAGTGACGGTGAACGCGTCCGCGTCGTCTCCAATGAAGTCGATGACTCCCACGAGCAGATCAGCGATCCCCTGGTTACGGATCGTGAAGGTCACTTCGGCGCTGCCACCGAAGGGTATGGCTCCATAGCCGACTTCGGCGCTTTCGAAAGGCAAGGTAATGCCTGGAGGAGATTCCACGGAAATCTCGGGGGGAAAATAGTAGGTCGCGATCTGTTCGAGGGTCGAGGAACTGCCGTTACCGTATCCTCCCGTGAAACGCGCGCGGACCCGGAGAAAACCGGACGCCCCGAGATTGGTTCCATCGTATCTCCAGCCCCCGGCGATCCGGAACGGCAGGCCGCCAACCGAGGCCCAGGCAATGCCGTCAGTCGAACGCTCGAACACGACCTGTTCGAACTCGGGCGACGTACCCCCGACCAGCCAATCAACCCGATTCACTGTCGGCGCAGTGATACTGGAGGTCGCCTCATCGAGCAGGGCCCGGGCCAGAAAGCCCGCGCCGACTCCGTTGTAGACCGTGAAATCACCGGCGATCAACACCTTCCCATCCGGCTGCAGGACCAATCCATTGACCGCACCGTTGGTCCCCGCTCCCGGATTGAACCCGAGGTCTAAACCTCCGTCGGAATCAAGCCGGACGATGTTTTCCCGTAAGGTTTCGTCGACACTGGTGAACCCACCACTCACCAGAAAGCGGCCATCCGCCTGCAAGGCGATGGACCGGACCATGCCGTTGATTCCTTCACCCACATCGAACCCGGAATCGAAACCTCCGTTGGATTCGAGACGAACCATGCGAACGTGGGGTCCCAGGTTGAAGCTCGTGAAATCTCCCCCCGCAAGGATTTTTCCATCGGCCTGAACGGCGAGGCAGGCGACGCGATCGTTCGCTCCGATCCCCGGATCGAAACCGAGATCGTGGCTACCGTCCACGTTCAGCCGGGCGATGCGGTCGCGGAGGGTTCCCCCATAAGCGGTGAAATCTCCGCCCACGATCACATTGCCATCAGGCTGAAGGGCCATACAAGCAATAAGGGCGTTGGCATCGGTCCCTGGGTCGAAGCTGAAATCGAGAGCTCCGTTCCCCGTGACTCTCGCGATTCTCTGCCTTGCCACTCCGTTGTAGTTTCCGAAGTCCCCCCCGATTAGAACCCTTCCATTCGGTTGCACGGCCAGACACGAGATCACTCCGTCGACCCCGGATCCGGGATCAAAGCTCGGATCAATGCTGCCATCCGGGAGAATCCGGGCCAGGCGCCCCCTCGGGGTGCCATCGTATTCGGAAAAGTCTCCGGCGATCAGGATTCTTCCCTCGGCATCGATCGCAACCGCGTTGATGGCCTCGTCCGTTCCCGATCCGGGATCGAAACCCGGATCGAGCACACCATCGCCCCCCACCCTGGCGATCCGCTGACGGGGCATACCATCGTAGGTGGTGAACTCGCCGACCACGACGATCTTTCCGTCGCTTTGCCGGGCCATCGAAAGAATCCGGGCGTTGGCGCCGCTGCCGGGCAGAAGCGACGCATCCAAGCTGCCGTCGGAAAGCAGTCTCGCCACGTAGTCCCGCGAGGTCCCGTCGAACCCTTTGAATTGTCCGCCGACCAGAACTTTTCCATTGCTCTGAACCGCCACCGAAAACACCAGACTCTGGGCACCCGACCCAGGGTCGAACCCTGCATCGAGGATGCCGCTGGCCTCGATGCGTGCCACAAATCCTCGCGCCGTGCCTGCGAAGCTGGTGAACCAGCCACCGATCACGATCTTTCCATCGCCTTGCAGCGCGAGCGTGCTGATTTCGGCGTTGGCACCGCTACCCGGGTCGAAGCTGCCGTCGAGGCTCCCGGTCGATTCGACCCGGACGATGCGGTTGCGCTGCGTACCGTTGAAATCCGTGAAGGTTCCCCCGGCCAGAATCCTTCCGTCCGACTGTACGGCGAGACAGGACACCGGTCCGTCGCAGCCGGATCCAATGGTGAACCCTCCATCGAGACTACCGTCGGAATTGAGCCGAGCGAGCCGATTACGGGCAACTCCGTCCACCGTCGTGAAAAGGCCACCAATCATCACCTTGCCATCTGTCTGTATCGCGACCGCCCGCACTGCACTCGAGGCTCCGGCACCGGGATCGAATCCGCCGTCGAGGCTGCCGTCCGGGTTCAATCTGGCGACGTAGTTCCGGGGCGTTCCATTGCAGGTTGTGAAATATCCCCCAGCCAGAATCTTCCCATCCGGCTGCAGAGCCACCGAGGCCACCACGCCGTTGAACCCGCTCCCCGGATCGAAGGAGGGATCGATGTTCCCGTCTGGAAGAATCCGGGCGATGCGATTCCGGACGATGCCGTCGTAACGGGTGAACCATCCCCCGATGATCACTTTTCCATCCGGCTGCACAGCAAGGGTCTCGACCTGATTGTTGGCGCCGTCCCCGGGGTCGAAAGACCCATCTGCCGTTCCATCGGCATTCAGAAGGGCGATATGATTGCGGAGTCCCCCGTTGACGCTGGTGAAAGCTCCGCCCATGTAGAATTTTTCTCCGGCCACTGGTACCAGGGCGCGCACCGTACCGTTTACAAAGGAACCCGCTTCAAACGATGGATCCGCATCCCCGGGCGTCTGCGCAGCAGCCATCCGAAGCATTCCCGGAAGGATGAGTGAGGAGAAGACGAGGAGGGAGCGGATCATGCGTTTGCGACTGAACCGAGTAACAGGATCTTCGGCTAAACGGGAGAGTTCGCGGTGCATGCCGCAAAACCCCACTTTCCAACGAATCACCAAAGTCGAAGATAAAGTTCGAATCCAGGGACTTCAACCAACGTATTTGCGAGAAACCACCTCCAACAGTCGCTCTAGGGCAAATGCGCCCCTTGGTCCTGATCCGGTTGCAGAAAAAACCTTTACCCTTCCGCCTCGACAACCGGAGGGGCATCCGGCGAAGCATCCTTCGCGGTTCCAGAAGCAAAGGCATTCGAGAGCAGTTGCAGCAACAACGCGGCGCCCTGATGGGTCATCGCAATCCGGGTGTGCACCGGGATGGTCGATTGCCCGGACCCGGGGTCACCCACCATGGCCGAGGCAAAATCGAGGATGACGGCGCCATTGAGACGGTTGAGTACGACATGATCGGCGAAAACCGCCGTCATGGATTCATACTTGAGATTGAATTTCGTATCGGATTGCTCACTCATTGAATCGACAGGTTGAAGGGAGAAGGTTCGAAAGACTCCTGAGTCTTGCAAAAAAGAGACCATGGAGCAAGACCGGGTTCCGCCGACAAGGATCACTTCGCATCATCGGATCATTGATAGGTAGCGACACCCTTTTCTCGCAAAGAGTTTCAGGCATCGCCACTCTTCTTGAAGACGTGCAATCCAAGCAGCGCGATGGCGAGCATGAGGGGGAGCCCGAGGAAGTGAATCCCTCCGAAAAGCACATTACCCAGATCGAGGTTGGCGAAATTGTTCAGGACCCAGTTCAGGACGACCCCCCCGACCAGGAGGATCTCGAGAACGAGGATCGAGAGAAGAAGGAAAAACAGAGGCGCCTCTTCGATCCCGATGAGGCTCGACGTGACCGCCGAAGGCTTCTCACGCTCGCGCAGGAACAGCATGCAGCTGAAGACATACAACTGCATGCCGGTGATTCCCGCGAGAAGAAGGAGCGCCTTCGAGTGCATGTCGAAGACATTAAAACCGAACAGGTCGGTTGGCCCGAGAACGATGGCCAGGAGTTGGAGAATGGAACTCGAGAAGACCAGGACCAAACCGGTCATTTCAAAAAGCCGGGGCCGCTCTGAAAGAATGAACAAGAGGTGCCGCATCCCGTCCCTCCAGGTGCGGAGATGGGCCACCCTCCCCTCGGGACCACGTCGGAGCCCAGAGCGGATCTCGACGGTTTTTGCCCGGTGCTTCAGCGCCTTGATCAGCAATTCCGAGGCGAACTCCATGCCGTTGGCGCGGATACCCCAGGTCTCATAAGCCGATTTGCGGAGGCAGCGAAAGCCGGAGTTGCAATCCGAGAGCCTTCCCTTGAAAAGAAGATTGATGAGAGTCGTGAGAACCGGGGTGCCGAGCCAGCGGTGCAGAGGCGGCATCGCGCCCGGTTCGATCGTGCCCCGCATACGAGAGGCGATCGCCATATCCGCGTCGTTGGCGACAGCGGCACGGTAAAGCGGCAGAGCATCCTCGTAGAGGTAGGTCAGATCCGCATCGGCAAACATCACGTAGGTTCCCGCGGCAGCGGCGATCCCCCCACGCAAGGCTGCCCCGTATCCCCGTTCCGAGACCGGCACAACACGCGCCCCGGCTACCCGGGCCAATTCCGCCGAGCGATCCGTGCTGCCATTGTCCGCGACAACAATCTCATAACGCAAATCCCCCCCACCCGCGTCGAGCGAGCCCTTCACCGCCTCGATGCACGCGACGATCGTTTCCTCTTCATTGAGGCAGGGAAAAACAAAGGTGAGATCCATGGGTCGTGACTTTGCCGGGATTGAGCCCACCAGTCCAAGGGAAAAACGAAGGAAATCGACTCGTCTGCCTGGTAGCAGGAGGGACTCCTCATCTACTTTCCAATGGCGCTCGCGGTGGCGGCTCCCAACGCGGAGAGAAAATCCGAGGTGTAGGCATCGAGATCCAACAGCGGGGAAGCCGCCACGGTTCCCCTCATCATGGAGCGGCGTTTCGCGAGCGCTTCCGGTTTCGCCACGAGTGTGGTGGCGATACGCAGGTAATCTTCCTCGTCCTTCGCAACGGTGTCCCCCACCCCCGCGTTCCGGAGGTGAGAAAAAGAGTGCCGACTCGCGAAAGTGTCGCCGGGCAGAGTGACCACCGGAACGCCCATCCAGATTGCCTCACAAGTGCTGAGACCTCCTGAATAGGGCATCGTATCGAGTGCCACATCGATCATCGAGAAGGCCTCGAGATGGTCCTGGTGATTGGTCTGTCCGAGGAAATCGATCCGGTCAGGCGCAACCCCGTGCACCGAAAGCAAACCCCGCACGCGAGTCACCACAGCCGGATCCTGCATGCCCTTGTATTTCAAAACGAGGCGGGAGCCCGGCACTTTTGCCAGCAATCGCCCCCAGAGGGAGAGCGTGGGTTGACTCAATTTCGAAGGATTGTTGAAACATCCAAAGGTGGGATACCCTTTCGCCAGCATGGGCAAGGGTGCAGGTTGAGGAGCATAGGCGGGTGCTTGCCAAGTCAGGTAGCCGCAGGGAAAGCAAAGCAACCGTTCCGCATAGTCTTCCTCACTGTGGGCAGGCGTGTGGAAAGTATCGCTGAGAAGGAAATCGATCGCCCCGAGCCCGGTGGTCCCGGTGTAACCCGCCCAGCTCATCTGGACCGGCGCGGGTTTTCTCGCTAGGAGGCGAACGCGGTTCCCCTCGCCGTGACCACAAAGATCGATGAGCACATCGAGGGCACAATCCCTGAGTTTCTGATCGAGCGCGCTATCGTCCAGGGAAGCCACCTCGTGCCACTCGCCGGCAGCAGCACGGAGACGGAGTAGATATTCATCGACACGAACGCGATCGTTAAAACAGATCATAATCACACCGGGGTGATCCTTGAGCCGCTCAAGCAGTGGGGCGAGAAAAATACCCACGGGGTGGTTACCGAAATCGGGAGAAAGAAAGCCCACCCGGAGGAATTCTCCCGACTTTCGGGGCACATCTTCTATCTCTGCGGCGGGGAAGCGCGCCGCCCACCGGGAGTGCCTGCGAAACAACTCGGCCCGGGAAATACCGGCCTGATACTGGCTGGCAAAAAGCATCGCGCTCCAAGCCGCCTCATTGTCAGGCTCACGGCAGAGCAGTTCCCCGAGCAGGGCGAGAGCTGCATCAATGTCGCCGATGAGCCGCAAGTCCCGGGCTACGCGAAGCAGATGCTCCCCTTCCCCAGGCTGCAACCGGGCGGCATTGCGGTGGCAATCGAGCGCTTCCCCGAAATGCCCATGATCGGCAAGAAGGTTCCCGAGATTGACCCAGGCGGAGACATTTCCGGAATCGGTCAAAAGGCATTTCCGATAGGTATCCGCAGCCTCACCAAAGCGTCCGTTTTCGTGAAGGATCACGCCATGGTTGTAGAGAAATCCGGCATTTTCGGGTTCTTCACGCAGGGCCGCTTCGATACGGCCGAGCGCCTCGGCGGACTTGCCTTGTTGATGAAGGAGCAGACCCGAGAGATGTAGGGCTTCGACGTTTCCCGGCTCTTCGCCTAATAGGAGATCGTAGAGCCGACTCGCTGCGTCAAGATCACCAGATTGATGGAGCGTGAGGGCCTCATGGACGCGTGAGACGGAAGGTTCAGAAGCGGCCATAAGGAAAACCAAGGAATGGCAAGGCGAACTCCTTCACTTGCCGGCGGCAGGGAGAGCGAGGAGTCCGCCAGGCGTCGCAACCCGTTTCCGGCGATGCCCCAATCATCTCAGGGGAAGAAGTTTCCAGTCTTTGCCAGGGAGGTAGCACCCCCGCCGGCGGTTCCCGTGGTCGCAATCGCTCCGCCAAGGTTGGTGATCGACTGCATGTAGATACCGTGGTTCGTTCCGGTTCCGCCTCCTCCCGTTCCCTCGATATCAAACGCGCCTGAACTGCCCAAGCTCGTGGAAATAATCCAGACACCAACGTTTCCGGTGCCTGTCGTCAGGGAATCTGCGGTTCCATCGAGAGTAATATCTCCTCCCGAACTCGATGTCAGGATCGAGTTCGTCAGGAAGATTCCACGGGTGTTACTGACGCCGCTTCCTCCACTACCAATCATCTGGATACCTCCCGAGACCGTGGCGATTTCAGCAAAACTTCCGTTGAGACCGATCCCGCCCTTCGATCCCGTGCCCGACAACAACAAGGATCCGGAACCCGTGGCCCTTACCGTTCCACGGTTGGTGCTACTTCCGGTGATGTCGATGCCGTGATTCAACGTTCCATTGCCGGCGCCACCCCCGGCTCCCGTCACAGTCAACAAACCATTGTTGACGCTGAGAGTCGACGAGGAGATTTGAACGCCACGGTTCTGGGTTGTCGAACCCGAACCGGAGGTACTTCCCGTACCCGTCACGGTCAGATTGCCGTTTCCACCGATCGTCACGGTCGAGGAATTCGCCACGGAAACCCCGGCGGCATTGCCCCCACTCCCACCTGCTTGACCGGTGATCTCCGCATCACCGGAAACCGAAGTCAGCGCGGAACCCGTCGTAATGACAACTCCGTGGTTCAAGGTCGTTCCACCGCCTCCGGTGCCTTGCAGAACGAGGTTAGCGACACCCGTAGCATCGTTGAGGTTGATCTGGGTGCTGTGGATGCTGATGCCGGAGTTGGACCCACCCGTTGCGGCGGCATTCGCGGAACCAACCATTGTGATGTTTCCAATCCCGCTGCTGGTGATTGTGCTGCCGATGGTCTCGACACCACGACCTGCGGCCATGGCCCTGCCGGTGCCGGTGATCTGAAGTTCGCCGGTATTCACCGAAATCGAAGCGGAACTGACAAGAACCCCGCTTCCCGAGTTGGTCGCGATTCCTCCGGTTCCCGACACCACCAGATTCCCGCTCCCCGAGACCGAAACCTGGGATCCCGAGCTGATGCTGACACCGTGGTTCCCCGCTAAGGTCCCATTGCTTGTGCCCTCAATCCGGATCTCCCCGTTGACCGTTGTAATCTGGGAGGGCTGTGAGGAACCTGCGATAAGGACGCCCACATTGCTGCTGGCCCCTGTGGCACCGGTTCCCCTGATCGTCACCGTTCCGGTACCCGACGTAGTCACTACCGTGCTGTTGATCTCGACCCCTTCGTTTCCACTTCCTCCGTTTCCGGTCCCATTGATCACGATGTTGGTCCCTCCGGTGCTGGTGAGACTCGAAGAACCGACAAAAACCCCGGTATTGGCGGTCCCTGCATTTGTCGCACCGGTCCCGGTCAACGTAAGATCTCCCGTCGATACGGTTAGGGTCGACGAGGATCCGATGTAAATCCCGCCAGCGTTACCCGTTGCGTTTGCATTCCCACCCTGGCCGGTGATTGAAATCGCGGCCGCGTCGATCGTGCTGCCGTAATTCACGAGGACACCGGTCTGCGCCGCTGCGCTGCCGTCGCCTCCGCCCGTGCCGATAATGGTGACCTCTCCATCGGTATTCACAGTAGTCGTTTCGAGATTGACTCCATAATTGAAGCTCAGGGTATTGCCACCCCGTCCCGTTAGCGTAACATCGCCCGAAGTGCTTTCCAAAGTGGCTGTCTTGAGCCGCATGCCGTTGTATTGACCGGAACCAAGGCCCGCTGCATTCGCCTCCAGATTGATGGAGCCGTCCACGGTCGAGATACGTGAACCGGTGTCCATGAGAAGGTTTCGGTCGGCGATCAGATTGACGGTTCCGTTAACCGCGCTCGTCTCGATGTCGACATTTGTCGCCACATTGATGGTGTCCGCCCGCAGCTCAACCGCACGGTTTGCGGGAGATTCTTGAACCGTTCCATCGGTTACCCCATGAATTCCCGCATTCCCGCTGTAATCCGCGTTGAAATTGATCGTGTCGATACCGGTACCACCGTTGACAAGAAGGAAGTTGGAAAAGGTCGAAGTGTCGCTGAAGTCCGCGAAGGTGATGGAGTCGTTTCCGGCCCCGGTGTCAACGATCAACCCGTTGAACGCGGCGAGCGGGATGTCGATGGTGTGCTCGTCGATCCGAACCGAACCGTTGGGCGACGCGAAATCGAATCCAACGACCTCATTTGGATCATTGATGCGGAGATTGTTACCCACGACGGTGAAGGTGAGCGAGTCGTTGGTGGTTGTGGTTTCGATGTCGTTGATTAGCAGGTTCCCGTTCCCATCGAGCGTCGCAGCCGTTTCGACCGGTCCGTAGGACGTGAGAACCACATCGTTTCCGTCACCTCCAATGTAACTGATCTTGTAGAGCACAAGATCCTGATCGATCCAATCTCCTTCGTCGAGAACCGTGTTGGTCTGGGCATCGACGAACTTTCCGGTGATCGGATTGGCGGTGCCATTATCGACCAAGGTGTAGGTCACCCCGGCTGCAGGTTTGGCACCGGAGAGAACCAGGTTGAGAATCACGTTGCTGCCGATCGTGACGGAACTGGTACCAGCCGACGGCGTCACGTTGACCTGATCGTAGTGGGTGCCGGCGACAGGGGCCGCGTTGCCCTGGAGGTCAACCGTGAAAGTGTTGTTCGACGCGAAGGTGAAGGAACCGGTCACACTCAGGATACCGACGGCAGGCGTGGTGCTGGATTGCAGGTCCCCATCGATGACCAGCGAACTTCCGACGAAGTCGCTGGGCGCCGAACTCGCATCAAGGACTGTGCCGGGGGTCGTGAGAACAAAGTTGGGAGCACCGGCAGGAGTCATCGCATCCGAGATGGTGATGTTCCCGGTGGAACTGTCACCCACATAAACGATTCCCGTCGACGTGAGGGTGTCGAGTTCGGCATCCGTCAGGGTCACGTTCAGCCCCAGTCCGGAACCGCCCAGTTCCACGGTGCGCCCCGTCGAGGTGGGCAGGAAGGAGATGTTTCCGGAACCGGAGGAGATTGACGACCCCACCGCGAGACTGAAGTCGGCCGCATCGATCGTCACGTTCCCGTTGCCGGCGGAAGAGTTCACGCTGGAGCCGGCCGCCGATTGGAAATTGCCCACCCCGCTGTCGTCGGCGTCGGCGTTGAAAGTCGCGGTGCCGGTCAGGACGCCGATGGAGGCGGCGGCCTGGACATCGATCAGATTGTTGGCATTGACCTCGATCGAGTTGAAAGAGTTTGCACCGAGGAACTGGACATCCGAACCGGTGCTCTCGATCGCGGTGAAGCGGGTCAATCCGGTAACACCGGCCGTATCGCTGACCCCGTTGACGCGGATCAGGGTCGTGTTGTTGGTTCCTGCCGTGGCACCGCCGATATTCAGGGTTCCAGCGCTGATGCGGTTCAGTTCGCCCTGGTCGATCTGGAGATCACCGAAGGCGGTGGCATTGAAGACCCCGATGGTGCCGACGGAGGAGCGGCGCAGGGTTGCGGTCCCGCCGACCGCGGAAAGATTGCCGGCCAGATTCAGGTTGCGAACCACCAGGTCGATCGTGCCGTTCGTCGCGGTGATCGTGGTGCCCGCATGGGTCAGGTTCTGGGTGGCGTCGCTGGTGACGGTGATTCCGCCGCCGTTGCCTACCGTGATATTGCGATACTCGCTGGTTCCGGTGCTGGCACCGACGTTGATGGCGATAGCGTCCGCCGTGGTGCCCGTGGAATTGACCGCCGCACCGCTGAACATGTAGAAGCGTTGGGCGCCCGCCGCGTCCGCGTTGGCGTTGATGGACAGCACACCGCCCGTCACCGAAAGGGTCTTGTTCGTCTGAATGTAGAACTCGTCGCTGGCGGTAAGACTGGTCGTTCCACCCGCACCCGTGTTGAAGGTGACATTGTTGATGTCAAAGCCGACAGCCGCTGCATCCGGCGTACTGTTGTTGGCCGTGATGGTTCCACCCGCTCCGGTCGTAAGGGAACCGCCAAGGCTGAGCGAACCGGTTCCGCCCCCGACCGTGTTGACACGGAGATCGATGGCGTTCGCGCCGGCGTTCGCCGTGGTGATCACGGCAGTTTCGGTGACCGACAAGCTCTGGTTACCGCTTCCGTCCGTGTTGGCATCGACATTGAGGACGCCATTGGCGATGGAAATCGTTCCGCGAAGGTCGACACCACCGGTCGACTGGAGGTTCACATCGGCGCTGCCCGTTGCGGCGATCGTGCCCCCGGAATGACGCAAGGAACCCGTTCCGTCAAAATTCACGTCGATGTCGACATCCGTTCCCGCTGCCAGACTCCAGACCTCGGAGACTCCGCTCGAGGTGCCGACATTGATGGTCAGCGAGGAGGCGTTGCCGGAGACCGCGGCGTTGGGGAACATGTAGAAACGCTCACCACCTGCGTCATCGTCATTGGCGTTGAAAGTGACACCACCGGAAACGACGTTGAAAGTCCTGTTGTTGTTGACGAAGAATTCGTCCTTGGCCGAAGCGACGAACGAACCCGTAGCCCCCACGGTCAGGGTCGAGTCGTTCACGGAAATGTTGTCGCCCGCTTCGATGACCACCGATCCGCCGGATCCGGTTTGGAAGCTGCCACCGATGGTGATGCTGCCGTCGGGACCCGCCCCCGCCGAATCTCCAGCGGTGACAGTGATCGCATCTGCGGCCGTGCTGGTCGTGACCAGAGATCCGGAGAGAGAAATCGCTCCGGCACCGAGACCGTCGTTGTTCGCCGTGACGATGACCTTGCCACTGCCCGCATCGACGGTTCCGGCGATTCCAATCCCGTGCTGGCTGAGGATCTCAACGTTGCCGGCACCTGATGCCTCGATCGTTCCACCGACGACATTCAGGGAACCGGTGCCGTTGAGCTGCAGGGAAATGGTGCCGCCCGCCGCGCTTTGCAGGCTCCTTACCTCGGAGTTGCCTGTGGTCGTTCCGATGTTGACGTCGATGTCGGTCGCCCCGGTCGCCCCGGCGGCGACACCGGCGCCGCTGAACATGTAGAATCGTTCGGCCCCCGCGTTGTCGGTATTCGCGTTGAACTCGATCTCGTCCGCCTCGGTCACGGTGACGGTCTTGTTGGTGTTGATGAACAATTCGTCGTCCGAGGTGATCGTGACCTTGCCCGCCGCACCGGGATTCACAATCAGGTTATTGATGGTGACAGGACCACCAAGTCCCGCCAAGCCGGTCTCGTTGCTGACCACGATGCCGCCCCCGGCACCGGTGGTGAAGGTGCCGCCCAAGGTAATAGCTCCGGTTCCCCCACCGACGAGGTTCGCACGGAGGTCGATCGCGTTGGTGCCCCCGATCGAATTGTTGGTGGTGGTCAGAACCGCCGATTCATTGACGGTCAGCCCCTGGTTGCCCGATCCGTCGTCGTTCGCGTTCACATCGATCAGGCCTGAACCGGCATTGATCGTTCCGCTGATGGTGATTCCTCCGTCAGCATTGAACGTCACGTCGCCGCTTCCGGCCGTACCGATCGTTCCACTGTCGAAGTTGAAGCTGCCCGTTCCCGTCTGGTTCACCGTAATGGGAGCTCCGCTGGCTGCCGTGATGCTCGTCACATAGGATTGAGACTGGCTGTTGTTGATGTTGACGATCACCGAAGAGGCCGTTCCGGCGATGGCCGAACCGGTAAACATGTAAAAGCGGTCGGCATTGGCGGAAGAAAGGCCGTCAGCATTCGCGTTGAGGACCAGAGCGCCGCCCGTCATCGTCAGGGTCTTCGCACTCCCGGGACCGATCCACAATTCATCATCGGCCGTCAGGGTCACGGTGCCGCCAGTTCCTGTATTGATTGTCGTGTTGGTGACGGTGAGGGTCCCTGCGGCGACGGCATCGAGAGTGTCGGTGCTAACGTTGACACCACCTCCGGTTCCTGTTGTCAAGCTTCCACCAAGGGTCAATGCGCCGGTCCCACCGGCAGCCGTATTGACCCGCAGATCGATCGCCGCAGGCGTCGCGTTGGTTGTCGTCAGGACCGCCGATTCATTGACGGTCAGACCTTCGTTACCCGAACCGTCGTTGTTCGCATTCACGTCGATCAGGCCGCTCCCGGCATCGATCGTTCCGCCGATGGTGATCCCCCCCGTTGCATTGAAAGTCACGTCACCACTTCCAGTCGTGCCGATGGTGCCGCTGGCAAAATTGAAGCTGCCCGTGCCCGTCTGGTTCACGGTGATGGCCGCCCCACTGGCAGCCGTGATGCTCGTCACATAGGACTGTGACTGGCTGTTGTTGATGTTGACGATCACTGAAGAGGCCGTTCCGGCAATCGCTGAACCGGTGAACATGTAAAAACGGTCCTGGTTAGAGGCCGCACCGCCGTCGGCGTTGGCGTTGATGACCAGCGAACCTCCGGCCATCGTCAGAGTCTTCGCACTCCCGGGACCGATCCACAGTTCGTCGTCGGCCGTCAGGGTCACCGTGCCACCGGTTCCCGTGTTGATCGTCGTATTGTTGACCACCAGGGTTCCGGCCAGGGCGGCGTTAGTCTCCGTGCTGACCGTGACGCCGCCGCCGGTTCCCGTGGTCAGACTGCCACCCAGATTCAGACCTCCGGTTCCGCCTCCGGCCGTATTGACCCGCAGGTCGATCGCCGCGGCGGTCGCGTTGGTTGTCGTGAGAGTTGCCGATTCATTGATGGTCAGACTCTGGTTACCCGATCCGTCGTTGTTCGCATTGACGTCGATCAGGCCGCTGCCCGCGTCGACCAAGGCGTTGATGGTGATCGCTCCCGCGCCGTTCACGACCACGCCGCCAGCACCGCTGACGGTGACGTCGCCGTTCAGGGTCACCGCGGTTCCCCCACTGATAAGTGAAGAGGTCGATGCCATGATGTCCCCGGCCGCGGCGGTCAAAACCGTCCCGGAGGTCGAGACGACGTCCACTTTGCCCATGGTGGTATTGATCGCCGCATTGACCGCGATGTCTCCGGCGGCTTGCAAGGACACATCTCCGGTGGCGGAGATCACTCCGTTTCCGGTGATGGCGCTCGTTCCGGTCTTGGCGCTGGTGAGGGAGACTGTGCCACCGGCCATGATGCCCGATCCCGATCCCCCGTAGGTGATGGCGCTTGTTCCACCGGTGGTGACGGTGACATTTCCGGAGGCGGTGAGTTGACGTAGCGTCGTGATACTGGCACCCGCCGCGTTGCCGACCTCGATGAGGATATTCCCGCCATTCGTGAACAGAGTCACCCCGGCGCCGACCGTGCTCATGTCGAAATCGTGCGCTCCGGCGTTGCCCTGGTTGGCCCGGATCGTCACGTTCTTCGGCGTCGTTACGTTCGCGGTCTGATTGATTTGCTCGCCCGAGAGGATCTCGAGGTGATACGCCTCCCCGCTCACATCGAGCGCACCGATCGTCGTCGTGCCGGCCGTCGTGCTGCCGATGGTGACGGTGCCGGTGACGGCGAGATTCGTGGTCAGTTCCGCTTGCGTCAGGCTGAAAGTCCCGGCCCCTCCCCCGACTCCGACCGTCGCACCCGATTGGGGGCGGAAGGTCGCATTGGCCGCGGTGAGGGTGCCGCCGGTGAGATCGATCGTGCCGGTCTGAATCAAGACATCGCCTGCGAAAGTGGCGGTGCCCGAGAGGGTCACGGAGTCGGTGCCCGAGTTCCCGGTAAGGATCTGAAGGTTGGTGATGCCGTGGGTGTTGTTGGCACTGTTGATCGCAACCGAATCGGAACCGTCGCTGAAGGTGGTGTCGATGATCACCGTCCCGACATTCCGGACATTGGCGTATTCGAAGGGGAGTCCTCCACTGTCGCCGCTTAGCCGTAGCGCGGGATCGCCCAGAGTGGTCGTCGCGTTGGCAATCGTCACGTTATCGGCACCGAGCGGCAGCGTCAGGGTGAAGGAAGCCGCACCGACCACGTCGATCGGTTCGAGGCCAGTGAAAGTGATCGTGTTGCTGCCGACGGTCAAAACACCGTTCCCGCTCGTGGTCGAACTCGGCCGGTAGTCGATCACCTCGGCACCGGTGCCGAGGACGATGAGGCCGTCGTCGCCGCCCGTTCCACCGTTCCAGATGATATTGACGTCGAAGAAGGAACCGGTCGCGTAGTCGACTGTCAGGGTTTCGTTGTTGCCCGCGGTGCCGTTGATCGTGAGGGTCTGACCCGTCACCGAGGCAAAGGGCCGTGAATCGATGATGTTGCCGTCGTCGTAGGTCACGAGGCTGTCGCCGACCTTGCGCACGATGAGGTTTCCGGGGCCCGCGCCGTCCGCGTTGATCGCGGCCGGTCCGGCCTGAGTCAGGGTGACGTCGTTGCCGGTTCCTCCGACGTAGGAGAGGTAGAAGGTGACCCCGTTGACCACGACCGTCGCCCCCTCGGAAAGGGTCGTCGCCACGCCGTTGAGACGGTTGAAGGTTCCGGTAACTGCATCGGTGCCGTCGTTCTCAATCAGGACGATGACCTGGCCGGGCGAACTGGCGACGGTGCCCGAAACCGCGAGATTCGCATCCGTGATGTTGACGGTCCCGGTGACGCTGACCTGATCGTGCTGGGTTCCCGGGATGCTGCCATTGATCTCCGCGACCAGAGTCCCGTTCGACAGATTCAGGTTGCCGCTTTCGGAAAGAACCGCGGTGCCCGCGGTGCCGGGAGAGATCGAACCGCTGTTGGAGGTGATGACACCGGTCACGGAGCCGCTGCCGGAAAGTGTGTCACCGGAACTCAGCGAGAACGCCTGGGTGGAGGTCGGTCGCTGCAAGGTGCCGTTGACCACGGTGCTCGACCCGAGAACCGCTTCATTGCTGTCATTGATCGTCACCACGTGCCCAAGTCCCACGGTGAAGGTGCCGTCGGTATCAAAACCTGCGGCGCTAGCGGCATTGCCGAGCGTCAGATTGCCGTCGGAAAGAATGAAGGAACCTGAATTGCCCTTGATGTTGGCATTGATCGTACCGCTGCCCCTGAGAGTCGCCCCACTGGAAATCGTATAAAGTCCACCACCGTTATGAGTGCCGTCGACGTCGAGAATGCCCCCGGTGACGTTGGTCACTCCAGTGTAAGTGTTCGCGCCAGTCAGAGTCACGGTTCCTCCCGTCGATTTACCGAGAGCCACGCTGCCGGCCAGATTGGCGGCGATCGACCCACTCTGGACATCGATCGTGGAAGTGCTGGTGAGCGTTCCCGTGCCGGTGATGCTGCCGCTGACCAGGGTCAGCTTGTCGATCGTTTCGCTGTGGGCGCCCATCGCCAGGATCGCTCCGAGGCTGATCGTCAGGTCCGCGGCGTCATTGATCCGCCCTGCACCGCCCAGGGTCAGGGTGCCGCCCCAATGGGTGATGGTGCCCGATCCGGCGTTGAGGCCCCCGGCAGCGATCGTGGCCGATCCGTAGAGGTGCTGGTTGCCGTTCCCGGTGGTCGTGGTCGTGAGCGTCGCGCCCCCGTGCCGGAACGCGTTGCCCGAGGCACCGATGCCGCCGGATCCCGCGCTCAGGGACACCGCACCCGACCCCGCGTTGATATCGGTCACCGCGCTACCCGAAGTGATGGCCCCGGTGCCGCTGGTGGTCAGGGTGATATTCCCGTTGTTGGAATCGATCGATACCGTACCGCTGAAGGCGATATTCCGGTTCGCGCCCGTGGTCAGGGAAAGGTTCGTTGCGGAAGGACGACTGATGGCGGCGCTCACGGTGATCGCTCCGCTGCTGGTGTTGCCGATCTGGAGAGTCCCGGCACTGATCTGGTCGAGTTCGGCGTCGGTCAGACCGAGGACACCGGCGCTGTCGGCGGCACCGAGATTGATGGCCTGGCCGTTGGTTTGCTGCAGGAGACTGACCGTGCCCGAGGTCTGGATCGTCGCGTTGGCGATCGACATCGAGTCGGCGTTGATCACGATATTCCCCGAGTAGGCGTTCGTGCCATTAAATCCGAGGCGGTTGGTACCTCCGCTGCCCGTAAAGAATCCGACGCCACCAATCCCGGCCGTTCCGTTGATGGTGATAGTGCCGTTGGCATTGTTTGACACGGCGGTGCCCGTTCCAGTGGTTCCCAGGTCGATGGCTACCCCGTAATTGATGGGTCCCGGGGCCGCAGTGCCGCCCGTTCCCGTCAGGGTGATGGTTCCCGCACCCGTCGTGCGGACCTTCCCGTCAAACAGCACGCGGATCCCCATGCCCTTCGTGCCGGCCACGCCGGTAATGTCAATGTTCCCGCCGCCGGTACTCTCGACGACGGAGCCCTGATGCACCTGCACCCCGTTGTTCTGGTCTCCGGAATTGGTCCCGCCCGTACCGACGATGTTGATGGATCCCGAATTGGTGCGGACGATCGTGTTCGGATCGATGGCAGTTCCCGCCGTAGAGGTTCCCCCGATTCCGGCGCGCCCCTTCATGGAAATGTTGCCGCTTCCTGTCGCCTCGACCAGCATGTTGCTGGCCTGGATTCCGTAGAAATTCCCGACCGTTTGCGTCGCCTGCTGATTCGCCTCGATCGTGATGTCTCCGTTTTGAGTGACCAGACTGGAACCGCCGGCAAACATCGACACGGCTCCACTCGCCTTGATGGTCGCGGTGCCCGCGCCGGACAGGATCAGGTTGGCTCCGGCGCCGAAGACCACCGTGTCGGTGCCGGGCGAGGCGTCATCGTTCTGAAGATCGACATCGAGATTTTTCCCCGCCGCGAAGGTGATGTCGCCGTTCAGGTTCACCGTGTCGTTGCCGGTGCCACCATTGATGCCGAGACTGCCGGCGAAGCCGGAACCCACGCTGTTGACGTTGATCGTATCATTCTCTCCATCTTCACCGTTGATGGTGAGAGTGCCGGTCAAGACTCCGAAGTTCACATGCTCGAATCCTCCTGAGATCGTCACCCGGGTATTTGTCGGTCCCTGTGCCGCGATCGTCGTGGTATGGCCTCCGGCCACCGAGTGGCTTGGATCGACGGTTACCGTGAGATCGGTGATGGCGGAGCCTTGGAGGTTGAGCGGCTCGAGATCGGTGAACGTGACCGTGAAGTCGCCGAAATCGAGAACGCCGTCCGTCGCGTCGGTGGCACGATAGGTCACTGAGCCGAAGACCCCGTTGTTGACAACGAGGGTGTCGTTACCCGAGCCGCCGTTGAAGACGATGTTCTTGGTGATGGGTCCGCCGCTCAGGTCGATGGTCAGGGTGTCGTTGCCACCGGTGCCGTTGATCGTGATGTTGCCCGTGACGCTGCTGATCGCGACCCGCTGACTGATTCCATTGCCCGCATCAGTGATCAGGTAGTCCGTCCCGTCGATCTTAAGAATGAGATTGTCGTTGGTGTTCCCGCCGTCGACATCTTCGATAAGAAGATTGCCAGAGCTGACCGTCACCGAGGTGGTGGGAGTGGAGACTGACGCCGAAGCAAGGGACACACCCACGTGAGCGATAGCGGAAGGAGTTCCTGAAAAGTTCCAACTCATCGGAACGGACGAGCTCCCCGCTTCTGTACTCACTCCAAAGTGTAACGCCGTAAATCCGCCTCCACCACTATCGTCGGTAGCGAGTGTGGCTTGCCCAGTGCCGGCTGTTAGCGCACCCGACCCCTCGACGTAAATCGCATCTAGAACCAGATTGCCTGCCGCACTACCAGCATTTGCAGAAAGGCTCGAATAAGAAAATGAACTGCTAATCGGACTGCTTTGATCTATCCCGGAAAAAACAGCAGCATAGAGAGAGATGTAAGACCCACCGCCTGTTTGTAGCGTTCTCGACTCAGAAACCAGGCTGCTTCCTAGAGGAATATACCAAATCTCTGTGTGGTTTGTACCTCCAGTTGGAGCAGTTCTGTCCACAGCAGGTGTTAAATTCGCTCCCCCATAAGAAATGTTGGTAAAGTCACCGAAGTAGGTGTGTGCAGCGACAACGAGTAATCGATTTTCTCCTGCGGGAGCCGTGAATGAGAATGACGCGTTAGAGCTTCCCTCATAGTAATTCGAACTGAGAGGCCCGCTTATCAGAAAGGCGTCACCAACAATCGATCCGGGAATAGCGTCTGCCGCCGCTCCACTCACAGGAACACGCCGGACGCTCTGCGACAATACTCCGTTCATCACGTCGGCTCCAGATCCCGGGAGGTCCGCAAGCCCCAGAACGTGTCCCTGCTCGTGCAAAATGGTCGAAAGCAGGTCATATTGTCCGAGCGCTCCGCCAGACGCATTCGCAAATCGGCTTGCATCGAACTCCTCATCGACCGCGGGCGTCTGATCGACAAACCACGCGTTCGATCCGGCTGCGTCATCGTCGATCGTGATATTAAAACCGTTCGCTCTCCCAAGACGTCCGGCACCCAGATCCTCGATCGAATAGTGGACCGAATCCAGCGCCGCCAACTGCTCCGCGCTGATCCCCGAATCAATCCAGCGCTGCCGCGCCGCGGCGACGATGTCATCCAGATCCGCCTGACTCAACCCTGTTGGCTGGGCGACCTGACCCTCTTGAATCGCTTCCTGCGCGACGGGCGCTTCATCCACCGGCACTTCCTCCTGCTCAGGCTCTACTGGAGCGGGAGTCGCCGAAAACAAGACGCGCGGTTCGAGCGCCTCGGCGAACAAGGGTCGAGAGACCGCCTTGGCCTTGCGCGGCTTCCGGTGTTTGTCGAGGTGTTCCCAAAAGGCCCGGACCATGGACCTGATGAAAAACCATTTCTTGCGACGTTCGGAAACGGTGTGGCGCATGGAAGGCAGTGGGAAGCGGTTAGCTTGTGGAAATTATCAAACTTGCGGGTTCCTAAAATTTGGCAAGTCGAATAAATCCAAGTGAACAGTTTCGTTTATCATAAAATCCTTGTACCACAAGCAATTTTGCTCGCCGCTTATGTGCCATTCCCGTGATTTTTTCCGCTTCAGATGCCTTGGGACGACGCCTTTTTCGCGTGATCGAGCTTTTCCCGGAGATATCGCCGGATCTCTCCGTGAATCCAGCTCCCGAGGCGCGCGGACTCCACCCCTCCGAAACGGACGTAGCCCCATTCCCCGGCGAGCCAGTCCTCCCCCTCCCCGGAATCGATGACTCGGGCTCTCGCGAGAAAACGGGGAACAGCCAGTTCCTGAAGGGTTTCGGGGAGTTCGAGGCCGGAAAAATTCCCGGGCCTCCCCCGCTGTCCTCCCGCCTGGGTCGCCAGTTCATTTTCCCGTTCTCCGGCCGCATCGGCCTGGGCGAGGAGGGGTAGCGGCCCCCCGTTGACCGAAACGAGGGCGGGATGGGGAATCGCAGTGGTGGCGCGACTCTCGATGCGGTCGAGGATCCCGGCCCATTCCCCGGGTCGCCCGCGCAAGCGGACCCGGATCTCGCGCCCAACCATCCCCGCGACCGCCTCGATGTCTTCCTGACGAATGGAGAGGACCCATTCCTTGCCCTTTCCGCCAGCGACGATGACGATTTCTTCACCGGGGACGACCCATCGCCCGGGCAGGGAGTCGAGATGGCGGCCGATGATACGGCCCGCGACGGGGGCGACGACCTCCAGCCCCGCAAGATAGCGGTCGCCCTCAGCGAGCTTCGTTTCGAGACCCCGGATGATCTCCTGCTCTGCCTGATGGGCGGCAAGGTCTCCGGCCTGGTAGTAGCTGCGGGCCCGGACCCTCGCCGCGGCGAGTTCGAGGGCGAGCTGATCCCGGGCCGATTCCTCGTCGGGATTGGAGAGGCGGGCGATGAGGTCCCCCTCGGAAACGGTATCCCCGTCTTTCACCGCGACCTCGGTGACGAGGGCCTTCAAACCCGCACGGACCCTGGTTTCGTCCTCGTATTCGACCACGGCGAGCGCCTTCCCGGTGGGATTCACGCGGATGAGGAAGAGCGCGGAGGCCACGAGCACGACCAGGGTCGCGAGCCGGGGCACGGCCCGGGAGAGCGATGGGCCGGAACCGGGCTTGAAGAGGAAACGGACGAGCTTGTAGAGCAGCGTCCCGACCGCCGCCACGATGGAGAGGAGCGCAAGAAAGAGACCGGCTCCCTTGAAGAGGAGGCTGACGATCACGGTGATCCCGATCCAGACGAGGACCCGCCAGATGGCGGCCAAAACTCCGTAAAGCGGGACGGCCACGGGATGCAGGCGGGCGGACTGGGGGAGCTCCAGTTCCTTCATTCCCAGGAGGTAGCGCTTGCCGAACCACACGAGCCACTGCTGCCCCTTGGTCCCGAGATTGGGGATCCCGAGGAGGTCGCAGAGGATGTAATACCCGTCGAAGCGCATGAGCGGGTTAAGATTGAACAGCACCGTCACGAGGGTCGCGGCGATGACCGCCCCGTGGAGGGTGGAGTTCCACACCCCCGGACCCGTGGAGATCCAGCCGAGGAGGCAGAGACAGGCCAGGGCCGACTCGACATACATACCGGCGGCGGACACGAGGATGCGCTGCCATTTCGAGGGGAAACGGGTGCTGGCGGAGGCGTCGACGTAGGCGAGCGGGGTCACGAAAGCCAGCATCTGCACCCCCCACTCCGGGACCGCCCCGCCGAAACGCCGGGTGGCGAGTCCGTGGGCGAACTCGTGGAAGACCTTGAGGAGGGCGTATCCGGCCGCGAGATAGATCCAGCCCTCCGGGGCGATCACCTGTCCCGCTCCCGAGAGGAAACGATCCCAGTGAGGGGCCGCCCGGGTCGCCGTGAAGCCCACCAGGGCGACCCAAAGCAGAAATCCAGGAAGCGCAAAAACCCATCCCAATCGTTTCTCCGACAGAGAGATGAGACGATCCGGGCATCCGAGAGGGATCTTGAAAAAGAAAACCTTGGAAAGCAGGTTCCGCGGGCGGCGGGCGTCCTTTTCCCGGTGGTGGTCGAGGTGGCGTTGTCCCTGGCTACCGGACCCGGATTCGAGCAATTCGTTGTCGACGAGCCAGCGCAGGAGCTGGTCGGCCTGCGCTTCGGTGAGGGCATCTGCCCCCTGAGTCGCGGCGCTCCGGGCGAGGGCCTCGGCGAAGGTGGTGTGCCCGTCGAAGGACTGGACAAACTGGTATTCCGGCAAGCCCAGTTGGAAAAACCGTCCCCTGCCTGTGTCCTCGATCACATAGGTGTGGCTGCCCCGATAATCCTGGTAGTGCGTGCGCAGATCCCGACGCAGCCGCGGGCGGGAGGCGGCGATCTCACTGACGCGGTGGTCGGCTGCCATGATCACCAGAGTTTCAGGCGCAAAAACTCCCAGAGCCCGTGGAAAAAGACCCAGGCCACCGGCTTTTTGTCCGACCAGACACGGGCCTCCCCTTTCATGCCGGGACGGAAGAAACCTTCGTCGTTGGCCAGGGGCGCCTCGGCCATAAAGACGTGCTCCCCTTCCAAGACCTCGGCGGCGGGATGGAGGGTCTCTAGACGTGTCTCCCGCCTTCTGCCTCCGTCGGACTCGAGCCGGAAGGTCACTTTCATGCCCGGCTCGACGTGCCTCACCTCGCCATCGGGGACCGCCACCTCGAGAATGAGCCCTTCGAGCGGAGCGACCTCGAAGAGCTTTTGTCCGGCGGTCACGGGCACGCCTTCGGATCGCTCGAGGTCGCCGGCGAGGACGACCCCGGCGAGCGGGGCCCGGATGATGAGGTGATCGTTCCGGAACTGGAGACGCTGGACCTCCAATTCGAGTCGATCGGCCTCCAACTGGGCCATCTGGACGCTGGACGGGTCGGCCTGGACCATGGCATTGTCGCGCTTCTTCAGGGCGGCGCTCCTCGAGGCGATGGCCTCCGCGAGAGCGACCCGGATCTCGCGCCCGTCGAGTTCGGCGAGGATCTGGTCCTTCTCCACCCGGTCCCCAGGCTTGACGTGACTCTTCTCGAGCCGGCTCTCGAAGGGGGCGGCGATGGTGCGCCTCAGGAGGGGCTCGACGCGACATTCGGCCGGAACGCGATTGGTGATGGGGAAAAGCAGGCCGCCGACGAGGAGGACGGCGCCGATCGCGATCGCCAGGCGTTTCGCGGGACCGCCGTTCCATTGCCGACGGAGCCCGGCCCGGAAGGCGCGGGGTTTGCTCCGGTCGAGGAAGGCGACGAGGGCGGCGAGATGAGGCTGGCTGACCTGGACCAGGCGATGCGTCCGCCCGGGAATCAGCGGAGCCTCCCGGGGCCAGAGCAGGGCCATGGCCCCGCGGACTCCCATCTCCTCGTGCTCGAGCGGCACGACAAGGATGCGGCCGGCCCCGAACGAATGGAGGAGATCGTCCTGGTTCGCGGAAATGGTGAGTTCGCGGGAAAGGTCGTCCTGGGGTGGCCATATGGTCGTCTCTCCGAGGGCGATGGCCTCCCGCATCGCCGAAGCGAGTTGAGCCTGCCCAAGCGAGCGCTTGTCTCCCTGGCTCATCCCCGAAACGGCCTGCACGTGACAGGAACGCGACGATCCCGTCCCGATGGCGACGCGGAGACAAGCGAAGAACTTCTCCAGTTCGATTGCGAGGATCTGCAGGGACTGCTTAAACGAGTCGGCTCCGGCGGTCCGCGACACCAGGTCCACCAGGAGGGTCGACTGATCAAAGATCACCTCTCCCTCGCCCAGGCGGAAGAGCGCGTCGCGTCGGGCAATGGCGAGGCTGGCGAGGCGGGCCACTCCGAGGAAACTCTCGCGACCGACCGCGCTTCCCGGGTCGAAGAAGGCGGTGATGCAGAGCGGCGCCTCCCCGGGCGAATGGAAGGGGAACATGAGGCGGGCTTGATGGCGCCCGGCAACGATGACGTCCGCCTGGGCGGCTTCCCCGGACTTAAGCACCTCCCCGACCTCGGCAGAGGACGGGATCCAGCTCTGCAAGTCAACGCGCCGGGAGGGCGGGAGGTAAAAGATCGGGACGGCCCCGGTCTGGTCGCCGCCTTCCTGCACGATCACCGCCGCAGCTCCGAGGAGGGCTCCGAGGTGGGCAGCGAAACTTTGCAGAAACTCCCGCCGGTTGGCGGAAATCTCGACCGATGGGTCGAGGAAGGCCTGCAAGGCGGTACCGTCCAGCCACTCGTCCCCCATGCCCGGAGCTCTCTCCCTGGCGATGAGAATCGCCTTTTCCGCTCTTCCCGATTGTTCGACTGGTTCACCTGCCATACTCCGGTTCGCCCTGGTACGACCGCATGACGGAACCGCCGGAAGCGGCTGACGCGGAAGTGAAAAGTTTATCACGCCGCCCCTTCGTTGACAAATGCCTATCCCGCCCGGCGGAAGGCTCCGCCGACCTCCAAGATTCAGGTTGCCGGAGGCGGGTAAACGTGCAAGGGAAACCTCCCTGCGGGAGGGCCAGGATAATTCCCGGGCCGGTCAGGCTTGCCCGAAGTGATTGCCGGACTCTGTCAGACCGATGAATTGCCGTCCCACCATCGCCCTGCTCCTCTGGATGAGCGTGGTTGGCGTGGTCACTTCGTTCGCACAAGCCCCTCAGGAAGAGGGACCCAAGGGGATCTTTTCGAAATGGTTTGAGAAGAAGCCCGCCGCCGGGGCGAAGGGCCCCTTCCCCGGGCGAATCTCGGATGCGTCGGTCGACCCGGAATCCGACACTCTCTCTCCCCTCCTCCGGGCCGAACCGGTGGAGTTTGATCGGCGGGAAAACGATTCGGTCGAGCGGTTTCCGGAGATTCCGGGCTACGAAAGCTTCTCGAGCGCAACCCAGAAAGACATCGAGGGGCTCATCGAACGGATCTACGAGGGTTATGAGGCGAGGGTTGACCGGATGGACCCTCCCGACCTGCGCAGTTCCCGCACGCTTGCCATGGGGTCCGTTCCCTCGGAGTTCCCCACGGTGTGGAGGGACCTGGCGGACGATCCCCTCTGGAACGACAGCGCCTCGATACGCCGTTCCCTCGAGGAGCTGTATCGGACGGGACTCGAACACTCCCATCATCTCAAGGTCTATCGCGACCTGCCCCTGATCCGCGAAACCGGTCTGCAGGAGGCGGATGGCGATTTCGATGTCGAAACGTTCCTCGACGGCCGGCTGAATCGCCGAAATGAACCGGTCGGTTCCTCGCTGACCACGGGCAACACCGCGGCGAGGTTCTTCGAACACGAGGATTACCTCGAAGCCGGCGTTCGGAAGAAGCTTACGTCGGGTGCCCAGATCACGCTTTCCAATCGTCTCGCGACCCTCAGCAGCAATTCTTCCTTTCTCATCCCGCAGCATCAAGGGTCCTCGAACCTCACTCTTTCCGTGGTGCAGCCCCTCCTGCAGGGTGCGGGGTATCACTACAACCAGTCGAAGATCAAGATCGCCCGGCTCGAGACCCGCAATGCGAACGCCGAGTTCGTGAGGCAGCTCGACTCCCATCTACTGGAAATCGATCACGCCTATTGGGAGCTCTACCATGCACGAGCCCGGTTCCTCCTCACGCGGGACCTGGCCGGCGAGACCGCCTCCATCCTCGAACGGCTCGAAGAACGCGCCGACCTCGACGCCCTCCAGAGCGAAGTACTGCGCGCCCGGGCCTCTCTCGCGATGCGCCAGGCCCTGTTGAACCGGGCCGAAATGGATGTGCGCAACAGCGAGGAACGTCTCCGCGCCCTTGTCAGCGACCCGACCGAAGACATCGGCTCGAACACCGAGCTGCTCCCCGTTTCCCCTCCCCTCCTCGTCCGCTATGTCGACGACGTCCGCAGGGTCGCCAAGGATGCTCTCCGCAACCGACCCGAAGTGCAGCAGGGATTTGACGCCCTCCGTGCCGCCATGATCCGCCGGGATGTGTTTAAAAACGAGAAGCTTCCGACCCTCAACCTGGTCGCTGACCTCATGCTGGGCGATATCGAAGCCCGGGACCGTGCCGGCGCCGCCTTCGAGAACCAGTTCGGAGACGGCACGGGCTATATGCTTGGCTTTCAGTTTTCCCAACCCCTGGACAACGATGCGGAACGAGCCCGCCTCCTTCGCAGCGAGATCGAACTGCGCCAGCAGGCCTCGCGGCTCCGCGCCATCGTCGACATCGTCCTTCTGGAGGCGCTCGTTTCCTATCGGGAACTCATGTCCTCCTACCGTGACATGCAGGGAAGCTACGCGACCCTCCAGGCCTCCCGTGAAGAATTGCGCCAGCTGCGGGAGCGGCTCGAGATCGACACCGATGACGCCCGGGGAAGGACCACCGCCGCTCAACTGCAACTGATCCTCGACTCCATGGACCGCAACCAGATTGCCGAGGAGTCGTTCCTGCGTTCGATCGTTTCCTACAACGCGACCTTCACCTCCCTTCAGAGTGCGCGAGGCACCCTCCTGCGCCGGGAGAACGTCAGAATCGACCGCGTCCTCGATGCCGATGAAACCCATCCCAACGGGGCCCTGGAACGTCTGCAGCTCTCGGAAGGAGCACAAGGGAAGGAACCCAGCGCCTCACCCTCTCCTCCCGGGAAACGGGGGAAGTCTTTCCGTCGTCCCCCCGACACCGCCACTCCGGGCCCATCTTCCTCCGAATAAGGCGAAGCTCCTTCCTACACCCTTTTCAGAAACCGCCCACGGGTTCGAGCAAGAAGCATGTCCTCTTTCCTCGCTCAATACGACAAACTGGCCTTTCTCCAGGGAAGCGTGCATTCGCTCGCCAGATCCCTTTTCCGCGAGCGCCATGCGAGCGACGAGGAAGGTGCCCTCGCAAGAATCGAGGAGATCGGAAGGTCGTTGCGGGAAGGATCCGACTCCGTACTTCGTGAAGCTGCAGCCGAATTGAAGCTAGGTTGGGGGGAAACACGGAATCCACGGGATCGTCATCGAGACACCGAAATCGCCTTCGCCCTCGTCCGCGAGGCCTCGCGCCGTGCCACCGGGCTCTTCCCCTACCCCGAGCAGCTCCTCGCCGGACTCGCCCTCGTCCGCGGCGGCATCGCCGAGATGGCGACGGGGGAAGGCAAGACCCTCGCCATCCTCCTTCCGGCATTCGTCTTCTCTCTCTCCGGCAAAGGTGTGCACGTCGTGACCGTGAACCGCTACCTAGCGGAGCGCGACCACGCCTTCTCGAAGCCCGTCTTTGATCTCCTCGGCGTCAGCGTGGGCCTCCTCCCGGAAGGAATGGACGGAACCCCGGAAAAGAAGCGCGAGGCCTACGCTTGCGATATCACCTACGGCGTCGGCTACGAATTCGGATTCGACTACATGCGCGACCAGCTCGCCCTGATGCGTCACCCCCACGGCGCTCCCGTTGACGAGCTCCGGCAGGCCCTCCGCGGGGCTCCGGCCGTCCCCGCACCGACCTGCCAGCGAAAACTTGCCTACGCCATCATCGACGAGGTCGACAGCGTCCTCATCGACGAAGCGGGCTGCCCGCTCCTCATCAGTGAAGTTTCGAAGGGTCCCGAGTCATCCCTTCCCTATCGGTGTGCACTCGAACTCGCCCGTCGACTCCACGAGGGAGCCCATTTTCACATTGACCGTCACCGCCGTGCCGTCGAGCTCACCGAAGAGGGCCGGACCGCGATCCACCTTGAACCCGGGTCGATCCCACGGGAGGAATTGAAGCGCCCGTGGGAAACTTATGTCCGCAACGCCCTCAAGGCGGATCACTTTTTCCATCGCGACGAGCACTACGTCGTCATCGACGAACAGGTCGTGATCGTCGACGAGTTCACCGGAAGACGTTTTGCCGACCGCACCTGGAGGGAGGGGCTTCACCAGGCCGTCGAATCCAAGGAAGGAGTGGAAGTCCGGGCGGAGAACAGCTCCGCTGCCAGCATCACCCGCCAGCGTTACTTTGCCCTCTACGACACCATCTGCGGGCTCACCGGCACCGCTTCCGAGAGCTCGGGAGAGTTCTGGCGTTTTTTCCGCATGCCGGTGGTGACGATCCCTCTCCATCGCCCCTGCCGTCGGGTCATGCTACCCGATCGTATTTTCGTGAATCACGAGGCGATGGACGAGGCCATCCTCGAGGATATCCGGCAGCGCCACAAAAAGGGACAACCCGTCCTCGTCGGCACCCGAACGATCCGGGACAGCGAACGCTTGTCCGGGAAACTCGCCCTCCTGGAGATCCCTCACCGGGTCCTGAGCGCGAAACAGGACGCCGAGGAGGATGCCATCGTCGCCACTGCCGGCGAAGCCCGCAGCGTCCTCATCGCCACCAACATGGCCGGCCGTGGAACCCACATCTCCCTCTCCCCGGAAGCCGAGGCGGCCGGAGGCCTCCATGTCATAGCGGTCGAGCGAAACGAATCCGTGCGCATCGACCGCCAGCTCATCGGCCGCGGTGCCCGCCAGGGGCAACCCGGTTCAGCGCAGTCTTTCCTCTCGGCAGACGATGCCATCCTCCAGACCTACGCTCCCGCCGTCGCCGCAAAACTCCGCGACATGCCCGCCGATGCGCGGGGAGAGTTGCCCGGCAAAGTGAAAAGCCTGTTTGACGACGTGCAGAGAAAAGTGGAACGCTTGCGCTACGAAGGCCGGCTCCGCATGGCTGAACGTGACAAATGGCTCGAGGAGACGAGACAGGCCATCGCCACATGAAGAATCCCGGAATCCTTTCCAAGCTTTTCTCCGCCCTACCCCTGGTGCTCACCTGCAGCCTCCTCGCGGGAGAGGAACCTGTATCCGTGCTTGGTTACCTCGAACCTTACCGGAGCATTTCAATGAATGCCGCCGAGCCCGGGGTGATCGACGCGATCAGCGTAAGCGAGGGAGAGCCCGTCAAGGAAGGCCAGCCGCTCCTCAATCTCAACCTCCGCGTGCTCGAGGCCCAGTTGTCCATCGCGAAGATCCAGGCGCAGAGCACCGGCGAGATCGACCTTGCCGCCGCCGAGCTTGCCGTGGCGCGCGACCGGCATGAAAAGTTGATCGAACTGAAACGAAGCGGAACCGCCCATTCCACCGAGCTGGCGCGTGCCGAAGCCGACCTCAAAAAGGCCGAAGCCCAATTGAACCTGGCCAACGAAGCCCGGAAGATCGCCGAATACCGCGTGGCTGAAATCAATGCCGAGATCGAGCTGCGTATCCTCCGCAGCCCCATCGCCGGTGTCGTGCTGGAGATCAACCGAGAGATCGCCGAATCGGCCACCGCGCCGCAGGAGGGGCAGCCTAACAAACCTCTCGTCAAGCTGGCGCAGATCGACCGGTTGCGCCTCGTCTTTCACGCCCCCGCCATCCAGGCCTCGTCTCTCGTCACCGGTCAGAAGCTCAAGGTCCGTGTCCTCGGACAGAGCAGTCTCTCGCCCGACCGGGAGGAGAACGGGATCGAGACCGAGGGCACCATCGAATTTGTCTCTCCCTCGATCGACCCCGCCACTGAAACGATCCGGACCCGGCTGGTCATCGACAATGCCGGGGGCCGCTTGAAAAGCGGGGCACACGCGCTCGTCTTCCTCGGACCCCGGCCCGCTTCCTCACCCGAGCCCTGAAAGTCGTCCCTAGCCCCCGACGCTCCGCCTCTTCCCCGATGTTCGAAACCGCTCTCTGGATTCCTGTCCTGGTGTTCTGGGTGGCTTTTGCCCTTCTGATTTTCGCCTTTGCCGGATATCCCGTCTTCCTGCGACTGCTCAACCTCGTTCTTCCTCCGCGTCCGAAGAATGCGCCGATGGAGGAAGGCCCGCTCCCGGTCGTGACCCTGGTGATCGTGGTCCACAACGAGGAGGCGCGCATCGCGGATCGTCTCCGCAACCTCGCCGCCTGCGACTATGGAGGCAAACGCGAGATCCTCCTGGTCTGCGACGGCTGCACCGATACCACCGCTTCGGTGGCCCGCGAAACCGCCCTCGGGTGTCCCCTGCGCCTTCTCGAACAGGCCGATCGCAAGGGAAAGGCGGCCGCCCTGAATCTCGCCGCCTCCAACGCCCGGGGGGAAATCCTCGTGTTCGGAGACGCCCGGCAACGTTTCGATCGGAATGCCGTTGCCGCCCTCGTGCAACGACTCCGAGATACTCCCGAAGCCGCGGCGGTGAGCGGCAGCCTCGAAATCGAACCTTCCGAAGAGGGGCCCGCTGCCGGAATCGACCTTTACTGGCGTCTGGAAAAATGGATCCGCCACGAGGAATCGAGGCGCGACTCCGTGATCGGCTGCACGGGCGCGATCTATGCGATGCGACGGGAAGACTTTCATCCCATTCCGGAGGACACGCTCATCGACGACGTGGTTGTGCCCATGCAGGCGCTGGTGCGTGGTAGGCGCATTCTCTTCGAACCGGGCGCCGTCGCCTACGATCCCCAGACTCTCGAAACCCGCCACGAGAAGCGGCGCAAGGTGAGGACCCTCGCCGGCAACTACCAGATGCTCTTCCGCTATCCCGGCTGGCTCCTTCCCTGGAAGAACCGCTGCTGGTGGCAGCTGATTTCCCACAAATACCTGAGGCTGGGGGGGCCTCTCTACCTCGCCGCCTGTCTCGGAAGCTCCCTTGTCCTTGCTCCCGCCTCCTTCTTTTTCAAGCTCGCACTCGCCGCCCAGGCCCTCGCCTACCTCGCCGCAATTGTCGGTATGAGTCCCCTCCTCCGCCGCTCTCGCGCCTTTTCCGTGCCCTCGGGATTCCTCTTCTTGCAAGTGCAATCCGCGAAGGCTTTCCTCCATTATCTCCAGCTCTGTCGCCGCGGCAGCAGTGGCAGCTGGTGAGCGACCTCCATCCTCCCCCCTCTCTTGCGCGCCTTCGACAAATGGCTCCTGCCTTACCTGCTGCGCCGCCGCCCGGCGGGAGCGAATCCGACGCACGTCTTCATCGCCGTCTGTGACCATTTCGAGCCGCTTCACGACACCGACAAGGCCGGCGCCCTTCGGAGGCTGGGAATCTGGCGGGAGCGCTTTCCCCGATCCATCGAAGCCTTTCGCGACACTGGAGGGCATCCCCCGAAACACACCTTCTTCTACCCGGTCGAGCAATACGATCCCGATCTCCTCGCTCCGATCGCGGACCTTTGCCACGAGACCGGAAGCGAGGTCGAGATCCACCTCCACCACGACCGCGACACCCCCGGCGGGCTTCGCGAAGCGCTCGAGCAGGGGAAGGAGGACCTGAGCCGTCATGGTCTTCTCTGCCGCGACCCCTCGGGACGCACCCGCTTTGCCTTTATCCATGGCAACTGGGCGTTGAACAACACCCATCCCGAGGGCCGCGGCTGCGGTGTCGACGAGGAGATCGGGCTCCTCCGCGAGAGCGGCTGTTACGCCGACTTCACGATGCCGTCGGCTCGCTCTCCGACCCAGTCCAAGGATGTCAATCGAATCACCTATCTCGCCGACCTCCCGCGTCACCGCGGCTATGCCGCCTCCATCGAAGCTTCGGCCGGA
>JAGRPC010000606.1 GCA_020439925.1 Verrucomicrobiia bacterium | reverse complement strand
GTAGCGGGTTGCTCAGCCGCGTCTTGTTCTGCCAGTTTTTTGTTCCGTCTGGACCGGATGGCCAGAACTATTGTGGTGAGCAGTATCAGAAAGAATCCGCCAAATCCCACCAGCAATACAATAAATCTTCCGTTCCGGACATCTGTCTCAATGAGCGTCCCTGTCCCGATGTCGAAAGTGTGGATCTCGTGATACCCAATAGAAAACCCAGCAATCTCGCGGCCGACTGTGGTCAGAGTCACCCGCTCTCCCGCTAAGTCGAAGTCTTCGTGCCACGGGTGATGCCAATCCCATGTGGCAAAAGGCCGGAAGCCCTCAGACGCAAACGAGGTCAGCAACTGATCCAGGGTGTATGTGCTTGTCTCGTTCCCGGAAGAATAAAACTTCAGAGCCCATTCGTTCCCGAACCGGTTCATCCGCGCCAAGTGGTCAAGGTCCGCCGAGGCCAGCAACTCACGATCGAGGCAATACCAATCGATCTCGTAAACTAGATTCCTGTCAGGCCAGCCGTAGACGCCAGATGCAGGGAACAGAGAGAGGAAATCGATCTCCTCTCCATTCGACAGGGTGGGATTGGTTACGTTCGGATGGTCGGAGGCTGCGTCGCCGCTCCTCACGACAAGGATTCGTGATTCGTCGGAACTGAGGCGGGCGAACGGAATTGGCGCAGAGATACCAGCTCGAAGATTCCCGCAGCTACACCAAAGCGTGAGTGCGAGCAATGGAGTCAGGTAGCGCATTCCATTTTAGGCAGAACGTCAAAGTCATCCTACGCCTGACCGAGGGCGCGCTTCGACTTCTGGGTTGATGGTTGAACGGTCATGGCGGATTGAACCCGCGGCGGGTCAGGCGTTAGGATCGACGTCTTGTTCGGCTTGGTGTTTTGCTGTTGGTGTCGGAGAACCTCCTGAAGGATTACAAAGGCGACGGAAACGAACTGCAAAAACTATCGCGAGAAGTCCCGATAAGAAAACGCAGATCGTAAACGCTGGCAAAGTGTAGATCAGAGTCCATCCCTTCGAAGCCATCTCATTGATTTCGCGCTCCCAGAAGATGTTGTGGAGGAGAACGCCGAGAATCGCAATGGTGGTGCCGATTTGAATATTTCGTCCCAATGGCGACCGCATTCCGCTTCGCTGAATCGCAATTCCTGCGGCGCAGCTTCCAATGAGCAGGACTACTACGCTCGCGATTACCCAAGAGTATTGCATTGGATTTGTTTCTCAGCCGAACAGTGTTTATTCGTATGACCTCCCCAAGTGATATCAGCGAAGGCACGTTTCGGGAGAATCCCGAAAATTCCCCGTCCTGACAAGGAATTTCGAGGCGAGGGTGCGTATATCAGTCTCGCGGAACGAGCCGAATCGGGGTCGACGTTCCCTCGCGGTTATCACTCGTGCCAGAGAGGGCGAAACGGCTCTCCACAGGCCTGAAAGGGCCCCTCCGCGCCCGACCCGCTCCCGTCGTGCCAAGTCGTTCGCTCCGTGGATCGAAGGGAAAATGGTCAAAAATCCATAAAAACCCGTGAAAACTGCACTGACATCGGAGCAATGTCAGTCGACACAGCTCCGATGTCAGTCGGCACAGCTCCAATGTCATTCGACCCAGCTTCGATGTCAGTCGACCCAGCTCCAATGTCAGTCGACCCAGCCCCGATGTCAGTCGACCCAGCCCCGATGTCAGTCGACCCAGCCCCGATGTCAGTCGACACAGCTCCGATGTCAGTCGACCCAGCCCCGATGTCGGTCACCGACAGGCTTTTGGTGGCTCCCAGAAGCCTTTTGATGCCTCCCAAAAGGCTTTTGGTGCCTCCCAAGAGACCTTCGTTGACTCCCAAGAGACCTTCGTTGACTCCCAAGAGACCTTCGTTGACTCCCAAAACCCTTTTGGGAGTCAACAAAACGGTTTTGGGAGTGACCGGAAACGGCGCGGGAACCAACAATATGTGCCTCGTCGCCTCCTGATTTTCGGAGTGACCTTCGGGACG
>JAGRPC010000178.1 GCA_020439925.1 Verrucomicrobiia bacterium | reverse complement strand
CGGTGAGCCGGTAGACCTGGTCCCCGGCGTTCACCGCGAAAGAATTGTATTTGTAGGGATCGTATTCGGCCGAAATCGAATTCCACGCCAGCTTTTCGAGCCCGAGCCAGTGACCGATCCGACCCTGCCAGACGGCGAAGGCAGCCATCGGCGTGACCCCGATCGCGGGCGAGACGAGGACAATGCCGGAGACCTTCGGCAACGACCCGTCCTCGAGGCATTCGAGGGCGTAGTGGACGGCGAGGGCGCCGCCATTCGAGTAGCCTGCGAGGTAGAGTGGCCGATCGCCGATCTCTTCGCGGAGATGGGTCGTCGCCAGGCGCACCGCCGCCTCCATGTCCTCGCGCTTGAACTCGATCAATCCGGATGGTGCGGTGCCGTGACCGGGGAGGCGGAGGCCGATGACGTGAGCTCCTTCGCTCCTCAGTCGCTCGCCCAGCGCACGGAGACTGTAGGGCGAGTCGGACATCCCGTGCAGAAGGAGCACCCCACAGGTGGCCTCTACTCCCACCGGAGCGAGCTGAAAGGTGCGGTTCCAGTTGGTCGCGTAGCTCGTGGGATCGGCGGGACTGCCCTTCTGGAAACGGTGGATCAGGCCCGGGTCGGCGGGACCCTGCGGGTTGTAGATTCGTTTCTCCAACTCGGCAAAGAGGCGTTCCTCTCGGGCGAGGTAGTCCGAGAAAGTGGTGTCACCGCAGTCCGCGGTGAACTCCTCGTCGAGAACGATGGTGTGCCAGGGAGAGAGATCGTCGCGCCGATTGAGGGCAAAGATCCCGAGAATGAGCAGGGCAAGGGCACCGCCCGCGACGAGGAAAAAGACGAAGCTCAGAATCCGTCCCGCCGCCGTGAAAGTGATCCAAGCGAGGAAGCGGCTCCACGAGAGCAGCTGCTTCAAGGCTGCAGCTCCCGCCGCCGGTCGGTCGGTGGCGGCGCTGGAAGGGGAGGGGGAATCCGGCGGCGGTTCGTTCATGGGGAAGGCGCCGGAACTCTACCAGAGGGAGGCGTCTCAACCCAGCTCCTTCTTCACCGCGGCCATCGTCTCGCGCTGCCGCTTCTCGACGAAAGCCCTCCCCTTCGCAGCGGTCTCGCGCGCTTTCTCCGGGTTCGCGGCCATCGCGAGGACGGTTTCGGGGAGGCGCTTGAGATCCTCCTCCCTGTCGAAATCGAAGAGCCATTCGCCGAGTCCGATATCTTCCCACATGTAACCCTTGCTGGTTTGCTCGGCCCATCGACACACGATCGCGGGGATGCCCTGACCGATACACATGATCGGCGAGTGCATCTCGTTGCCGAAAAGGCCGGCGCTGCGCGCGTAGACGCTCACTGCCTCGCCGGTGAGCCAGTAGTTCGGACGCCAGACGACCCGCTTCTTCTCCTCGTCGGTGAGCCGGTCGTAAAGGAGTTCCTTGCCAACCTGCATCTGGGTCTGGTCCTCGGGGCAGAGGAGGATCTTCAGGTCCGTCCCCTCGAGAACCAGCCGGATCGCCGCGAGGTGCGGATCGTGATCGTGGAATTTCATCTCCTCGTTGCGGGCGTGCTTTACCTCGTCCTTAGGCTGATCCTTGATGAGCCAGTAGGGCGTGTAGCGGAGGCGGGGAATGCAGCAGAGGAACCTGCCTTCCTCGAGACCGTTCGCCTCGAGGAAAGCGATCGCCTTTTCATCCTCGCGAAGGTCACAGGCAAAGGCACCGTCGGGTCCGAACTCCATGACCGGGGCCGTGCAGCCCGAGCTCTTGGCCAGTTCGAGTGAGTGGGAATCGCGGAAAAAGACAAAGCGCGCTTTTCCGAGGATGGAGAGAGTCTTAGCGAACGCCCCGTCGGAGACATCGGTGGTGGAGGCGGAACTCCGCCGGGGGAGCGTGATGCCGTAGATCCCGTAGGGTTTTCCGGTCGCCTCGGCCCAACGTTCGACATCCTTCTGGGCGACGAGGGAGGCTCCCGATCCGTGGAGCAGGAAATCGTTCTCCGCAAAGGCTCGCTTCAGGTCGTCGATGCCCTTGACGAACTTCAGCTTCGGGAAACGGGCGAGGAGGATTTCCTCGACCCCGTTGTCGATGCGGCTGGGCCAGAGGGTGACCTCGACTCCGGGGAGGTATTGTTCGATGAGGTGCAGGACTCCGGGAGTGTGGGCGATGTCGCCGATGTTCACCGTCTGCCAGGAGGAACGGAGAAGGATCCGCTTCGGCGTGTCGGCGGCTTCAAGACCGGTCAGGGCCGTCCCGAGGGCCAGGCCGAGACGGGAGAGGGCCGAGCGACGGGTGAGAGGAGAGGGAGTTTCGGAAATCATCGTTGCCAGTTTCGGCCCGACATGAGGTTCTCGCCAGTCGAAAGCCGTGCCCGGTTTCCGCGGAAAGACGCGTGTCCAAATTCCCGGGACCGCGTGTCAGGGGAAGAGTGGCCCCTTCACTTCCAGCCGTAGAACATCACCGAGTGCACTTCCGCCTCGGCGAGAGGTCCCGGTGGCGCCTCGATCCTCATGAGGACGAGGTAGAGGCCGGTCTGGAGCGTGTTGTCGAACTCCAGCGCGACGGCCGCCGCGCCCGGTTCCCCGGTGGCCTGGGCGACTTCCTCGTTGTTCTCCCCGTAGATGTGGAGATGGAGTTTGGACCCCGGCGGGATTTCGGTCGGAGCCGCCCCGAAAAAGAGCCGGTAATGGTTGCCCTTGAAAAACTGGAGCTTCACGGCACGACCGGTCTGGGTCGTGATCCTTCCTCTCCAGTAGTCCTGCCGGATTGAGAAAGCCTCGTCGCCGAGATAGGGACTTGCGAGCAGGAGGGCTTGATGCTCCGGGGAATCCTCCGGGAACGGCTCGGCCACCAGCCTCATTCCCGGGGCGAGAACGAGGAGACCGAAGCAGAGCAGGGAGACGGAGGCGAGGCGGCTCATGGAAAACCCCGGGAATCTCGCCCAGAACCGCGCAAACGGCAACGGGCGCAAACGTCGGCGTCCATTTTCACGGGGAGAAAGCCTCTCCTTGCCTTCCCCCGCCTCGGTGGCAGGTTTATCCCCGCGACACGCCGGGATGGTGGAATTGGTAGACACGCTTGACTTAGGAAAGTGATCTTCGGGTTGCGCCGTTTTGCAAATCTTCGCAAAACATTGAAATTCAGACCTTTATACAAGAGAGTGAGTTGCGCCGGTTTGCATCATTTTGCACGTTTTCGCACCGTTTTTTGGGAAAAAGTGTATAAAAAGGTGTATAAAACCTGACGAAACCACAATTCCGTCAACCTTCCGAGGTTGGCTTCGCAGGTCGGACTGATTTCAGGGCCTCGGGCGAAATCAGGAGAAGGTTCTTGAAGGCGTGGGGAGTTTTGGCGGATTCCGTGGGTTTCTTCCGAGGGCGGGCAGACTTCGTCGTGCGCATTGGTGTCGGTCGCTTTCCCCGATAGGGCTCCTTCGCCGAGAGAAAGCGACGGATCTCGTCGGAGGAGATCGCGGTGGTCCCGCCTTTCTTCATGACCTGGATGTCGCCGGCGTAGACCCGATCGTATGCCCACCGGCCGGATTTCCCGCAGAGTTCGGCAAACTCCCTCAAGGTAAAGAACGGCTTCGACAGCAGTTCATCTTCGTAAGTAGGGAAGTCTTCTCGCATTTGCCTTGACGTTTCGGGACGTAGCTTTAAGATACGGTCGTATCTTAAAGCTACGTCCATGAAAGATCAAGATCCTAGAACGACTATTGCACGAATCTTCCGCGATGCCCGGTTGCGCGCAGGCTGGGGAGTTCGCGACCTGGGGCGGCGAGCCGAACTGTCGCCGGCGACGATCTCGAAGATCGAGAAAGGCGAGATTGCCCTGGGGCCCGTGACCATGCGGAAGTTGACGGCTGCACTCTCGCTGAATCCATCTGAACGGGATCAGGTCGCAGAGGCAGCCAGTGAAGGCTCCGCGAGAATGAAAACCTCTTCGAAGGTTGCCGCCGAGTGGGCTGATTGGGACCAGATCTGCCTCGCGATGATCCGTTTCACGCGGCACCAAACCGGTGTCGAGGAGGATGAGTTCTTCCAAGGCTTCGGAATCAAGAGCGGCTTTCGGGCCAAGGGTTACGACCTCCTTATCCGCCTGAGGGACCAGACCTGGCTGGGATTTGTGTTCAAAACGGACGAGATCCGTGTCGCAAGAACCGAGGTGGATGATCACACGGCGTTGCCCAAGCCGGACGGAACGGAGTTCGACCACGCGGGAGGGGTTACCCTCTCCCTGAGGCCGATTCATGAGTAACTAAAAGAGATAAAACTTACTTTCGAGACATCAAAAACTTCCGAGCTAATCAGGGCCCCTTCGGTGTTTTGTAAACCTGGAGAAACCGGAGATTAACCCGCAGATTTTTTATATCACCGATCCTTTCAACAATGGGATCCGGTTTTTCAAATGCGCCAAACCACGAAAAAGCCATCAGCCCCCAAAAAAAGCCCTAGCAATTGCAAATCACCCAAGGGATCGAATGCGACCGCGGCGGGAAGAAAGGAACGAAGGTTCAAGCGTCCCTCAAGCAATACCACCGCAGATGATCTCGCGATCATTGCCATCGCTCTCCAGCACCAATTGGCCAACGACGGAACGAGCGAAATCCTTTCGCTCTCCTACTGCGTTCGCCAGAACGGGCAACGAAAGGACGGGTTCATCGACCTCCGCGGGAATAAGCCCTTGACCCTCGGCAAACTGGTCGCCCAGATCCTTGATTCCGCGAAAGGGCCCGTTTTCAAGAAATACCCGGAAGGTTCTTACATCATCTCATCCCAAACGGACCTCTTGCTCGACTGGCTTAAGGACGGAGAAACGCTGCGCGAGGGGCTCACGGCGAAGGGACGCACCTTTTTTTACCGTCTTAAACCCCTTTGCGTCCGACGCCCCACCAGTTCCGGGAAATACCGGGACGACCACCTCTGGCTCGTTGACTCACGCAATCTGGGGCCATACCAAGATGGCTGCGCGGAACTTGAGTCCTGGTGCGGTCGAAGCCCTTCCGACTTCCCCGGAGAGGGTGATTGGAAGTCAAGCTACGACTCGGACCCGGCACTGCACGAGGAACTCGCCAAAAAAGCGGCGGATCTGCTGGCAGATTTTGCCCATGAGGTCGCCACGGTCACCTTCACCTGCAGCGGAACCGCCACCCTCTTTTCGACTCTGGGGTCCGTGGCGGAGGCGTTTTTCGTCGAGGATGTTTCTGCCAACGGTGGCGATCTCCACAAAATCCTCGCACAAGAACTCATCACCAAGGAAGATGGGAAAGAAGGGACTGCCTTGCTCAATCGGCTCCATCTCCGAGAAACCCTCGCGACGGAATGCTACCATGGTGGACGAAACGAGTCTTTCGCCTTTGGCCCAACGAAAGCCGGGAAATGGACCGATTACGACCTTTGCGCGGCCTACCCGACGGCTCTCGCTTCGATAGGATCACCGGCATGGGACAAGGCTTATGGAACCACTGAGCCTTCTGACTTCACCGACCAGGTGTTGGGTTTTGCCTACGTCCATTTCGAGTTCCCAAAATCCGTTCGCTTCCCCACCTTGCCTGTGCGCGCCCCTGGAAAACTCATTTTTCCCCTATCCGGTGAATCCTATGCCACGGCGCCAGAGATCGCTCTTGCACGATCACTCGGGGCCTCAATCACGATCCAGGAAGGTTTTGTCATCCCCTGCAGCAGCGACGAAAAACCGTATTTCCCGACCATCAAGAAGAGCCTGGAACATCGAAAAGCCGCCTGGAAGGCCGGAAACGACTTGGCGGAGAAGCTCCACAAGGCCATCGCCAACTCCATACCGGGAAAGATGGGGCAAGGCCTCCCGCCGAAGCGCGATTCTAAGGATTACAGCAGAAAGGTCCCGCCTTGCCGGATCACCCAAGCATTCTTGGCTGCCCACATCACCGGCATGATCCGAGGCACTGCGGGAGAGATCCTCAACCGTCTTCCCAAAAGCGCCACGGTCATCTCCGTAACCACCGATGGGTTCATCACCGACAGTAGCCTAGCTGAGGTTACGGCTGCCTGCAAAGGTCCCCTCGCCTCGATCCTCGCCGCCACGAGAGAATCCCTGACCGGCGACCCAAGAATCCTGGAAGAAAAACGTAGCGCAAAACGCCTCCTCCCCATACGCAACCGGGTGATTGCAACCCTTGCTCCGAGACCTGGAGGGAACCTGATCCTCAGCCGCTCAGGCATTAGGACCCCACGGCAATACCGATCGACCTCGCAAAAAAACGAGTGGCTAAGAAACCAGTTTCGAGAACGCGTCCCCGGCTTGCGCTTAACGCAAGAATCATGGAGGCAGACCGCAGGCCACCCCAACTCCGACTTCCAGGTTGGTCTCGAGTATGACTTCGACAGGCAGCTTGTCTACGAGGGCATGGAGCGCTGCGGTAGATCTGGACATGGATCCTTCAGTTCACGCCCTTGGCATTCTCTTGATGATTATCGCGTCGCAGCTGCCGCCTTCGCCGAATTCCGCAAGAGCTCATGCCTGCGCACACAAGAGGACCTCGCCCTCTTTGACGACCACATGAAAATCCAACGCGCGAGGAACCAGAAAGACAACCCCATTCCGAAGGATCCACTTTCCATTCTCATGCATGCGAAGCGCTCCTTCCTGCGCGCCCTCGTGCGCGGTGATCTCGGCTTGGACCCATATGCCCCCCTCCCCCGGAAAGAACTCTGCCTGCGCATCAACCGGGAACTTGCAGCCTCCCCCCACAAGGCGCACCTCGAGGTGACCGAAGACGACCTCAAGAACGCACGCAGAACCAACTCCACCTACACAGCCGGGACTATCCCGAGAATCAGGTTAGTGGAAGATTTCTTCGAAAGGATGGAAGCAGCCTTCCCTGGAGGTACATTGGAGAAGCTATGCGTACCTCTCGAAGAGCAGGGCGAAAAAGGTAACAAAACGTCCCTTATCTACCTTGGTAAGACAGCAGTCCTGTTCTGCAGGCCTTGATCCATAAGGCTTTTTGAGATTGGTGTAAAACCACCTATGTAGGGGGAACCGTACTGTTAGTATACTTCATACTTCCGGTATTGCACTGCAGTGCTACATGCGGGGTAGTGAAAGCATGATGAAAACTCATTTGTGCGTAAAACATTCATCTGCACTGAGAACCTACCACCCCGCTTGCGAGCGAACCGACCGCAAGGAGGGAGTGAGTGAGCAAGCACGAACAAAAAAAGAAATACCTGGAAAAGAATTCTCAAGCAGACTATTTCATGCCTCTTGATCAAGTACAATCTTCTCCTGCTCTCCCCAGTATGAGACTGTCTGTTCAATCTATGGGTGTTATGCTCAGGATACAGAGTTTGACTGCGAGGGAAGGTCAGCAAGCACGGCTGTCTCAGTAGGATGCAATCTCATGTTTGAACTTCTCATGCGAACAGGGAAGTACTTTGTATGCTGGGGAGAAGGAAAAAGCACTTTTGAACAACTTCTATATAAGGAACTCGTCTCCGAACGTTCACCCGGAATACAGGCATGTGGATTGTATCACTGGGTACAAAACTGTTACGAATGGCAAATGCGAAAAGGCAGACCCGTACGCCCGGGTGGTTACATTTGCTTGCGCGGTTTCCACGGTGGTACAACCGAAAGTGTGCGTGTTTTCAAAACACCGGTGAAGAGCCAGTAATCCAGGTGGGTTCGAGGATCCTGCTCACTTTTCAGTTCCCGGAACGTGTGTGAGTCTTCCTGTATGGGTGCAATGATTGCATCATATTTGGTGTTGGCACCCTCATGCTTTCCATAGGCAGCTGCACCTCCCTGGTAATGTCCGTATACTCTGCGTGTGGGGTTCTGACCGGTGCTCTCGAGGGTGCTAGGGCATCCGGAGTCTGGCTACAGACAGAAGGGGATAGGAGTGAGCGGGACTCCAAGTGCGTAAAAAGAAAAAACTACGAAAAGTTTGCGAAGTGCCCTTGTACTCGTTGGAAAAACCGTCTATATTTACTACGAGATTGGTAATACTTGTAGAGTATTCGCAAAATTAACCACAAACAGAACAACAAGTTCCGAGTAAAGAAAATGACAACGCAGATGAAGGTAAGCAAATCAATAAAGCGCTACTGGGCAAGAACAGGGCCGAATTCCGTGTTCGGACATGACTGGAAGGATCGTAGAAACTTCTCTGATTATGATGCCGAGGCACGATTCAACCTGGTGTGGAAAGATACGCTTCGCGGGGCCATACGAGCCGCACAGAAGATCTCCGCAGCCGACGCCAACGCAAAGATCCCGGCCGATGGAAGGCAAGATTACTTCGATGCCAGCCAGGAACACCGGGAGTTCCAGCTCTGCGGCACGACCTTGCTGGCTCAGATCGACATCGGGAAGAACTGCTTGACCCAGCTGTGGCACCTGAACGAGAAGGCGGAAAGTCGGGAGGGCTCGAACCCTTCGTCATTCCCATCGACGGATATCCCGGTGACCACATGTGGGCCCGCACCCTCCACCCCGGTTACGGGGAGGGGAGAGGCTCTGGCATGGCTGGCCGATCGAACGGGGTTACCCAAGGCGGAGCTGGCGGCTGTGTTTGCTGCGGCGCTGGCTGAAACCCTTGTGGGAATGGAATAGGGAGGTGAAGGTAGCGAGTCCCTTTGGTTCCATTCCGACGGATGAGAAGAGGGTGCAGGGCGTTCGATTCCTGCACCCTCTTTTCTTATTCTGCTGGACAGTCCGTCTGGCCTTGTATAGATCGCGTTCATGAGGAAGAACACGAAGGCAAAGGGACGAAATGGCAAGGCGGTGTTCTTTCCGGTGGCTGCTTATGTGGAGGGAACTTCGGTGACGGTTGCTGAAGACATCACACCCCCTACGGTTGCACTGAAGGCTCCCTTGCTTGCGGTTGCTCTGGGTGTTGCCCTGCTGGCCCTGTCGATGTCGGCCTGCCAAACGTCCCGAGGATTGGGCGGGACTTCCACGACGAGGCCTGCGAACCTGCCTCCTGATGATTCCGAGGAGGTGGTGTTCCGAAAGGTGCGAGCGGAGCGCCTCAAGGTTCGCGACGAAAACGAACAGGAGGGCTCCGTGGAGGCGGTGACCCACTCGAACGGTCGCCCTGGCGGTGCTCTGATCCTCACGCGAAAGCAGCCGCGGGGTCATGTAGAACTTACCACAGGCATCTACGGCCCGGGGCTGTATGTCAGGTCGCCTGGATCGATGAAACACGGGCTCTGGGCATATGTGCAGGACAACGGCTTCCCGGCTTCGAATCTCCTGCTGTTCTTCGAGGGAAGCAAGCGTGCGAAGATCATGGGCTACAACGATGGTGGCCGCATCGAACTGCTGGATGGCAATGAGAAGGTTCGGATGCGCTTCAAGGTCAGCCACGATGGCGGGGTCATTGAATTCATCAACGCCAGTGGCAAGGTGGTGAAGACAATTTCGGAAACTTCACCCTGAAGAAGAGGGGGTATCTGGCCAGCATGCAACCGGTGCCCTTTCCGTGTTATACAAACAAGTATGGCACGACCTACCCACTATGTGCCGGTCATCTCGCGACCCGTCGTCGCGGCGCTCTTCCATGAGGCGAGGCGTCATCGTATCCCGATGACCCGGCTTGTGGACCGTCTTCTCTCGGAGTCCCTGCAGGGCACTCCGGGCTGGACACTGGCGTCGCGAGACTGGCCCGAACTGTCCGACCCGCGGAGACGGGATCGGCGTCCCGCCTGATCCGAACCCACCCACAACACCCGAACGGTCATTGGCCCGGTTCCCTGGAGGGGAGCCGGGCCTTTTTGCGTCCGGGTGAAAACCTCGAACCCAAGATACCAACACCCACCCAATGATCCCCATCACTCTCAAGAAACAACTGCTGGACCTTGCTCGGCATCTCTGTCCCTCCCAACGAGGGGGATTTCTCCGCAGCGTGGTCCGTCGTCTCGACGATCTCGCCCTCAACTATCCCAGAACCGTCGTCTATGCGGCGGCAGGGTGTTGCCTGGGACAGGTCCTCGACGCCCTCACGGGTTTTCCCGCCGGCATTCCCGGTCTGGTCGCGGGAGGCCTTTTCGGACTCCACCGGGACCTCAACGCGGATTCCGTCGAGGAGGAAGTGCGACGCATCATCCAGAAGGAATTCCGGGCCCACTTCGATTTCGCATGAACCCCGATGACGAACGGATCGCCACCGAAGCGATCGAGGGAGCCTCCCGGGGTGGATTGCTCGCCTCGGCGGCATCGATCACCTCGGGACTCGCCCTGGCCTCCACCCCGGTCAAACTCCTCGGTCTCCTCACCATCGGCACGACCACCGCCGTGAGCTGGCCCGTCGTCGTCGCCATGGGAGCCGCCGGGGCCATCTTCGGCGGGGTCTCCGCAGCGATGATCGAGAACAAGCGACAGCGGCGGGTCCAGAAGGAATTCACTGAGCTACTGAAGTAGCCGAGTTCCCCTCACACCCACCGCGAGCACACCCATGGGGCTGGTCTCTGTCGTCACGGCAGGGTCCGGCCCTTTGCCTTTTACCCCACACCCAAGACAACCCCACCAGAAAGGAACATCACGACATGGCTATCAAACTCACCGGCAATTATGCCAAGC
This sequence comes from Verrucomicrobiia bacterium, assembly GCA_020439925.1. Classification (GTDB taxonomy): domain Bacteria; phylum Verrucomicrobiota; class Verrucomicrobiia; order Verrucomicrobiales; family DEV007; genus Arctic95D-9. The sequence goes on along the minus strand of JAGRPC010000178.1, from coordinate 1,596 downwards.
GGCTCGGACTGCCGGGCTACAGCTCCCACCAATTCAGCGTTTCCGTGGAGACCGAACTGACCGACCTCTCCCAGGTCGAAGGCGAGGCTTCCCGCATCTACCGTCTCCTCCAGGACGCGGTCGATCGAGAGATCCAGGACACCGGCTTCGTCCCCGGTGACGAATACGGGCTCCGGAACCTGTCCCCGGTCACCACCACGAACGGGCACCGCAAGGGGGCAACCCACAGCAACGGGCATGAAGTCCGTTGGGCCTGTTCGGACAAGCAGAAGGAACTCATCCTCCGGCTCGTCACCGAGAACGATCTCGACCGCGACAGCGTCGAGGAGACCTCCCTCGATCGCTTTGGCGCGGGAGTAAGACAACTCAACAAGCTGCAGGCCTCCGGTCTCATTGCCGAACTCATCGAACTGACCGGCAAGGACAACGGGCGGCAGAACAACGGGCACGGACGGAAAGGAGCGAAGCGATGAACTTCACCAACCTCCTCCCCCTGCCATTGTCACAGGCACCCGATCCAAAGGATCCCCTGGAGTATCTCAGTGCCTCGCGCCTGAAGACCTTCCACACCTGCCGGCTCCAGTGGTATTTCCGCTACATCGAGCAGATCCCCACCACGACCTCTCCCGCCTTGCTGGTGGGAAAGGTGGTCCATGCGGTGCTGCAGGCCTGGAACCTCGCTCGCTGGAGGGGAGGGGACAGTTCCCGCGAAGGCATGGAGCTGGCATTTGCCGAGAACTGGACCCGCCATTGCGAGGAAGAGGGCATGGTCTGGAACTCCCCGGAAGAGGAGAGCAAGGAACGGGAGAGTGCCCTGAACACACTCAGGCACTACCTCACCCACACACCCATACCCCAGGAGGAGAAACCAGAGGCTGTCGAGGTCCGCGTCGAGCGTGACCTCGATGCCCATGGGCTCCCTCCGCTCCTCGGCATCATCGACCTCGTCAGGGCAGGGGGAAAGATCGTGGACTTCAAGACCAGCGCCCGTTCTCCAGACGCCGGCATGGCCACCCACCAGAACGAAATCCAGCTCGCCTGCTACGCCCTCCTTTACCGGGAGGCCACCGGCGCGACGGAATCCGGCTTCGAACTGCACCACCTGGTCAAAACGAAGGAACCCAAGCTCGTCGTCACACCCATGGCCCCGATGCAGCCGGACCAGATCCGGAGACTGGTCAGGATCATGGAAAGTTACGTGCAGGGGATCGAACGGGAGGACTATGTGCCTTCCCCCGGTCTGCACTGTTCCTACTGCGACTACTACACCCAGTGCCGGAAATGGAGGGGAGGGACTCAGTCATGATCGACCTCGCGATGTTCCTCATCCTCGTGGAGACGATTCTCGTCCTCAAGGCCACCACCCTGCCTCCACCCGCGCACTGAACCCCACACCAGATACTCCGGAGCCTGCGAGACGTTCGACCCGTCTCCCAGGCTCCGTTCTCTTTCACACTCTCACCATCCATCTCTCACTCCCATACCATCATGAAATCCTACCCTTCTGTCACGCTCACCCTGAACCGTCTCAAAACTGCCCTTTCGGGTCTGGGCAAGGTCGTCCCGAGGAAACCGACCCTGCCTGTGCTCGGATGC
>JAGRPC010000177.1 GCA_020439925.1 Verrucomicrobiia bacterium | reverse complement strand
GCGACTGAGGAGCGAAGGAGCTCACATCATCGGTCTCCGTCTCCCCGGTCACGGCACCGCTCCTTCCGGATTGATCGAGTTCAAACGCGAGGACATGGAGGCGGCGGTGCGCCTGGCGATGATCCATCTCCACGAAGAGATCGGCGATCGGCCACTCTACCTCGCAGGTTACTCGAATGGCGGCGCCCTCGCCGTCCTCTACGCCCTCGAATGCCTCGAGAACGGGCCGTTGCCGAAGGTCTCCGGCATTGTCCTCGTCTCGCCCGCGATCGGGGTCACGCCGGCGGCCGCCTTCGCCGTCTGGCAGGGCCGGATCGGCCACTGGCTCGGGCTCGAAAAGCTGGCGTGGAATTCGATCTCCGCCGAATATGATCCCTACAAATACAATTCTTTCGCGGTGAACGCGGGGGACCAGGTCTACCGGCTCACCGCCGAGATCGGGAGGCACCTCGATCGACTCGACGGCGAGGAACGTCTCGCTTCCTTCCCTCCGGTGCTCGCGTTCCAATCGGTTGTCGATGCGACGGTGTCGACACCGGCCCTGATCGAGGGGCTTTTCTCCCGCCTGCCCGGCGAGCATCACGAACTCGTGCTCTTCGACCTGAACCGCACCGGGATCATCGAATCCTTCCTCGCCAAGGATCCGGAAGAGCACCTCGAACAGCTCATCAAGGCTTCGAAGAAGCCCTTTTCACTGACGGTCCTGAAAAACCGGGACGAGCACCATCTTGACCTGGAAGTGATCCATCTCCCGCAAATCGAAACGAAGGCGGAGTTCTCCGATCCGGGACTGGCGTGGCCCCGAGGGGTCTACTCGCTTTCGCATGTCGCGCTACCCTTTCCTCCCGACGATCCGATTTACGGGAACGGGATCGGGCCGGACGAAGAAAAGGCCGCCTTCCAGATCGGAAACGTCGTTCTGCGCGGGGAAAAGGGAGTCATGCGCATTTCGCCGGTGGACCAGCTGCGCCTGCGCTGGAATCCCTTCTATTCGTGGATGGAAGACCGGGCCTCGAATTTCATGAGGAACGACGCAAGACCCTGACAAAATGGTCGTCCCGCGAAGGCAGCGGGGAAGGCAAGAGGAGATTTTTGCCTTGCGAAGGGTGGCACATTCGACGAAACGCGCTACCCTTCTCCCCCTTTTCGTTTCATGAAAGCCACGCGCTACCAGACGGATACCGCCGACCCGACGCTTTTTGCCCCGGGGCAGCGCTGGATCAGTGAGACTCAGGCGGAATTCGGCCTGGCCCTTATCCTCTCCTGTGATCACACCCAGGTGAAGGCCTTCTTTCCCGCCGTGGGCGAAACCCTGACCTATGCGGCCCGCAACGCGCCACTCCGACGTGTCGCCTTCGAGCCTGGAGACACGGTGCGAGACCAGTCGGGAGCGGCCTTTCTCGTCGCCGACGTCCGCGAAGAGGAGAAACGCCTCGTCTACATTGACGGCGAGGGGCGCGAACTACCCGAAAGTCAGCTCTCAGACACGATGAACGTGCAGCGACCGGAGCAGCGCCTCCTCTCCGGCGTGAGCGACGACCCACGCCTGTGGGCGCTTCGGCAATCGGCGATCCGCGCCCAGCACGAGGCCCGTGCCAGCGAAGTCAGGGGTCTCGTCGGTGGACGTGTCTCTCTCATTCCGCATCAGCTTTTCATCGCGGAGGAAGTCGCCAACCGCGCCGCGCCGCGCGTTCTCCTTGCCGATGAAGTCGGTCTCGGCAAAACCATCGAGGCCTGTCTCATTCTCCATCGCCTCCACCTCTGCGGCCGGGCCTCCCGGGTCCTCATTCTCGTGCCGGACGCCCTCGTCAACCAGTGGTTCGTCGAGCTCTATCGGCGCTTCTCACTCTCCTTCGCCATCTACGACGAAGAACGCGCCCTCTCGATCGAGGCGGGAGCCGCGAATCCTGGCCAAGCCCCGGACGATGCCTCCCCCGGGAAATCGACCAATCCCTTCTTCGACGACCAGTTCATCCTCTGCGCAACCTCCTGGATCGCCTCCCATCCGCAGCGTGCCGTCCAGGCCGCGGAAGGCTCGTGGGACCTCGTGATCGTCGACGAAGCCCACCACCTCGAGTGGAGCCTCGAGTCTTCCAGCCCCGAATACGACGCCGTCGAGGCGATCGCCAGGGAATCCTCCGGCCTTCTTCTCCTCACCGCGACGCCGGAACAGCTCGGGCGCGAGGGACACTTCGCCCGCCTTCGCCTCCTCGACCCGGCGCGTTTTTCCGATCTCGACGAGTTTGTCCGCGAGTCCGAGAAATACCGGGCCATTTCCGAACTGGCGGATCGCCTCCGCGGGGAGGAAAAACTCAAGGCGGCGGATCTGAAATCCATCGCCACCCTCCTCGGCAAGGAGACCGCCGAGCGACTCAAGGAAGATCCCACTCCCGCCCGCCGCGAGGCCGCCTGCATCGCCCTCATCGACCTGCACGGCCCGGGGCGCGTCCTCTTCCGCAACCGCCGTCTCGTCCTCGACACCTTTCCGCAACGGGTCGCCCACCTCGCCCCGCTCTCCTGCAACGAGGAAGAATCGTTCAAGGCGAAGCTCGACTGGCTCGCCGACCTCCTCAAAAAACACGCCGAGGAGAAGTTCCTCCTTATCACCCACGCGCGCGAAACGGTCGAGGCGATCGAGGCGGGCCTTCGGGAACGAATCAGCGCGCAGGCCGCCGTCTTCCACGAAGGGCTCAGCCTGATCCAGCGGGACAAGAATGCCGCCTGGTTCGCCGACGAGGACGGTGCCCGCCTTCTCATCTGCTCAGAGATTGGGTCGGAAGGGCGCAATTTCCAGTTCGCCCACCATCTCGTCCTTTTCGATCTCCCCGGCGACCCGGGCCTGCTCGAGCAACGTATCGGCCGCCTCGACCGCATCGGGCAAACCGCCGACATCCATATTCACGTTCCCTTTGTTGAGGGCACCGAAGAGGAACTCAAGGCGCTCTGGTATCACCGAGGTCTCGCGGCCTTCGAGCACACCCTGCACGGCGCCGGCACGATCCATCGCGAATTCGAGGGCGAAATCGCCAGGCTTTCAGAAGCGGATCCCGTCGACCGGGAGTCTGCGCTTGCGGGTTTCCTCAACAAGACCCGGGCCTTCAAGAAAAAACTCGATGCGGAGCTCGAGTCGGGCCGTGATCATCTCCTCGAGATGAGTTCCTTCGATCGAGACCAGGGACAGGCGCTCGTCTCCCAGATCGAGGATCTCGACGAGGACAACCGCCTCGAGCAGCTCATGCTCAAGGTTTTCGACCACTTCGGCGTCACCGTGAACGATCTCGGGGACCGCAGCTACGTGCTCACGCCCGAGCATCTCTTTTCCGCCGACACCTTCCCCGGCCTGCCCGAGGAGGGGCTCTCCGTCACCTTCGACCGCGACCTCGCCCTCGCCCGGGAGGACCTCACCTTCCTAACCCAGGACCACCCTCTCGTGACCGGCACCCTCGAGAGCCTCGTCTCCACCGACCACGGCAACGCCGCGTTCTTCCGTCTGGAAAATGCCGGAGAGCAGCTCCTCATGGTCGAGACCGTCTGCGTTCTCGAGTGCATCGCCCCCGAGCGGCTCCATGCCGAGCGCTTCCTCCCTTCGAAGCCGATCCGGACCATCGTTGACCAGAAGGGACGCAACCGCACCGCCGACTTCGATCTCGAGCGCATCCGCCGCGACGGCCGCCCGGGTCCCTCCACTTTCCTCAGGGAGAAGTCCCGCGCCCTTCGCGCCACCGTGCCGCCTCTCCTCGAGGTCGCGCAGCAGGAGTCGGAAGTCGTCGCCAGGGAAATCCGCGAAGCCGCGATCGAACGCATGAACGAAGCCCTCGGCGAGGAGATCGAGCGGCTCGAACGCCTCCGCGGCATGGACCACCCCGTGCGGGAAGAGGAAATCACGCTCGTCGCCGAAGCGCAGACCGAACTGGCACGCTATCTGGCCGAAACTCCCCTCCGTGTCGATTCCGTGCGGCTTATCCTCGCCATGACCTGACCGGCGGTGCCGCGGACCGAGCCCCTTCCCTCCGCCCGATGACACGTCCCGCCAAAGGTTCGCGCAAACGGATCGTCCCGCCCCGGAAACAGCGGGAAGAGCCGCCCCCGGGTCGCTGGAGGCGCTTCCTCGCGCACCCCCTGGCGCGATTCCTTCTCGTGATCGTCCTCGCCGCCTCCTGCGGGGCCCTCCTCGTGGCCGCCTTGATCCTCTTCAATTACGATCGCCAGGCGGCACGGTATGACATTCTCGCGGTCGGACGGCTTCCCATCGAGTCGACCGTGTTCGACGCCACCGGTGCCCAGATCGGCTATCTCCACGGGGAAAACGTCGGCACGCCCCTCCCGCTGGAGGAAATCTCGCCCCATTTTCTCAAGGCGCTCGTCGCCCGCGAGGATTCACGCTTTTATCAGCACCACGGGATCGACCACCGCGGTCTCCTTCGCGCCTGGTTGCGAAATTTCCGCGAAAAACGGACCGTTCAGGGGGGCAGCACCCTGACGATGCAGCTCACCCGCATGACCTTCGGTCTCACCGGGCGCACCATGCAGCGTAAGCTCCTCGAAATGGCCATCGCCCGGCGTATCGAGAATCACTACAGCAAGGAGGAAATCCTGACTCACTATGTCAACCGCGTCTTCCTCGGGACCGGAATGAACGGCATCGAGCAGGCGGCGCGCGGCTACTTCGGAAAGCACGCCTCGGAGCTGACCCTCCCCGAGGCCGCCATGATCGCCGGGGTAATCCGGGCTCCCAACGGATTCTCGCCCTTTCGACACTACGATGCCGCCGTGCGGGAAATGAGCAGCACCCTGCACCGCATGGCCGACGAGGGACTGATCAGCGACGAGGAGGCCGAACGTCTCTCGCAGACCCGCCCGCAGGTATTACCGCAGGAGCGCTGGATGGAGATGCTCCGCACGGAATCGAAGATCTCCCAGCAGACCTATCTTCTCCGTCTCGTCGAGGAGGAGATTCGCGAGCGTTTTCCGTCCCTCGTCGGCGTTGGCGGCCTGACCATCCAGACGACCTTCGATCTCCGCCTGCAGAGTTCGGCCGAAATTGCAGTGGAGCAGCGGCTCGCCGGACTGGAGCAGGCCCCGGGCTATGCACACCCGCTCATGGCCGCCCATCGCGAAGGGGATCCCGACTATCTCCAGGCCGCAACGGTGGTGCTCGAGAACTACTCCGGAGCGATCCGCGCTCTCGTGGGAGGTCGCAATTTCTCCCACAGCGAGTTCAACCGGGCCACCATGTCGCAACGACCCATGGGCTCGGTATTCAAGCCGCTCGTCTACGGAACTGCCTTCGAGCGAGGACTCTTCCCCGGCATGCTCGTGAGTGACGCGGCGATCGCTCCGGGCGAGATCGCCTGGGACCGGATCGGTTGGAATCCACAGAATTCCGACGGGATTTATGGCGGACTGATGCCGGTGGAAACCGGGCTGATTCAATCGCGCAACACCATGACCGCCAGAGTCGGCGAATGGGCCGGCATCGAAAGCGTTCTCGCGATGATGGAACACGCCGGACTCGGCGAACTCGAGCGTGCCGAACCCACCCCGCCACTCTACATCGGAACGGTCGGCGCCAATGTCCGCGATGTCACCAGTGCCTACAGTGCCTTTGCCACCGGAGGGATCCGGCACCGTCCCTACTTTATCGAGTCCGTTACGGATCGCGACGGAACCCTTCTCTACCAGCATGAGGATGCCAATTACCGAGTTCTCTCTCCCGGGGCGGCCTGGCTCACCTCGAAGCTCCTGAAAAAAGTCGTCGCCGACGGAGGCACCGGTGCGGGCCTCCGGCAGATGGGTTTCGCGGCTCCTGCGGGAGGCAAGACCGGCACCACCAACGACTTCGAAGACGCCTGGTTCGTCGGCTACACGAGTCGGCTCAGCTGCGGCGTCTGGATCGGCCTCGACCAACCGGCCAAGATCATGGACAACGCCTACGGCGGCCGCATCGCCGTCCCGGTCTGGTATGACCTCATGACCGAGGCGGCCCGCATCGGCTATGAATTCGGGGAGTTTCCCGATCCGGGCGAGGTCGTCTCGATGGAACTCTGTCGCGAAACCGGCAAGCTCCCGAAGGAGGGATGCCGACAGGCCGGAACCCTTTATGTCGAGGAAGTTCCGCACGACCTGATACCGCGCATATTTTGCGATACACATTGAATATATTGCGGTTCCGCTTGCTGAAATTCCCGCTCGCCACGAAACGTCAAGCGCTCTCCATGACTCCTTCCGCCGACGCCGCCTCCCGCACCCCCTACCGGCCTTTCGCGACCTTTGCCCTGATCTGGGCGATCTCGTCGCTGATTCACCAGCTTGCCTTCACCTTCTGGACGGAAACCTGGGAAGGCTGGGTCCTCGTGCTTGCCGCCATCGCCGTGATCTACCGCCCCGAGTGTGTCATGCGCTTCACGATCCACGCGGTGGCATCCCTCATCCAGCTGTGGGACAAACTTCCCTTCGTGCCCAACCACATCCTCTACGAGGGCATGCTGCATCTCATCATGCTTCTCGCCGCCGCGGGGTTTTTTCTCAAGGGCGCCGGAAGGGGGGAACTGAACCGGGTTGGCGGAGCCTGGAAAAAAGGCCTCGTCCTTCTCGGAATCGCCTCGCTCGCCAAGGCGGCCTACTTTTTCCTGCCGGTGTTTCCCCAGGGATACCTCCTCGGCGCGGCAACGACCCTCTTTCTTCTTTTCGCGCTCTGGCGGGTACTCTTCCCGACTCCAACGATAGAGAGTGGCGAGGACTACTACCGCCGCCTCGCTCCGGTGATGCGCGCCGCGGTCCTCATCATGTATGTCTGGGCCGTGATCCAGAAACTGAACTGGGACTACTTCAATCCCGAAGTCTCCTGTGCCGCCAAGCTGCACGTGGAGATCGCCCGCTATTTCGGAGGCCTCATTCCCACCGCGCCGTGGACCCTGATGGCCGCAGCGGTCGGATCGCTGGTCTTCGAACTCGGCATACCCATCCTCCTCTACCTTCGGAAAACCCGCTTCATCGGGTTTGTCGCTGCCGTCGTGTTCCACCTCTGGCTCTCGATTCACCCGGCGGCGGGCATCTACAGCTTCACCACGCTCATCCTCGCGATCCTCGTGCTCTTCCTGCCGATCGAATGGGGAACCAAGATGCAGGCCCTTTGGGATCGACAACTCGACTGGCTCGGAAAGGGCGATGTGCCGAGGGGACGGCGGCGCGCCCGTGCGCTTGTCGTCGGTGGCTTCTTTGCCGTGCTCATCACCCAGGGAACGCTCTATCTCACCATCGCGCGGAGCTACGAAGTGTTCTGGACCGCGAACCGCATCAGCTTTTTCGCGTTCTTCGCCTGGGGACTCTGGATCGGAGCCAGCTATCTCATTGCCGGGTGGCGTGCCAGGGGAGTTCCGAGTTCCCTCCCCTTCCGCGCTACCTCGACTCTCGCCTGGACCGGGCTCATTCCGGTGCTTCTCAACGGCCTCTGGCCCTGGCTCGGCGGGCGCACACAGACCTCTTTCTCGATGTACAGCAATCTCCGCTCGGAAGGCCAGGGCAACCATTTCTTCCTCAAGCGCATCGATCTCTTCCATTTGCAGGACGACATGGTCGAGGTGCTGACCTCCGCTCCGGACATTCTCGGCCCCACTCAAAAGCCGAACGGAATCCAGCAGTTCGCCAATCTCGGACACCGCATCCTTCCCTGGTTCGAATTCCGCCGCCTCGTCAGCGAACACGAGGGCGATTTCGAGGTGACCTATCTCCGCCAAGGGAAAGAAGCCTCCCTCGGCCGAAAGGATGGTTCCATCTACGGAGATGAGGAGGCATTCACTCCCCTCCCTCTCTGGCAGCGGAAATTCCTCTGGTTCCGCCGGCTCGAAACTCTCGACGGACCCATGTGCTGCACGCACTGAAGAGGGTCGAGTCCTCCACTCGAGAGGGTTCAAAGACAGGGTGAAGCCGGACATCTCCCGGGCAGGGTGGCCGAAATCGGGAAACGGAATCGTTTTTCCGTTTACGGAGCAGCCTCCCTCCGCTTATCTGTCGGTTCGCCTGCCGCCGGAATGAACGTCCACCACCTCGAGCTCTTCTACTACGTGGCCAAGCACGAGGGCATCACCGAGGCCGTTCGCAAGATGCCCTACGGGATCCAGCAACCCGCCGTGAGTGGACAGATCCTGCAGCTCGAAAACTACCTCGGGGTAAAACTGTTTCAGCGCCGCCCCTTCGCTCTCACCCCCGCCGGGGAAGAGCTCTACGATTTCATTCATCCCTTCTTTTCCCGGATCGAGCAGATCACCGCCCGCCTCCGCGGCGAGGAAAAGGCCCATCTCCGTCTCGCCGCCTCCGCGGCCGCCTTGAGCAACCATCTCCCGGAGGTTCTCCAGGCCCTGCAACGCGAGGTCCCCGGCCTGAGGCTCACCCTGCGCGAGCTCACAAATCCCGAGCTCGAGGCCGCTCTCAGGAAGCAGGAGGCGGACGTTGCACTTGCCGTGCTTCACCGGAAGATCGGACCCGGGATCCAGTCCGTGAAACTTCTCGATCTGCCCCTCGCCCTCGCGGTTCCCACCTCCTGCACCGTCGATTCCTTCGAGGCGCTCGCGGCCACGGCAGGCGGGGGACAACTGCTTCACCCGCTCATCGGACTGCCGAAGGCCGAACCCGTGGCCCAGCTCTTCCAGCGCGGCCTCCTCGCCTCGGGCTTGAAGTGGGAACCCTCCATGGAAGTCTCGGAACTCGGGCTGATCCTCCACTACGTAGCGAAGGGTTTCGGGTTCGGGGTCGCCGTCGATATCCCGGGAGTCGCCTGGCCTGCCGGCGTGAAGAAGATCCGCCTGCCCGGTGATTTCCCGCCGCTGACTCTGGGTGCCCTCCACACCGGCGAACTCAAGTCTGTCGCAGCCCGTTTCCTCGAACTGGTCCGCGAACAGGCGGGCATCCTGAAAAAAGCGCTTCGGAAAAGTGGCGGGAGTGGCGAACGCTGACTCCTACGTCGAATCCTGCACGCCCCGACCACCGTTCGTCTCCCATGCCCCTCAGCGCCCTGCTTTTCGACTTTGACGGACTGATCCTCGATACCGAATACCCGATCTACCAAGCCTGGCGCGACGACTACGAGGCCCACGGCCACGATCTGCCCCTCGAGACCTACGCTGCCTGCGTTGGAAGCGACTTCAACCGCTTCGACCCGAAATCGCACCTGGAGATGCTGGTCGGCCGGGCCATCGACTGGCCCGAACGCGATCTCTGGCGGGAGCGCAGCGCCCTTGATCGGGTCAGGCAACTTCCTCCCCTCCCCGGCGTCGTCGCCCTGATGGAACAGGCTTCCGCTCTCGGAATCCCCTGTGCCGTCGCCTCGAGTTCCCCGCGCAGCTGGGTCGAGGGTCACCTCGAACGGCTGGGCCTTCTGGGCAGGTTCGAGACGACCCGGTGCCTGGATGATGTGAAGGCCCCCAAACCCGAACCGGATCTCTTTCTCGCGGCGGCTTCTGCGCTTGGTGCCCCTCCTGGAGAAGCTCTCGTCCTCGAAGATTCACGCAACGGGCTGCTCGCCGCTCAAGCGGCGGGATGTCCCTGCATCATCGTCCCGAACCGCGTCACGGCCCATCTCAATTTCACCGGAGCGCTTGAGGTCCTGCAAAGTCTGGAAGACCTCGATCTCGCCCGCATGAACGAGATTCTTCCACCCCATCCGTGAGACCGCGGCACGTCTCCCAGGATCAGCCAAGCTTGAAGCGCTGCTTCAGGATCCCGGATCGATTGCCCTTCTGATCCATCACCTCGATCTCGATGATGTTCCCCCCCCGGCGAAACGGGCCCATTTTCTTTTTGAGGTTAGCGGACTTCCCGGAAAGTTTGCCTCCCTTTTGCCAGCGTCCCCGGTTGACCCGATAACGCCAGCTGCCGAGATACCCGTTGTCGGTGGCGCGGCCCCGGACGAGGAGCATGCCGAGGGGGCGGGTGCCCTTGATCGAAGTCAACTGGACGCCCGGAGTGGTGAAATCGTCGATCGTGACCGGAAGGACAAAGTCGACCGAGAGACCGTCGAGGTTAGTGGCCCGAAGGGTGACGTCCGAGGTCCCGATCCGCCCCGGCGAATTGAGGTAGAGCGCCTGGCCATAAACCTCGGCCTGGATCACCGAGGGATTGCTGTTGGATGCCACAACAATGCTGACGGGCTCGACTTCCGTGATGGAGAAAATGCGGACGAGGCTGTTCGGTCCCGGAGTGGACGGGGCACTGTTGTCCAGAACCGGAATCTGGGTCAAGAGCGTCCCGGTCGTGCCCGTGATCTGGCCGGAATAGTTTCCGGTGGGTCGCTGGCTGAGAGTATCGACCACCGCCATTCCATCCGATCCCACGACTTCCCCGAAGGCGGTAAAGCCGCTTACCTGACGGTCAAGAATGAGGGGATTGTTGCCCCCGACACTGACAAACCATTCTGAAGTGGCGCTGTCGGTCGTGCCGGACTTGGCCATCGCGATGGTGCCGCGCCGGTTGGAAATGCCGGCCTCGTTCGGGACCGTGCGGATCTTGGGAATGTTGGCCCACTGCGTCGGGGAGGCGTTCGTGAAGGCGGGCCCCGCTCCCCCCCCCTGAATCACGAACCCTGACTGAGCCCGGTGAAGGTAGGAATCGTTGTAGGAATCGCTGGTGACGTAGTCGAGGAAATTGTCCACCGTCTTCGGAGTCGCCTGATCGAAGAGCGCGACAATGAAGGATCCCAACGATGTGTCGAACCAGGCTCCATCGGGGCGGGAGGGATCACGGAAGAGGCCGGTGATATCAAGGAATCCATTCACCCCCGCATCCTGGGCAGGAAGGGAAAACGAAGGATTGGCGATCACCGGGATGCCTGCAGCGGGCTGGACCCGGAGGTAATGGACCTGCTCGAAACGTTTTCCCCCGTCGAATTCGACCCCGTAGATGAAGCGATAGACCCCTTCGTCGGCGATCACTCCCGAAACCACCCCGGTCGAGGGCACGAGGTTCACCCCGTTGGGCAGGCCCTGAGCCACGAACTGGTCTGGAGTGTCTCCGTAGACCTCGAGTTGGAGAGTGAAGGCGGCCCCGGCCCGAGCTTCACTGCCTTCAGGGACTTCGGCATTGGTATTCCCATTGGTATAGAGCAGATCGAGGACACCGCTTGGTTTCGTCACCTCGGCCTCCTCCCAGTTCAGCATTTGTTCATCCTCACCTGTCTTGAAAGGGGCGACGCGGTAGCGGATGACCTGCTCGTCGGAAGAATCGGTGCCCCCCCGGTAGACCTCCGAATTTTCGGGAAGTACCTCCAGCCGAGACCAGGTTCCGGTCGGTGGAGCCTCCGGATTCTCCGGATCGGGCGGGTCGGCGACCCAGATATCGATCAGATACGACGTTTCGTCGTTCGCATTGTCGATCCAAGAGAGGTGGGCACGATCCTGATTGGGGGCATACGCTATGACGCCGGTCGGCGCCGCGGGAGGAACGGCGTGCACCAGCGTCCCCGGAAGCAAGCTGAGGAGCAAAAGGAGGGTTTTGCGCATGGGAGGCGGTTCTAGTTGTCGCAATCTCACGGAATCGTGACAAGCGGAATTTCCATATCCTCTCGGAGAGACTTTTCCGAATTTGGCCCGACAAAGGTGGATCTGGCAGGAAAAATGCGCTTTCGCCCCCCTGACAGACACTATTTCTCGAAACAGCCGGGGTGGCGGGAGCCACCGAAACGGTTACCTTGCCTCCCTCTCTCCTCTAGACCCCCAACCGGGAATCATGCCCCACTCAGGAACCGCCTCTGCCAGAACCTTTCACGTCTCCCCCGGATCTCCCCATCCTCTCGGAGCCACCCTCGAAGGCGACGGCTCGGTCAATTTCGCCGTGAACGCCCCTCAGGCCTCGGCGGTGGAACTTTGCCTCTTTCTCGATCCAGATCATCCTTCCAAGGAAACCGTGCGCCTGCCCGTGGCGACCCGCTCCGGCGACACCTGGCACCTGCGCGTGGGAAATCTTCCGGCCGGAAGCACCTACGGCTTCCGGGTCGACGGCCCCTGGGATCGCCTCGCGGGCATGCTCTTCAATCCCCACAAGCTCCTGCTCGATCCCTACGCCCGCCGCCTCGCCGGCCCCACGCGGCACCACCCCTCGCTCCGGACGCGCGACGAGAGCGGCGACCGCGAACGCACCGACAGCGCGGCCCACGCCCCGCGCGCCTTCATTCCAACCCCGGACCTTTACGATTGGGAAGACGACACCCATCCTTTCACCCCGATGACCGAGACGGTCGTCTGCGAGATGCACGTGAAGGGCTTCTCCAAGCTCAATCCCGCCGTCCCGGAAGAACTCCGGGGGACCTATGCGGGACTCGGCCACCCGGCCTCCACCGGCTATCTCCGCGACCTCGGTATCACGGCCGTGCAGTTGATGCCGGTCCACCAGCACCTCGACGACGGGTTTCTTCTCGAACGGGGACTGGTCAACTATTGGGGCTACAACACGCTCGCCTTTTTCGCTCCGGAGTGCCGCTACGCCGCCTCGAGCGATCCGGTGACCGAGTTCCGCGACATGGTGAAGGCCCTGCACCGGGCCCAGATCGAGGTCATCCTCGACGTGGTCTACAATCACACCTGCGAGGCGGGTCCGGACGGCCCCACCTGCCATCTCCGCGGTTTCGACAACCGTTCCTATTATCACACCGATCCCGCCCGCCCGGGACAATACCTCGATTTCACCGGCTGCGGCAATTCCGTGGACATCTCCCATCCCCGCTCCCTGCGCCTCGTCATGGACAGCCTGCGCTACTGGGTCGAGGAAATGCATGTGGACGGGTTCCGCTTCGACCTCGCCGTGGAGCTGGGGCGGGATTCGCAGGGCTACAGCAGGCGGGCCACCTTTTTCCAGGCGGTGCATCAGGATCCCGTGCTCTCGAGGGTCAAGATGATCGCGGAACCGTGGGATCTCGGCTACGGAGGTTACCAGATCGGCAATTTCCCGATCGACTGGGCGGAATTGAACGGAAAGTACCGGGACACGGTACGGCGTTTCTGGCGCGGCGATCCGGGCGTCTCCGGCGAGTTCGCGGCACGGATCACCGGGAGCGAGGATCTCTTCGCGCACAACCGGCGCACACCGGCGGCGAGCGTCAACATGATCACCTCGCACGACGGGTTCACCCTGCGGGACCTCGTCAGCTACAACCACAAGCACAACTTCGCGAACGGGGAAAAAAACGCCGACGGCGACTCCCACAACATCTCCTTCAACCACGGAGTCGAGGGAGAGACGAACGACCCCGGCATCCTCGCCCTGCGGCAGCGCCAGGTCCGAAATTTTCTTGCGACCCTCTTCTGTTCCCAGGGGGTTCCTTTCCTACTCGCCGGAGACGAGAAGCTGCGCACCCAAGGCGGCAACAACAACAGCTATTGCCAGGACAGTGAACTGAGCTGGCTCAGCTGGGAGGAAACCCCGGAAGCAAGCGCCCTTCGCGGTTTCGTGAAACGCCTGCTCGCCTTGCGGCGCGAGTTTCCCATCCTGCGGAGGACTTCTTTCTTCGACGGTCAGCCTCTCAAGGAAAACGGGCTTCCCGACATCTGCTGGCTCCGTCCCGACGGCAAGACCAAGGAATCGGTCGACTGGGAGGCCGAGAAGCCGGGCTCCTTCGCCGTGCTCGTCAACGGAGGCGGTTCCTGCGACTCGCTTCTGTTCTTTTTCAACGCCCGGCACGAGACCCGGGAGTTTCACTTTCCCCGCCAACCGCGCTGTTCGTGGACCCTCGTCGCCGACACCGCGGACTCCACCCACGAGGGAGTCGAGGCCGCTACCCCCGCTTTCGTCTCGGTGATGCAGCGATCCATGCAGATCTGGAGGCAGGGGCCTCCCCTCCCGCCCCGGGTCAGGACTTCACGTCCCTCCGTTCGAACGCGATCCACCCGGCGAGAAACCCCGTCAACCCGAATCCGACGAGCCAGACGGCGGCTTCAGCGAAACGCGCCCAGGGGACTTCCTGGTGGAGCAGGTAGAGCCAGGCCGACATCCGCGAAGTGATGAAATAATCCCGGTAGGGATCGAAAACGGGGAGCGGAATCGAAGAAAGAACGCGGTCGGCCACGCAGATCGCCACCGTGAGAATGGTGGCCGCCGCCGGCTTGATCTTGAAACACCCGAGGAAAAAGGCCATCCCCGTGACCGGGAGGTAGATCAGGGAGAAAGCGAAGATCGCCACGAAATAGCGCCACAGACCCTCATCCCAGGTGAAAAGGGAGACGCGAGGCAATTCCGGAGTCCAGACGAGCATGCCCCCTCCCCAACCCCGCTCGAGCACGCCGACGGCGAAGGCGGTGACTCCGACAAACAGAAAGAGCGTCGAGGTGTAGATCTGGCAGGAGAGGAATTTCACGAGAAGGAGGCGGAAGCGCGAGACGGGACGGGCGAGGAGGAGGCGCAGGTTGCCGTCTTCCGTCTCCTTCGCGAGGATGTCGCCCGCGATGAGGGAGACAAAGACGACCCCCAGCAGCAACATCGTGAAGGTGACGATGAGGAACCCCAGCGTCAGCGCCGAGAAATACTCGTCGAATCCCCCCGCGATGCGCTCGATGAAGCGCTCCATTCCGGCCCTCGAACGCTCGCGCGTCCAGAGCCAGTAGAAGAGCATCTCCACCGCGAGGAACACCCCGAAACCGATGTAGGTGCGACGCCGGGCAAAGAGGCGGAAAAGCTCCCATCCGAGCTGGCGGA
>JAGRPC010000176.1 GCA_020439925.1 Verrucomicrobiia bacterium | reverse complement strand
GAAAATCTGGCGTCCTCGAAGAGACGGATCACCCACCCACCGGGTATATCCTGCAGAGCCAAAAAAAGGGCGCTTCCGCGATCGGAAGCGCCCAATTGAAATACAACCCCGCAAGGATTCGAACCTTGACAAACAGAACCAAAATCTGTTGTGCTACCGTTACACCACGGAGTTGCGGCTACCGTATCTGGAATTCCCGGCGAATCAAGTCGTCGGGGTCAATTTTTCGTTTCCCGCCCCAAGGCGGGAGATCGGGCGCAAATGAGGGGTGGACGAGCGGAGACGGTCTCCGTATCTTCGTCTCCCTATTTTTCATGAAAACCCACCCCATCATCCTTGCCGCCGTGGCTCTCGCCACCCTTTCGATGCCTTTAGCCGCCGCCGAAGGTGAGTGGATCTCCCTTTTCGACGGGAAAACCCTGAAAGGCTGGAAACATTCCTCTCTTGGTACCGCCTCCTACACTGTCGTGGATGGCACGATCCACGGTGAAACGGTTGATGGCAGTCCCAACTCGTTTCTCCTGAGCGAAGATCAGTTTGGCGACTTTGAGCTCGAATTCGAGGTGAAGGTCCACGATCAACTCAACTCCGGCGTCCAGATTCGTTCGCGCGAAAAGACCGAAGCTGACCTGGCTTCCTCCGGCAAGGATGGTAAACCCGCGACAGACCTGCAGCGTTTCTTCGGTCCCCAGGTAGAGATCGAGGCTTCGCCGGGGCAGGCTGGCTACATTTACGGCGAGGCGACCGGACTGGGTTGGCTTTCTCCCGAGCCCCAGCAGAAACCCGAAGCTTCCCATTCCCATCTCAAGAATGGTGAATGGAACAAGTTCCGAGTCGTGGCAAAGGGGGCAAGGATTCAGACCTTCATCAACGGTCAGGCCGTTGCGGACCTTACCCACGAAGGGATTTATGCGACCCATCCCAAAGGCCACATCGGCCTTCAGGTTCATGGAATCAAGAAGGGCACCGGACCGTTTGACGTGGCCTGGCGCAACATTCGCATTCGTTCTCTCGAATGAGGAATTGGTGCCTTTTGCGAGAAATTAGCAAATTTTCTTGCGGGAGATCCGCTTTTTCCCTTAAAAGATCTTTGTGAGAGCGAGGGAGGCATTCTCCGGAGTCCGCCCCGCTCGCACTTGTAAGGAGGAGGGCCCTGGTGCCGCGAAAGCGGCACCAGGGTTATTTTTTGGACCCGGAGGGGGTCAGGGTCCATCGAGTCTTGTTTTCACTTCGGATCGTGTGACTTCGCTGGCGCTCTTTTTCTTTGCGACGCGTCCTGATCCGAATCTGGAACTCCATGATCACCAGGCAATGGTGGGAAGACCAAAAAAATCCTGATTTTTCAGCGCTGGCATTGGCGAAAGCGGGTAAGTTTTCCTTCCGCTTCCCGAGCCGGAACGGTTTTTTCATGAACGACATCGCCACCAACCGGAAGGCCAAACGGGACTACCATATCTCGGATACCTACGAGGCCGGGATCGAGTTGAAGGGCACCGAGGTGAAGTCGATCCGGGCCGGGAAAGTGAATCTGAGCGAAGCCTATGCCCGCGTCGACAAGGGACAGTTGTGGCTCTACAACTGCGATATACGTCCTTTCGAACAGGCCAGCCACGAGTTTCACGTGCCCCTGCGACACCGCCGCCTCCTCGTTCACAAGCGCGAAATACGCAGGCTGTCGATGCTCACGGAACAACAGGGGATGACCATCGTTCCGCTGCGGCTCTACTGGAAAAATCGCCGGGTCAAACTCGAAATCGGGGTCGGGAAAGGAAAGGACCAGCGCGACAAGCGTCAGGATCTCAAGGAAAAGGCCCACAAGCGTGAAGTTGATCGGGAAGTGGCCCGGTTCAATCGATGAGGTGGACGAATCCTCTCGGGTTGAGGCTGGGACATGAGGTCATCGTGAAGGAAGTCGGTTGACTGTCCTCCTGATTCCCGTTCATTCCCGGTCTCCATGGGATCCTCCTTCGGCCAGCTCTTTCGTCTTTCCACCTGGGGGGAATCCCATGGTGGTGGAGTCGGCGTGGTCGTCGATGGGTGCCCTCCGCGAATCCCTCTGTGCGAGGCGGATCTCCAAGTCGATCTCGATCGTCGCCGTCCCGGTCAAAGTGAAGTGACCACGCCGCGCAACGAGGCGGATCGGGCGGAGATCCTTTCCGGCACCTTCGAAGGGCTGACGCTGGGGACGCCCATCGCCGTGCTCGTCCGCAACCAGGATCACCGTCCTGAAGCCTATTCCGAGATGGCGGAAAAATTCCGTCCCTCCCATGCCGATTACACCTACCAGGCGAAGTATGGCATCCGTAACTGGCAGGGTGGTGGCCGTTCCAGTGCCCGCGAAACGATCGGCCGGGTGGCAGCCGCTGCCATCGCCAAGAAGGTGATTGCCGCGCAGTTCGCCCCCGAACTTGAGATCCTGCCCTACGTCGAGTCGATTGGAGCCCTCCGGGCAAATGTCGATACCTCCAGGGTCACGCGGGAGATGATCGAATCGAACATCGTCCGCACCGGAGACCCCGATTTTGTCGAGCCCATGATCGACCTGATCAAGCGGGTCAGGGGCGAAGGGAATTCGGTCGGGGGGGTCGTGGCCTGCGTCATTCGCAACGTGCCCGTCGGGCTTGGCATGCCCGTCTTCGACCGGCTCGAGGCCGACCTCGCCAAGGGGATGCTCAGTCTACCCGCCACCAAGGGATTCGAGATCGGTTCCGGTTTTGCGGGCACGGAGATGACCGGGCGCGAGCACAATGATGCCTTCCGGATGAAGGAGGGACGCGTGCGAACGTTGACGAACCGGTCCGGCGGGGTGCAGGGCGGGATCAGCAACGGCGAAGACCTATTCTTCCGGGTCGCCTTCAAACCCACCGCCACGATCATGACGGAACAGGACACCGTCTCGAACGCGTTCGAAGACACAGAATTGAAGGGACGCGGACGTCATGACGCCTGTGTGCTTCCCCGCGCCGTGCCCATGGTCGAGGCCATGGCCGCCCTCGTTCTCGTCGACCACATGCTGCGGCAGCGCGCGCTCTGCGGTGGCGGCACCGTCTGCCCATGACCGAATACTCGCCTGTCTTTCTGGCCGCTTTTTTTCTGGTCGTCTGTTTCCTCTTCGCGATGCAGAAGGGAGTGGCAGGCCTGATCGCTTCGGGGATGGCCGCGGCGGCGGGAATGGCCACCCTGATGGTCGGGGTCGAGTGGCTGCCCCGCCTCGCCAAAAGTACCCTGGATGCGGGATTGGGCTGGAAGGCTTCCGCCGGGATCTCGGCAACTCTGGCGGTATTGATCTTCCTGGTCATTCGGATCGGCCTGGCCTTCGTCTTCAAGCGACTCTTTAATCCCGACAGTTTTCTGCACCGCTACGTCGATGGGCTGCCCGGAGGGATTCTTTCCATAGGACCCAGCCTGGTTGCGATCTTCTGCTTCTTCACTTTTCTACGGGCGGCCGGGACGGTGCAGGAACTGAATTACGTCGATTCGCTGGCCCGTGACGGGATCGCCAAGATGGGAGGGAGAATTCCTCCCTATCCAGCCTCGGCTGCCTGGCGGAATGCCGTGGAATCGGTTCCCTTCCTCGCTCCTTTTCTCGATCTGACGGATCCCGTGAGTCGGCGCAGCGCGCGTCATGCCGCCGCCCTCGTGAACGCCCAGGAGGGTCAGGATCTTGGCTCTTTCATGCGCTCGAACCTCGTCAGCGCAAAGCTTGCCTCAGCTCCCCAATGGTCGAAGCTTCTCTCCGACGGAGAGGTCTCGAGTTCACTTGCCAGGTATGATCGCATCGGCCTCGTTCTTGCCCCTGCCATTCAACAGGCGGGAGCCGACCCCACGTTCCGATCCGAACTCAACCGGCTTGACCTTCGCGAAGTTCTCGAAGCCTTTGTCGCTTCCCTTCCTCCCATGGAAGTCATTCCTGACGAAGATGATATCGTCGTGCCGGGATTGTCCGAACCGATTGCGCCGGGAAATGCGCTGCCGGTCCGGCCCTGACTTTCGAACGACCTGAAACTCCCCATGTCCGACACCACCTATCTCGTCAGCATCGGTCTCGAAGTCCACGTTCAGCTCAAGACTGAAAGCAAGATGTTCTGCGGTTGTGCCGTCCGGTTCGGCGAACCGCCCAATACCCTGACCTGTCCAACCTGCCTGGGCTTGCCCGGAGCTTTGCCCAAGCTCAACGCCGGAGCGATCGAACGAACGGTTCTTGCGGGACAACTGTTGGGATGCGAGACACCCGGGATCGTGAAGTGGGATCGGAAGAATTACTTCTACCCGGACA
>JAGRPC010000175.1 GCA_020439925.1 Verrucomicrobiia bacterium | reverse complement strand
TGAGCCTGGGGGCCATGCTCGTTCGGAAAGGGAATCTCTCCGGGGCCATGGAATGGCTGGAACGCAGCATCGACAATGCCCGGGAACCCGAAACCAAGGCGGAGGCGTATCGGACCCTGGCCCAGGCTCAGCTCCTCGGGAAGAACTGGACGGCGGCGGTGGGAAGCTACGAGCAGGGCCTGGAATTGAACCCCGACCGTGATCTGCTTCGGAACGAACTGGCCCAGTTGCTTCTTGATTGTCCGGATGACGGTGTGAGGAATCCCCGGAAGGCACTCGAAATCGCCGAACCTCTCTTGAAAGGGGAGTCAGACTCCTCCGGCAACCTGAACCCCCGCTTTCTCCGCACGATTTCGCGAGCCCAGTTCATTGGAGGGGAGCAGGCCGAGGCGAAAACAACCGCCGCGGCCGGCCTCAAGGCGGTCGCCGCGATCCGGGCACGCAAACCACTCGAGGCGCCATGGACCGAGAAAGAGCTCGCCGATCTGGAACGCGCCTTCCGGACGATCCAGGTTAGCGAAATCCGGTGAATTGAACCCCAGGGGAGAACCTCACACGTTGAAGCGGAACTCCACGATGTCGCCGTCTTTCATGACATATTCCTTGCCCTCGATGCGCAGTTTGCCGGCCTCCCGGGCTTTGGCGTGGGATCCCAGCGTCACGAGATCGTCGTAGTGCACGATTTCCGCGGCAATGAAACCGCGCTCGAAGTCGCCATGAATCACACCGGCGGCTCCCGGGGCCTTGGTGCCCTCGGTGATGGTCCAAGCCCGGGTTTCCTTTTCACCCGTAGTGAGATACGTGCGCAGGCCGAGAAGGTGGTAGACGGCCCGGATGAGAGAGGAGACACCCGAATCCTTGACTCCCATGTCAGCGAGAAACTCGGCGGCTTCCTCGGGCGAGAGATCGATCATCTCCTCCTCGATGCGGGCGGAGATCACGACAACTTCGGCGCCAAAGGTCTTGGCCGCGTATTCCCGAACCTGCTTCACCATGGGATGGCTGTCCGGATCGGCTGTGGTCGGTCCCAGTTCGCCCTCCGCGACGTTGCAGGCAAAGATGGTCTTTTTCGAAGAGAGGAGAAAGAACTCGCGCAGGGTCTTCTTTTCTTCGTCCGAAAGCGGCAGGGTCAGTGCAGGCAGGCCCTCGTTGAGGTGGGGCATGAGCTTATCGATCAGTTCGACTTCTCGTTTTGCCTCGGCATCTCCGGTCTTCGCCTTCTTTTCGCGGGAGGCGCGGCGCTTTTCCAGGGTCGCCATGTCCGCGAGAATGAGTTCGGCGTTGATGATTTCGATGTCCCGGAGCGGGTTCACCGAACCGAGTTCGTGGATGATGTCGTCATTCTCGAAGCAGCGAACCACCTGGACGATGGCGTCGACCTCCCGGATGTTGGCGAGGAACTTGTTCCCGAGCCCGGCACCGGTCGAGGCGCCTTCGACAAGGCCGGCGATATCGACGAACTCGATGGCGGCCGGGATGATCTTGGTCGATCCGCTCATCTTCGAGAGCACCTCAAGGCGTTCGTCGGGCACGGTCACCACTCCGACATTGGGGTCGATCGTGCAAAAGGGATAGTTGGCCGCCTCCGCCTTTCGAGTACGAGTGACCGCGTTGAAAAGAGTGGATTTTCCCACGTTGGGGAGCCCGACGATGCCTGCCTGTAACATAGTGCGCGGACTGTAGCACGAATCGGGGAAAGGGCAGGGAAATGTTGACGGGGTTGTCTTCCCTGGATTCTCACTGGCGCGGTTGCGGACGATGCGGGATGTAACATCGGGCGAATTCCGGTCATTCTCTGGTGAAATCCAATGACGCCCGTGCAAAACATGATTCGCTTCCTGGCGATCCTCGCTCTCCCGGGAATCGCAGGTTCTCTGCGGGCGGAAGAGGCTCTGCGCTTCAACCGCGACATCCGACCGATCCTTTCCGATGCCTGCTTCCACTGTCACGGCCCCGACGAGAAGGAACGAAAGGGGGGACTGCGTCTCGACCTCGCGGAAAAGGCCCTGGTTCCCGGCAAATCGGGGCTTTCCCCCATCGTTCCGGGAAAACCGGAGGTAAGCGAGGTGCTCGCGAGGATTCATCTGGAATCGGACGACTCCGACGTCATGCCGCCCCCC
>JAGRPC010000174.1 GCA_020439925.1 Verrucomicrobiia bacterium | reverse complement strand
GCGGCAAGATCGTTCTTTCCTGCTGCCGCACACAGACGGATCAGTTGCAGGCGAAGCGCTCCCTTACCCACGATCCCGCTTCCGGCAGATCGAAAAGTCGAGATTGCCTTGTCCAGTTGACCAGAACGAGCCAGTGCCATCGCCAGATTCACCTTAGGGACCGATTGCTCCGGAAAGGCGTCGACAGCTTCACGTAGCATTTTCAGAGCTTCCTCGGTTCGCCCACCAGAAAGACGAGCCATGGCAAACTGATTCATAACGAGATAGTTCGGGCCTTTCGCCTCCAGTGCGTGCCCCCACAAAGACTCGCTATCTTTCCAAGTCAGGGTCTGGCGATGGGTAAGATGAGTCAGAAACAAAGCCACCCCGATGAAGACAATCGATCCTGCCCGAGCGGAAATCCTGGACCTGCGGCCGAACTCCCCAAGGAGCCACACGAGCCCAGCGAGGAAACCGACATGAGCCAGATAGGTGTATCGATCCGGCGCAAAGTGGTCCGAGATCGTCACGAATCCGCTGCCGGGGAGGATCGCTCCGAGAAACCAGAGCCAGCCAACCGTGATCCAAGGACGTAATTCCCGGCTCCGCATTGCCAGCACCGTAAAGATCGAGACCGTTCCCACAGCTCCTGCGAGAAGGAACGGTGAAAGGTTCAAGGGATAGGACTGGAAAGCGACCAGGTCCAGAGGGACGAACGTCCTCCACAAATAGGAGAGGTAAGCGAGACTGGCGAACCCCACCCGGGAGAAAAGCCCGATTCCTCCCGCCTCGGCAAATTGCTGTTCCCCGGACCAGGTGCTCCACGCCACCAAGGCAGCAACAAGAGCGAGGAAAAGGAAGGGAACTTTTTCACGGATTCTCTGCCACCAGACCTTCACCTTCCTCCAGTCTTCGACAGGAAACCTCGCCAGTGGCCAGAAATCCGCAAGCAGGAGGACTCCCGGAAGGACCATGAGCGAGGGTTTTGAAAGCAGGCCACCGATACCCGCAAGGAACGCGAGACCATAATAACAGAGGGCCCTCCGCCCCTTGGCCTTCCTCGCCCACAGAGAGTAGAATACAAGCGTGAGAAGAATGAAAAACACCGACAGCACGTCTTTCCTCTCCGAGATCCAGACCACGGACTCCACTCGAAGCGGGTGAACCGCGAAAACGACGGCCACACAGAGGGATTTTGCCCCTTCACCGGTTTCCCTTCTCAGCCAGAACAACAGAAGGATCGAAGTCGCCAGGTGAAAGAGAACACTAGAGAGGTGGTGGCCACCCGCCCAGGTCCCAAAAAGCTCAAAGTCGCAGGCATGGGAGAGAAAAGTGAGAGGGTGCCAGAGCCGGGCGGGAGATTCCGTAAAGGCAAAACGCAAAGCCTCCCCGGTCAATCCTCCCCTGAGTTCCGGCCGAAGCACCGCGACCGGGTCATCGTAGTCTACGAATCCCAGGAAGGGAGCTGCCCGAAACGCGATGACGACCACCGATACAAGGATCAGGATCGATACACACAGGGATGGAGCGGAACGTTTCAAAGGGGTCTGAGAAATCCGAAGAATTCCCCCACTCTCATAAGGAATCGGGGACATTTTCGTCGGTCAGATTGGCGCAAATCGTCCTTTACTCAAGGAAGAGATCCGGTAAGCTTGAACAGTTGTCACCCAGGCAACCCCCTCATCCAACCGCCATGAAGTCCCGTCTGCCCCGTCTCCTACGCGCCGCTTTCGTCGCCCTCCTCTTCGGAGGCGCCCTCAATCTGGCATCGTCTTCCTTTGGTCAGCTGCTTCCCCCGGCAGGCGATCTCACCGTCACCGTCAACGAGTTGGCGAATGGATCGGTGCAGTTCTCCCTGAGCGGAACTGCGAATCTTCAGAACAACGTGAGCAGCATGACCATTTTGAATTTCCGGCCGGGCGATCCCTCCACCGCTCTTCCCCCGAACGCGGATTACGGAGTTTTCCCCCTTCCCGAAGGGCTGAAACTGACCATGACTACGGAGAGTGTCTTTACCAGCGCGCCCGAGGGTCCCGAGGAAGCCTTCGTTGGACCGATGGTCACCGAATATCCCCTCAATAACGTGTATTTCAGCGGAGGGTGGTATCTCGGTTATTTTTCCTCGGGAACCTACTACTTGGGAGACACCATTGCAGGTAGCGGCACCGTGGTGACCGGCGATGTGCCCTTCTCTCTCTTCATCCCGGGAACCTTCGTGGTCACTCCGAGTACGGCCGACTCCGAGCCTGAGGAGGGAGCTGCCGCCCCGAGCACCGACGGAATCTATCCTTACTTTGTCACTTACAAAGTGATTCCCTACTCTATCGGACTCGATGTGGACAAACCGAAGCGTTTCCCCACGACCCAAGTCAATCGTTCCAGCCGCACTCAGCGGCTCAAGATTACCAACCTGGGGAGCCTCCCGGTAGCTGGTCTACGTGTCATCAACTCGAACTCGAGTGACTTCAGCGTCTCCGATCCCAAGAGTTCTTCCCTGGATCCCGGAGAATCCACCACTTTCACCGCCACCTTCACTCCCAAGAGGTCTGGAAAGCGCTCGTCTCGGGTCACGATTACGGACGGTACTTCGACTTCGCGGATCCGCCTTCGTGGCAAAGCAATCGCGGTTGCGACGAACAGTCCGAGATTCCCGCACCCGAGCAACTGACCCGATCAGCCCCCTTTGTTGAACCACCATCAGTCTGACCAACATCCCTGTCCCATCTCGCAAGCCACAAGATGAAAACAATCCAAGTCCTCACCGTCCTCTCCCTTCTGTCACCGGCCATCAATGCCGGTGACTGGGGCAAGGCTCCCATAGACAAGACCCCGATCGAAGAATGTGTGGACCTGGGTGGTCAGATCAGCGTCGGCTACCAGACGAGCTACATCTTCAACGGCGTCCTTTTCGCGGGTGACAGCGTCTGGACCGATGTGAATTACACCATCGAAGGTCTCCCTCTCCCCATCACCGTGGGTGCCTGGTACCTCAACGGAATCAATGATTCCTTTGTTGGTGCCGGCTACGATGAACTCGACCTCTATGCACGCGCCGCCTTGGGCACGTTTGCCGGTTTCGACGTGGATCTGGGCTACGTGCATTATATCTTCCCCGAGTTCCGTTCCAACGTGGTCCCCCTCGGAGGCTACGGTGAGGCCCAACTCGGAATCGCCCGGAGCCTCGGGTTCGTCGATCTGAAATATTCCCTCGCCTATGGATTCGGTGGAGGGGGAGTGGCCCCCTCGGGTTGGTTTCAACAGCTCGGTGCCGAGAAGAGCTTCGGTCTCACCGATGATGTTGCCCTCGTCCTCGGCGCCGGAGTCGCCTTTTCCGATGGCTACTGGGGTCCGAGCGGTTGGAATCACTACTACCTGAACGCCTCCCTTCCCATCACCCTCAATTGCCGCACGACTCTGACGCCTTACATCGGCTATGTCGGCGCTCCTGACACCTGGGTGGTGGATGGAATCGTCGGCGGGATTGCTCCCCAGTCGGACGTCCTCCATGGCGGCGTTTCGATGAGCGTCTCCTTCTAAAACGCAGGTGAGAATCTTTCACTTCGTTTCTGTTTCCTACGTGAAAATCGCCCTTCCGAAAGGGGGGCGATTTTTTGTTCCCTGATTTCCCGGGAAATTCTCCGCGAACGAACATGATCGGTCCCTCGTGTATCGTGATGCCAGCCTACAGGGCAGGCAAAGTCCTCGCGGAAACGGTGTCCAGGATTCCGAAAGATTTCGGAAACGAAGGAGGCACCCTTTTTATCATCAACGATGCGTGCCCGGAAGACACCGGTAAGGTTGCCGATGCCATTGCTGCCGGGGAATCCTGGATCCGGGCGATTCACCACCAGAACAACCTCGGCTATGGTGGTGCCCAGAAAACGGGCCTCAGGGCAGGAATGGAAGCCGGCTGCAAGGGATTTGCCGTGGTCCATGCCGATGGCCAATATGCCCCGGAGAGGGTCCTCGATCTCCTTCGGCCCATTCTTGCAGGCGATGCAGATCTAGTCCAAGGCTCCCGGATGCTGGCGGGCGGGGCGCGCGAGGGCGGCATGCCCCTTTCCCGATATCTCGCAAACCGCGCCCTCACCGGCCTTGAGAACCTCGCCTTTGGCACCCGTCTCGCGGAATTCCACAGCGGCTACATGGTCTATTCGAGGACACTCCTGGAACGGATCCCCTTCGAGTCCCTCCAGAACAACTTCAATTTCGACGCGGAAATGATCCTCATGGGGCACCTTGCCGGCTTCCCCTGTCTGGAGATCCCCATTCCGACCCACTACGGGGAAGAATCCTCCAGTCTGGATCCGATCCCGTATGGGATGAACGTGTTGCGAATGATCATGCGTCACTGGGGCGGACACTATCGGAATCTTCTGCGCGAGGACGAAGTCGATACGGCTCACCCCAAAGGCTTCGTGTCCTCTGGAAAGGAGGTTTCGCGATGAGCACTCCCACGAAGATTCTGATTCTCGGCGCCGGTGGTTTCATCGGCGCCAATTTGACCTCCCGGCTCCTCCGGGAGGGTCGCCACGAGGTCACCGCGCTGGACATCGAGAACGACAAGCTCGCCGGAGACCTCGGCGATTCTCGACTCACCTTTCTCCAACGAGACATCAGCGTAAGGGATGAATCCCTCGAGGCTCTCGTGCAGGACCACGACCTCGTGATCGATCTCGTCGCGATGGCGAATCCCAGCCTCTACATTTCGCGGCCGCTCGATGTCTTCCATCTCAATTTTACGGAAAACCTCCGGATCGTCGACTACTGCGTGAGGCACCGGAAACGCATCATTCAATTCTCCACCTGCGAGGTTTACGGGAGAACCATTGCCGGAGTCCTCGGGAAACCACCGGAGGAATTGCCTTTTCCTTTCGAGGAGGATTCCAGCCCACTCATCATGGGGCCGGTGAAGAACCATCGTTGGATCTACGCCTGCGCCAAACAGCTCCTTGAGCGTGTCCTCCACGCCCACGGCCTGGAGAACGGGCTCAACTACACGATCATCCGCCCCTTCAATTTCATCGGTCCCCGCATCGATTATCTTCCCAGCGAGAAGGCGGGCAACCCCAGGGTCTTCTCCCATTTCATGAATGCCCTGCTCTATGGGACTCCGATGAAGCTGGTCGATGGTGGACGGAACTACCGGGCTTACACCCACATCGACGACGCTGTCGAGGGCATCGTCCGCATCATCGACAATCCGGGAAACACCTGTGATCGGGAAATCTTCAACCTGGGAACCCCGGAGAACGAAACGACGATCCGTGGCCTGGCCGAACGCATGATCTCGCTGTTCGATGAACATTTCCGGATCCCTGGAGATCCCGTTCCGGAGATCATCGAGGTTTCCTCGGAAGAATTTTACGGTTCCGGATACGAGGACTGTGATCGACGGATTCCGGACGTTTCGAAGGCACGCAAGCTCCTGGGTTGGACCTCGACCCACGACCTCGACTCGGTTCTCTACCACACGATGGAGTATTTTGTGGAGCGCCATCGAAGTCAGGCCGGGTGACTTGGGAACACGAAGACGTGAAAGCGTGCAGGAGATAACGCCTTCGCGGTTTTGACCGGAAGGCGTCGAATTCCCTAATCTCGGGCGTCATGATGCCCGATTTTGCCACCACCCCCTCGAGACGCGACCTGCTTCATTCCCTCGGCGGCATCGCCGCCACCGGCCTCGGGCTCCCCCGTCTTGTATCGGCCCAGGACACCGCTTCTGCCTCAGGCCCGGTTCCTTACCAGCGCTTCCCCCGCATGGTCCACGAGTATTACGTGGCCAAAGTCAGGTCCATCGAAAAGCGCGCGCTCGAACGTAAGGCTGCCCTCACCAGCAAAGCCGAAGCCGAAGCCTACATCGCCGAAGTGCGCGAAAAGATCGGAAAAGCTTTCGCTCCGATGCCCACGAAGAAGACGCCACTCAATGCCAGGGTGACAGGGGTGATCGAGCGTGACACCTACACCGTGGAAAAGGTCATTTTCGAAAGCCGCCCAAAGTTTTTCGTCACCGCGAATCTCTACCTGCCGAAGGACCGATCCCGGGGAAAAGTGCCGGGAGTGGTCGGCAGTTGTGGCCATTCAAACAACGGGAAATGTGCCGAAGCCTACCAGAGTTTCGCTCAGGGGCTCGCCCGCCTCGGCACAGCATGCCTCATCTTCGATCCGATCGGTCAGGGCGAACGCTCGCAGTATGTCGACCCGGCCGGCAAACTTCTCATCAAGGGGACCACGACCGAGCACAACCATGCCGGCAACCAGATGGAGCTGGTCGGAGAGTTTCTCGGATCGTGGCGCGCCTGGGACGGAATCCGGGCACTCGACTATCTCCTTTCCCGCCCGGAAATCGATGCGCGCCATGTCGGCATCACCGGGAACTCTGGAGGCGGCACCCTTTCCACCTGGCTCATCGGTCTCGAACGTCGCTGGACCATGGGAGCACCGGCCTGCTTCATCTCGACCTGGCGGCGCAACCTCGAGAACGAGTTGCCCCAGGACAACGAGCAGTGTCCGCCCAGATCGCTCGCCTATGGCCTCGATCACGACGATTACCTCGCCGCGATGGCTCCGAAGCCGATCATCATCCTGGCTCAGAGCCGCGACTTCTTCGATGTTCGCGGAGCTGAGGAAACCTACGGGCGTCTCCGCCATCTCTACCAGCTCCTCGGCTCGGAAGAAAACCTCCGGCTTCACATCGGCCCCGACGAGCACGGCTATTCCCAGGCGAATCGCGAGGCCATGTACCGATTCTTCAACAGCCTCACCGGCGCCTCCGATGCCGCCGCAGAGCCCGAACTCGTGATCGAGGAAGACAAGACCCTGCAGTGCACGAACTCGGGACAGGTCGTTCTGGACCCAGGGTCGAAAACCGTTTTCGCCTTCACCCGTTCGAAGGCAGAACGTCTCAAGAAAGCCCGAGAGGCCGCACCGCTTTCCGCAGACAAGTTGAGGGACGCGGTGCGCGAAACCCTGAAGCTCCCCCCGAGAGAAGCAGGAGAGGCTCCCGATTACCGCATCCTCCGCGCCTACGGCCCGACCCGGGGATATCCGAAAGAGCGATGGATCCACTATGCCGTGTCGACTGAACCCGGCATCCACGCAGTCTGCACGGTCCTTTTCGATGCTTCTCACGTTTCGCGGTTGCCCACCGCTCCCGAAGGAGGCGGAAAGGTCGTGCTCTGGATCGCGGAAAAATCCTCCGACGCCGAACTCCGAGACGACCCGACCCTTTCCGAACTCGCTTCGACACAAGAGCCGGGGACCCTTCTCGTCACCTGTGACATCCGCGGTGTCGGCGAATCCCTGCCCGTCACCGCGGGCAACCAGCCGGACAGCTACTACGGCTCCGACTATTTCTACGCCTCCTTTGCAAACATGCTGGGGAAACCCTATCTCGGAGGCAAAACTCACGACGTTCTCCGTGTCATCGACCTGCTCGCCTCACACGGCTGGAAGGAAATACACATTGCCGCCAAAGGTCGCGCCACCCTCCCCGCCGGGTTTACCGCCCTCCTCGACGACCGTGTCGCTCGAGTCACTCTCAACGATCGCCTCGACAGCTGGCATTCCCTCGCCACCGAGGAGCACTACCAGTGGCCCCTTTCCCACATGCTTTTCGGAGTCCTCAGAACCTGGGATCTTCCCGATGTGTGGAAATCACTCGAATCGAAGATGGCCTGAGCCCACCAATCGAACCCTATTGGGTCCTTCACTCAACCCTGCTTCCCACACCTGCCCAGTCGACCAAGGCCTCCCATCCTTCGCTTTTCGAGTAAGCGTGAAAGAGAATATCCGTCATGAAACGCCTCACCTTGATCCTTCCTCTCGCCCTTCTCACGGGACTCCTCCTCGTTCGGGCACAAGGCGACAAACCAAAGCCCGTTTCCGTTGCTCCCCATGTGCCCGCGACCTGGAAAGCGGGACTCGCCTCCGTTGTCGTCACCCCCGAAAAGTACATCTGGATGGCGGGTTATGCGGCCCGCAAAAGGCCGGCCGAGGGCAAGGCACAGGACCTGTTCGCGAAGGCTCTTGTCCTCGAAGACGAGGCCGGCAAACAACAGGTCGTCGTCACTCTGGATCTCATCGGAGTCCCCCAGGAACTTCGCCGCCGCATCGCCGAACGCCTCGAGAAAGAGCATGGAATTCCCTCCGCCGGTCTCTTCATGAACGCCTCGCACACCCACAGCGGGCCTGAACTGCGACGCAAGGCCGAGCCTCCCACCGAGGAGGAGCTTCAAAACGAGAAGGTCCGCGATGCCTGGGAATACACCCGGGGCCTCGAAACGAAAATCAACGAGGCAATCGACGCCGCCTTTGCCGATCTGAAACCCGCACGCCTCACGTGGAACCAGGCACGCTGCGGCTTTTCGATGAACCGCAGACGCGACTACACCCTTCCCGCCGACCATCCCAACGCGAACAAGGCTCCCAACCCGGCAGGTCCCGTCGATCAGGCCGTCCCCGCCCTTCGCATCGAAAGCCCCGAAGGCGAAGCACGCGGTGTCCTCTTCGGATATGCCTGTCACAATACCTGTCTCGGATTCTACGAGTGGTGCGGAGACTATGCCGGTTTTGCCCAGGAGTTCCTCCAGGAGCATCGGCCTGGGTTCACCGCCATGTTTGTGACTGGATGTGGAGGCGATCAGAATCCCTACCCGCGTCGGAGCGGGGTCGTTCCGGGAATCTCCGATATCGAGCTTGCCCAGCAACACGGCCGCTCCCTTGCCAACGCTGTGGAAATGGCCATGACCGCAAACCCCATCGGCGTAACGGGTCCGCTTCGCCATGCCTACGGGGAAGTCACCCTCAACTACGAAGACGTAAAACGCACTCCGCACCAGTATCCGGTCCAGGTGATCCGTTTCGGAGACGTCCTCACCCTGGTCACGCTGGGAAGCGAAGTGGTGGTTGACTATTCCCTGCGGCTAAAGAGGGAATTCGAGGGTCCCGGAGGAGTCTGGGTCGCTGGCTACAGCAATGACTACTCCGGCTACATTCCGAGCACGCGCATCCAGGAAGAGGGAGGTTACGAGGCCGCCACCGGGTGGGCGCGGGGGATCGAAGAGAGCATCGTGAAAAAGGTTCACGAACTTGCGGGAACCCTGCACTGAGACCCACCTGCGCTTAAGACAGGTTGGCGAAGTCAATCCGGGCACGGCATGGCGCCGCCCGAATTCACTTGATGAGGGGCAGCGCCTCTCAATAGTGGAGGCCCTCCCTCTTATGATCTACGGCTCCCATTCAAAGGGTCGCCCCAGCTTGCGGCTGCCGAAAGGCCGCGGTGCGGGCGTTTTTTTCCTCCTCTCCTTCCTCTGGGCGTCTGCCACGTCCTCTAAAGCATCGGACGGAAACTGGCTGACAGGAAGAACTGGTCTTCTCGATTGGTCCGACCCGTTGAACTGGGCTTCCGGCATCATTCCCGGAGTCACCTCCGGCAGCTCGAATCCTGACACGGCCACCTTCGGCAGCAACACGGGCTCGACCTTCGTCATGATCGACTCCGGCCGCCTTCTCCACTCGCTGATCTTCTCGGGCACCGATCCTCTCGGCCTCTATACGATCGGCAGCGCCGGAATCAACCAGGGGGAAAGCCTGCACCTCTCGAGTGGAGGTAGTCTCACAATGTCGCCGGGCACCACCACCGCCGTCGAGATCCACGCTCCGCTGATTCTCGAGGCGGCAAGCACGGTCGCGAACGGCACCTACACGATTCAGAACAACTCCACCAACGTCGCGAACAGCCCGACCGACACGAACCTCTACAAACTGAACCTCCGGGGCGACATCAGCGGCGGCACCACCAGCGGAACCATCACCCTGAATTTCGCCGGAACAGCCGGAAACCGGTCCAGCAACGCCTCCGCGAATCTTGTCGGCGGATTGATCTCCGACGGAGGTGCCGCAGGTGGAGTGTTCGTAACGGTGACGGGATCGGATTCGGGCAACCGCGGGGCGTGGAGTTTCACCAACGACGCCAACAGCTACACGGGCTCGACGGTCATCGGCGGCGGCACGCTGCTTTTCACCAGCATTGCCGACAGCGGAGTCAACAGCGCCATCGGTGCCGGCAGCCTGCTCCAGCTCAATTCCGGGGCCCAGGCAAAATACGTCGGCGGAGCCGCAAGCAGCAACCGGACCATCCTTGGAAGCGGTGGGATTCTCTACGCGACCGGATCAGGAGACCTCACGCTCAACGGAACCTTCACCCTCAACGGCGGAATCACCTTCCGCGGCGGTCGCAATTTCATCATCGACACCACCGTGACGGGCAGCGGCGGCATGGGTCGCACCGACGGCGGCACCGTGTATCTCAACCAGGTCAACACCTTCAACGGCAATCTCTCGGTACAGGATGGCGCCTTCCGCTTCGCCTCCATCGCCGACAAATCCCAGAACTCTCCCATCGGGGCCGGAACCACCATCACCTTCGGCCAGAACAGTTCCACCGTCGGCCGCCTTGAATTCACCGGATCGAACGGTGGCTCGAGCAACCGCGACATCGTTCTCAGCAACGGAAGCAACAGCAGCAGCGGGAACGGACGCATCGACAACACCGTGGTCGGACAGACGCTGGCCCTCAGCGGTTGGGTCCGCTCGAGCAGCTCGAATGCGACACACGTTTCCAGCCTCAATCTCACCGGGGTCGGAGACGGTATCCTCAGCGGAGTGGTCGGTGGAACGACGGGGTCACCCACGACCCCGAACAACATGACCCTGACGAAGAATGGAAACGGCACCTGGGTACTTTCCAACGCAAATCACTATTACGGTCCCACCAACATCAGCGCCGGCAATCTTCTCGCGACAAATCTCACCGGCTCCGCGACAGGGACGGGCAACGTCACCACCAGCGGCAGCGGCGGACTCGGCGGCACTGGCAATGTGACGGCAGCCTCCGGCGGATCCATCACCATCGCCGGCGGGTCCCGTCTCTTCGTGGGCACCACTCACGGTGTCCTGTCCGGGGATTCAGGCCCGGCAGGCACGATCTCCGGTCCCGGACAATTCACTCTCGGAATGAACGCGGATGTCGCCCTTACCCTGGCGGGCTTTCTCCAGTTCGACTTGTTCGGGGGATCGAACGGAGTCACCAACGGCAGCGCCGACCTCCTCGTTCTGCGAACCACCGCAACCGCCCTCACTCTTGGAGGGACGGTCTCTGTGTCCGATACTAGCGGAGTTCACGCTCCATGGCGCAGCGGAATCTGGCAGCTCATCGATTGGGCGGGAACCGGTTCCGCAGCGAAAACCGGAGGATTCACTTATGATCTTCCCACCGCTTCTCTTGCGAGCGGTTATGGCTACGTGACTGACGACTTCCTCACAAACGGAAACATCCGGATCGAGAAGGTCGCCGCCAACCACACCTGGACCGGCGCCTCGGGCAGTTCCTGGGCCGATACGGGCAACTGGGAGGCCGGGACTCTTCCCTCGTCCTCCACCGACGTTTTCTTTGCTTCCGCCCCCGTGGTCTCACACTTCATCAACGGGGACAAGTCGGTGAGGAATCTCTTCTTCAGCGGTGAGGCGGACCACACGATCAGCACCGGATCGGGAGGGGTCCTCTACTCGAATGGCGGCTACTTTGAGGTCCTTGGCGGCTCTCAGCGTGTCAGCGCGCAACTCCGCGTCGCGAGCGGCTCCGTAGGGACCTACCGCATCGTCAACGATGGCACTCTGCGTTTCGATCAGGCCATCATGTATCACCGCACCAGTGGTTCCGGCAATCTCATCCTCTCCTTCTCGGGTTCCGGCGACACCACGATCAATCATGTGCAGCGCCGCACCAACGGCTACGACGTCGACCTTCGCTTCGAGGGTCCCGGGACGGTGACCTTCACCGGATCGACCCCCACTCCCGCGTCTTCCGGCGCCGGTTCCATCACGGGAACCACGACGATCACCGGCGGTAAAGTGAGAATGAACAACGAGCTCAATCTGGGTAGCGAGCCCGCGGCCTTCAATCCAGGCCATCTCACCATCGATGGAGGCACCCTTGCCGCCTACGCGAATTTCGCGATCAACGACGCCAACCGCGGCATCACCCTCGGCTCAGCCGGGGGCACCATCGAGGTCGAAGGAGCTTTCGCGCTCGGGATCGATTCGACCATCACCGGACCCGGCATGCTCACCAAGGCGGGAACGGGCGCTTTGACCCTGGGAGGGGACAACACCTACTCCGGGTCCATCCTCGTGAATGAAGGCAGACTCTTCATCAACGGCAACCAAGGATCCGCGACCGGCGATATCATCGTTGCCGACACTGCCATCCTGGGCGGCACTGGAACCATCGGAGGTGATACCACCATTCTCTCGGGAGGCACGGTCACCGGTGGAAGCGATGGAGGAATCGGAACGCTCGCCTTTTCGCAGGACCTTACTCTCGCCTCTGGAAGCACCTGGCTCGTTGACCTGATCAACGACAGCACCACGGCCGACCAGCTCATCGTCTCCGGGAACCTCTCCCTCGGAGGTTCCCTCTCGATCGCCGAAAGCGGAGCTTTTGTCGATGGCTCGATCTACACCATTGCGACTTACGGATCGCTCTCTGGAAACGGGTTCGCCAACGACCTTGCCTACAATGGGACCCTGCTTACCGGCCGGATCGATGGCAGCGGAGGAAAATACTGGACGATCAATTACAACGACAACGGTGCCATCACCCTGACCGCCGTTCCCGAACCCGGAACTCTCGTTTCGCTCCTTTTCTCGCTTCTCGCGGGCGGCTGGGTGGCTCGTCGAAGGGCATCGGCATCCGCGCTGGACGCGGAGGTATGACAGAATCGGATGCGGATCAGGCTCGCCGGAACGCCCCCGATCCGGTATTCCTTCCTCCATGTCGATCCTGAAATCTCCACCGGCGTTTTTCCTCCTGTTTTTCCTGGGAGCCGGGTTGCTCCACGCCAATGATGAGGCACTCGCCCTCCTGACTCGCGGGGGCGGCACGATCGCTCCGGGAGGCCTAGCGCCGGGGCTAATCGAACTGGTTGGCGACACTTCTTTCCCCGTTCTGAAGGACGCCTCCGGAAACGTCGTCGTCGCCGGAGGAATGCTTCCCACTTCCGGAGGGGAAAGCCGACTTATCGCTTTCTCCCACGACGGCTTTCTGAAAAGTCCGGAAATCCTCTCGCAGTCATCCGCGCGAGAACTCGTCATGAATGCGATCCGCTGGTGCGGCCAGTCCGATCGCCCCGAAGTTGCCGTCCACCCTGATCTCGGACGTCTCGCCGAAGCCCTCGAGGAGGCAGGGTGCCGCGTCGAACGTGTCACCCCCGAGGAAGTTTCGCGACGAACCGTGAAGGCCGTTTATGTCACCGTCGCCCAGCGCGGCTTCAACGACGAAGCCGTGGCCGCCATTCGGGAACGCTGCAGAGAGGGTGCGGGACTCGTCGTTGCCGCGACTCCCTGGCCTTTCGGCGGAGATTATCCCGACTTCTCTGCTTTCCCCGCCAATCGACTCTCCGCGGATGCCGGCCTGCGCTTCAAGTCGGAGGG
The DNA here is from genome assembly GCA_020439925.1 of Verrucomicrobiia bacterium. Taxonomy (GTDB): domain Bacteria; phylum Verrucomicrobiota; class Verrucomicrobiia; order Verrucomicrobiales; family DEV007; genus Arctic95D-9. The sequence goes on along the minus strand of JAGRPC010000174.1, from coordinate 13,935 downwards.
CACTGCAAGCGGGAGGCAGCCTTATGCCGTCACCCACACCGACAGCGCCTCTGTCCTTCAGGCGATGCGCTGGCTTCTCGACAATCCCCTGCCTTCCTCCCCCTCCGAACGATCCGCGATTGCCGAATCTCTTCAGGCCGGGAGTTCCCTGCGGGGTCCGGCTCTTGACGAGTTCCTCAAGGGTCTGCTCGCACTCAACCACAAGGTCGGCCCCATTATCCCTACCCCGGAGAAGCCGCTTGTGCCCGGGGCGGATCCACTCGTCGACGCCGTTGTGAATCTGGAAACGGCGCTCAATCTCTCGCTGCCTGCCGGAAAAATGTACGCCATTCCCGCCGCTGCCGAATACCCGGGGCAAGTTCCGGAAAGGGCGGAACGAATCGAGCGAACCCTGTCGGTGGACGGCAATTGGCACGGCTGGCTCAGCGGCCGGGGCGCTGGAGCGTGGGCCGCCAAGGAAATGCGTCCGACGGGTCTCTACGCGGCTCCCGGCGAAGTCATCACCGTCATGGCTCCACCAGAGGTCGTCGGCAAGGGCTTCGAGCTCGTCATCGGCGCCTACAACGGGGGACTCGAGAACCGGGACAAGTGGGAGCGCTACCCGCGTCTCCAGAACACGGTCGAGATCAACGATCCGGTAACAAAACTCTCGAATGGGCTCGGAGGACTCGTCACCATCCGGGTGCCACGCGATGCCAGGTTCGGCAATCTCTCATTCCACCTTTCGGGCGGGGTCGCCGCTCCGGTTTATGTCTCGGGAAAAACCGACCTCAACCGCTGGCGATCGGATTTCCGGCGTTCTCCAGCGCCGTGGGCGGAACTTGCCTGCGACCGTATCATCATCGCCCTTCCGAGTCGTTACATCCGGGGACTCGACAACCCCGACGAGGTCATGCAGGTCTGGAGCGAGTTGATTGAAAAAGCGGCCGAACTTTGTGGCGGCGTCGACCGTGGAGGCTACCGCGCCGAGCGTATCGTTTTTGAACGCCAGACGGCCGCGGGCTACATGCACAGCGGATACCCCGTCGCGGCCCCACAGGACAAGTCCGTCGAGCAGGCGGTAGACGCCCGGTCGCTGCGCAAGGATGGCAACTGGGGATTTTTCCACGAATACGGCCACAATCACCAGCACGATCTCTGGGCCCTGCCCGGAACCGGAGAAACCACCTGCAACCTCTGGTCGGTTTATCTCTTCGAGGAATATGTCGGAAAGCCCCGTGCCGAAGGACACAACGCCGTCCGCCCCCTCGACCGCAAGCAGAGGATGAACGCTTACTTCGAGAGCGGACGGAAATTCGACGCCGAGTGGAGCATGTGGGTCGCCCTCGAAACCTATCTTCAGGTGCAGGAAACTTTCGGCTGGGAGCCCTTCAAGAAAGTCTTCGCCGAATACAACGCCTTGCCCGAATCAGAATGGCCGAAATCCCAGCAGGAGAAGAACGACCAGTGGGTCATCCGGCTCTCGCGGGCTTGTGGAAAAAACCTCGCTCCTTTCTGGAGGGCCTGGAACCTGCCTTTGTCGGGATCGGTCGAGGAAGTGTTGAAGGACCTGCCCGTCTGGGATGATCATCCGGTGACAAAGTGGGCGGAGTGACGGCGTGGGCCTCCGTTTTACAGAGCTTTTACAAAAGAATGACGCGTCGTTGACCCGCACCGTACCGGACTGTGGAAAAATGCGCGACGATGAAAGCGATCTCCGCCCTATTTCTCGCCGTGCTCCTGCTCGCAGGAACCTCCCTCGACGCACAGGAACCCGCCAAAGAGGCCAACGCGCCCGCTGATCCCTTCGTGAAGGAGAAGGAGAAAAAGGCGGCACCGGGTGGGAATGGGCCCACAACCCATACCAACGCCGGTCTCGTCGTGCAGTACATCGACGTGAAGCGCGAACGATGGCAGCATTGGCTCGCGGAAAACGAGGTAAAACTCGATGCCACTCCGTTGCGGAAGGAAGTCGAAACGTGGGTCGCGGCGGGCGACGCGAAACTCTCCGAGAGTTCGCTGGTGATGGGCAAGTCGGGTCAGCGGGCGACGGTGGAGTCGGTGAGATTCCAGATCTATCCCCACGAACAGGTCACGGACCCCTCGGGTCAATCGTTTCCGGATTCGATCGAATGCCGCAATGTCGGAACGACCACAGAGGTCGATCTGGTCCTGACTTCCGACGGGAGCGTCGAGGTCAATTTCGCACCGGAACGTGTCACCTACGGTGGCGAAACTCCGCCACGTGAGGAGTCCGGCGTCCGGGACGGAGATATCCGCTATCCCCTCTTTCTGACTCAAAAGGCGACGACGCAGGTGACCCTCGATCCGCAGCAGTGGGGACTGGTGGGATCCGAGACCTCCCTCGAAATGCCCGAATCCCATCAAACCCTCATCTTTGTTCGACCGGTCCTGCACCGGTTTGAAGAATCCGCGGCCAATGAGGAGGCCCCCTCCCAAGGCATCGTTTCCTTCACCTGGGTCGAAATGAGCCACAAAGACTTCAACACCTCACTGATGAAGGGCAACGATCCATCCTCATGGGTGGGCGGCGGGTTGATCAAGGAGGCCGAAGCTTCCAAGGCCGAAGTGATCGAGCGCCGAGTTCTCTTCTTCCGTAGCGGACAACGCTGCAAGAATGAAACGATCAGCGAACACCGCTATGCCACCGAATTTGTTCAGTCTGAGGATGGGAGTTTCGCGACCCCGGTGGCATGGGAAACCCGCAACGTCGGCGTCACCGTGGAAATCGACCCCGTGGTCAGCCCCGGCGGCAACGTCCTTGACCTCAACCTGGCGCCTGAGTTCTCGTCGTTCTGGGGCCGTGACGTGCTCCACCGCGTCCTCAGCGATGGAGAATGGGAGCCAAACGTCACCATGCCCCGCTTCTACACGATGCAACCGATCACCCAGCTTTCCCTCCCCCTCAACGTCCCTGTTTTCGTCGCCGCAATGTCACCGCCGGACGACAAAGGCTGGACCGATCCCTCACGCAAGGTGCTCCTCTTTGTGGAATTCTCGCATTGATCCGGAATCACCGCCTGTGGGACACTTACCGTCTATGGCGCCTTCTTCCCGCTATTCGCTCTCGCTGACCCTTCCCCTCGTCGCCGCGGCCATCGCAGCGGCGATCGGGTGGGGTGGAGTGATGCTCGCGAAGCAGGAAAGGAGCGAGCGATTGCCCCGGACGGATGCCGCGGTGAAAACCCTGGCAGACGCACTGGAAAAGAGGATCGCAGTTCTCGAATCCCAATACGAGCGGCACCTCGCCCGCATCTGCCGAACGGATCTGAATCACTTCTTCGGCGTGCAGGACGCCATCGACGGTGTTGTCGGGGTGCGCCAGCTCTCCACTCTCAATCCCGAGGGCAAGATCGATCTGCACTTGCTGGCCTCGGATGTGGAGTCGATCCAGGCTCTTCCCATTCCCGTGATCGATCCCCGCGAGCGCCCCCCCGGTCGCGAAGTCGTCGCCGAGGTCGGAGCCTTCGATCTCTTCGGAGGAGGCGAGGGGGAATCGGGTTGGATCACAACTCCACAGGGCCGTTTCTATTTCCATCGCGTCTCGATTCGCCGGGTTGTCCTGCTGTTGGTTGACCCGGCCCCCGTCGAAGCCTCCATCGTGCAAACCCTCGCTCCCTGGATCGAGGAACAGTTCTCCGCCATGGGCGCCGATGGAGCGGTTGATCGCGTACTGCTTCATGAGCGAGCCATTGCCTCTTCGGGAGAGCCGGACAAAGTCGCCTCTTCGGACGAGGTCCGTTCACTCGCGACCCGCTTCGGAGGCTGGCAGGTGCAATCGTGGGATGCCAGACGAACCACCGTCACCTACCGACACGACCGACTCGCTCTTGCAGGGACGTTCGCATTACTCGTGCTCCTGGCCGGAGTCGTCGCTGGCCTAACGGTTCGGCGCGCCCTTCACCTCGCCGAACAACGCGTCTCCTTCGTCAATCGGGTCTCCCATGAACTGAAGACACCTCTGACAAACATCCTACTCAACGCCGACCTCGCCGCCGACGGAACCGATACACGGGGACGCCTGCGCCTCGGCCGGGTGCAGGAGGAAACTCGCCGCCTCGCACGGCTCATCGACAATGTCCTCGCCTTCTCCCGTCGTGATACGACTCCCCTTCCCACGCCCGCGCCGATCGCTTTGCGGCCCCTCGTCGAGGAAGTCGCCGAAACCTTCGCTCCCTCGCTGAAACAACGCGGAGTCGAGACTTCCATCACTGGAGGCGAAGCCATCCACGTCCTCGCCGATGCCGACTCACTTCGTCAGATCCTCGGAAACCTGCTCTCAAACATCGAGAAATATGCCGCCTCCGGTGGTCAAGCCAGTCTCGCAATTCTGGAGGAAAGCGAGCAGGTCGTCCTCCTCGTCAGGGACCGCGGCCCCGGCGTTCCGGCCAAAGAACACGAGCGCATCTTCCTGCCTTTTCATCGCCTCGAGGATCGCCCCTCCGAGGGCGTCACGGGCACCGGACTCGGTCTCGCCATCGCCCGCGACCTCGCCGTGGCAATGGGCGGCAGTCTGCGTCTCGTTCCGCAGGATGGACCCGGCACGACTTTCGAACTCCAGTTGGTTGCCGCCGCGACGGCCAAGGTCATTCCCTTCACCGATTCGCGCGCTTCATGAAGATCCTCCTCGCTGAAGACGATCCCATCACCCGCGAGGCTCTCGTCGCCTGCCTTGCAGGCGACGGGTTTGCGGTGATCGCTGCGGCGAACGGCCACGAGGCACTCGAACGCTGGCGGATCGATCGCCCCGACCTCGTCTGCCTCGACATCATGATGCCGGGTCTCGACGGATTCGAGGTTTGTCGACGGATCCGGGCCTCGGATTCACGTTTGCCCATCGTCTTCCTTTCCGCAAAGAGCGAAGAGATCGACATCGTCGTGGGACTCGAAATCGGCGCCGACGATTTCGTTCGCAAGCCCTTCGGACGACATGAGTTGCTTGCACGTGTCCGCAACGCCTTGCGGCGTGCCTCGGGCCCGGATGACACGACGACGGGTTCTCGTGAGCGGTGTGCCTTTTCGATGGGACCGATCACCGTCTATCCGAAGGAACTACGCGCCGAACGCGAGGGAAGAATCATCGAGCTGACGCCCCGTGAAACCGCCATCCTGACAATGTTACATGAAAGACGCGGCGAAGCGGTGGGGCGGGACCAGCTCCTCGACCGCTGCTGGGGACTCGACTACTACCCCGAGTCGCGCACCCTGGATCAACATATCGCCAAGCTTCGCAAGAAGCTTGGCGACGACCCGGCCGATCCACGAGTACTCGAGACGGTCCGTGGTGTGGGATATCGTTTTCCGTGAGTTCGTTCGGTTCACCGACCCAGGCGTGCCACGATGCGGTGCATGACCTCGAAGTATTCCTCCAACTCCGCCAATGGCATGGTGAGGGGCGGAGCCACGCGGATCACTTTGCCGGCAAGGGGACCCAGCAAGTGGACTCCGCGTCCCTCCTCGTCACCGAGATAACAGAGGCGGACGATCTCAAGAGCGACCTGTTCGGCACTCAGATCTCCGACCGCCTGGCATTCCACACCCCAGACGGTACCTTCGCCTCGGACATATTTGATCGCGGGCAGTTCATTGAGCTTCACGAGGCACTCCTCGATCGCCCTGCTGAGAAGGCGCCCCTGTTCCAGAACGTCGGTTTGCTCGAACTCGTCGAGGGTCGCAAGAACGGCTGCGCAACCGAGAGCGTGACCGCTCCAGGTATCCGATCCTTCGCCATAGCCCATGCGAGCAAAGACGTCGGCACGCCCGACCACCGCATCGACCGGCATGCCGTTTCCAAGCCCCTTGCCGAGAGCAACGAGGTCGGGTTCAACCCCGTATTCGCTGTAGGCATACATCGATCCGGTGCGGCCGAAATTGGCCTGGACCTCGTCGAGGAAGAAAAGAAGATCGTTCTCCTGACAGAACTGCGCCAGCATCTGCATGTACTCCTTCTGCGGATGGTAGGATCCACCTCCCCCGAGGTAGGGCTCGGTGATGAGAACGCAGAGTCGCTCGCCGAATTCAGCCTTGAGCGCCTCGAGTTCGGCCCGGTAGGGCGCCAGATCCAGCGGCTCCCGCCGCGCCTCGAGACTGCGGCATTCCTCTTTCGGAAAGCTGATAAAACGGACACGGGGATCGCGCTCCTTGTCGGTTTCGGATCCTGTCACCGCGCCTGAGAGGCCCTTCTTGCCGTGGAAACCACCGCGAGTCGCGAGAATGATTCCGTCTCCCTGGGGACGTTTTGCCAACCCGGCCCAGAGGCCTTTCTGCACTGCTTCACTTCCGCTGGCAGCCCAGAGCACCTGATCGATGCGTCTGCCTCCGGGAGCGGACTGCAAGCTCGCGAGGAGCCGGCGACTTGCTTCGATCTCGACCTCGGTGACGGCGTTGTAGGAGGTGAGAGTCACACCCATGTGAAAGCCGCTCTCGCCACAGGCATCCTCGAGGGCCATGTATTCCATGACCCGTTTCCACCATCGTTTCGGATTGTGCCCCAAATTGGCCACAAGCACGCCCGAGGTGAAATCGGCGAGTTTCCGTCCTTCGGGAGTGTAGTGATAGGATCCCGCGCTTCGGTGAAGCACTGCCATGCTAGGGGTGCGGGTGCGCAGGCAGGTGGGTTCGGCCTCGACAAGGTCGTGGCGAAGATGATTCGAGGTTTCTTCGCCATCGTGTTCGACGAGGTGGGCGGGCTGGACGGGAGCGAGTGTGTTCATGGTAAAACGAAGTATTTCTCCTGCTCTTGCTCATACCTCCTGCTCTTACTCAAAAGTGGAGGATGAGTGAAGTTCGGGGATTTGAGGAGGAGTATCGACAGGAGGTAAAAGTGTGAGGCAGGAATCAGACAGTGCCCTGATAGAGCATCTCGGGTTCGGACCTGCCGGGAAGGAAGAGGGCCATCCCCCCGAAGCGACCATTGACTTCAACAACCGCATTCGGCTCGCCCGCGGCGGCTTTGGCGAGAATGGCCTCCATCGCCTGGACCGCGGCAACGACCTGACGATCCGCCGAGAGATCATTGTAATCTCGCGCGGTCATTTCGGCCAGCCGGGCGGCACGTCCGCTCTCCTCCCCACCAAGTTCGACGTAGGCAACTTCGCGAGCAAAACGCTCGATCACTTCGATCCCGTAGCCGCGACGACTTCGCTCGTTCCAGGGTTCGAGGAAGCTTCCATTGTAGTGGTTGTTGATGGTTGTCTTGAGCTCGTGCGGAGTTCGTCCCTCCACGGTAAGTTCGACGCCCCGTTTTCGGCTATGGCCATTCCAGACCCCGTTGTCGAAACGGAACTGCACCTCCTGCTCGACATACCCCGGGAAGTTGTCGGGAGTGACCCAGCTCGTGTGAATGTCGAAGGCGGCCTCGCGCCCGCTCTCATACTCGTAGACGAGACGGAGCTGGGTCGAGTCCCAGGTGGGTCCGTCCTTCGGTCCGACCAGACCCCGTTGCCCCGAGCACTGCACACTCTTCAGCCGTCCCCCGAAGGTGAAATCGATCAGCTTCAGGTAATGGACGGCGACATAGGTGCCGGGGTTGCGCCCGGTGATCCAGGCGGCAAACTGGCTTCCCGAGATCGACTTGGGCTCGAGAAGCGAACAATAACCATTGTTGACGTGGGTAAGGACGCCGTCCGCGACGAGGGTGCGGAGCTTCTTGTGATCGGGATCGAGGAGCTTGTGATAGACGACCTTGGCGAGGACTCCCTTTTCCCGGGCGAGGGCAACGAGCTGGTCGAGCTCTTCAAGACTGAGGACCGACGGTTTTTCGATGATGACATGCCGGCCTGCCTCGATGCCCTGCCTCGCTGCGGCGAAATGCTTGTCGTCGGGCGAAGCGACGCAGAGGAAATCAATCCCACTGACGAGGAGGCTCGCCACGGCATCGTCCCCGGCATGGTTTCCGAAATTCGATAGCCCTCGCCTCTTTCGATAAATCTCGGCCCGATCTCCGGTGCGTGTCGCGGCTCCTGCCAGTTCAACGCGGAAAGCGCCGGTCGTCGCGTCGTAGACGCCAAATTCGGCCGCCTCGAAAAAGGGTGCATAGGTTTCGTCAAAGATCATGCCCATGCCGACCATGCCCCCTCGAAGCACGGGGAGGTCTGCGGAACTGGAGGAAAGCGGGCTCATGGAAACTGGAAGACTGAACGTGGTTGCACGGATGAACTGGCTAGACAATAATGAATTCACTTTTAAAAAGTGTATTCACTTTAATCCGCACGCTTTTGGTGTCAAACTGAATTTTGCCCAATGCCCCCCGCCCTTTTCAATCCTCGACGTTATCCCGGACTCTGTGTTTTGCTGGGAGAGGAGATCGTTGATCCGGAGCATCGCTCCTTGGCCGATGAAGCCCACGACCGCATTCTCCTCGAGATCATCAAGGGAAAGCTGAGTTCCGGCTCGGAGTTGAAGACGACAAGGCTCGCCGAAATGCTGGGGATGAGCCGCACTCCGGTGATGCAGGCGCTTTCGAGACTCACCGCGGACGGGATCGTGAGCCAGTCACTCAATCAGCGGGCGACCGTACGCCCCGGCGCGGAGAACTGGCTCGTAGACCTCCACCAGGTGCGACAATTGCTTGAGCCTCAAGCGGCACGCTCCTGCGCTGGAAAAATTCCCGACGAGATTCTTTCCGACCTGCAGTTGCTGGTACAGGATGCAAAACCCGGCAAATCCGAAGGATGGCAGACGGCGGCCCGTTGGCTCGACCAGACCCTCCACCTCGTCATTGCGGAGTTTGGCGGAAACCTGGCCATGCGTGCGATCATCCGCCGCTGCTGGAGCTACAAACGCCTGTCTTACGAGGCTGGCAACGACAGCGACCGGCACCTGCACGAAGGTTGGAACCAGCACGCCAGCCTCGTCGAAGCCATCTCCGCCGGCGACGGGAACAAAGCCTTCGACCTCATGGAGGCCCACCTGCACGCGGCGGTCGCGGGAACGGCCGGAGGCCGCATCGTTTGAGGGCAATCAAGCTCCCACGTTCGCACCCGTCACCTGAATCTCGTGGCCCATGAAACACTTGCCGTGCAGCAGCTCGACCGCTTTCTGCGCCTCGGCGGTGTCGGCGAGGTCGATGCGGTGATTCTTGGTGCGATCATCCTTGCCGGGCCCGGTTTCCTCACGGCTGACAATGGAACCAATACCTGAGAAAAGGTCGGTAAGGTCGTTTTCACCCGCCTCGGCGTTGACGTTGAGGACATTCAGGCTCGGTGAAGTGACCGTTTCTATCACCAGGGGACGCACCTGGCGGCTGGGTTTGTCGATCTCGTCGCTCTCTCCCCTGGAACGCTCGCTACGTCCCCGGCGCTCTCCGCGTCCGGAGGATCTGGCAGGCCGCTCCCCGCGGGGAGCTTCCCCGGATCTATCCTCGCCTGCTCCCTCGCTCTTGGCACCGGTGACCAGCATCTTGCGACCCTGAAGCTCGTGATCATTGAGGGCAGCGGCGGCGGCCTTGGCCTCCTCGACACTCCCCATTTCGACGAACGCAAATCCCTTCGACTTGTCGGTTCCACTGCGGGTCACTACCGCGGCCTCGACGACACTGCCATGAGCGGCAAACAGGTCCTGGAGGTCGGCACTGGTAACGTCAAAGCTGAGATTCCCGACGTAGAGCCGAGGAGTCGTCGGTTCGACATAATGGGGAGCACGACGCTCGCGCTTCGAGGAGGTAGCCCCCTTCTCGGATGTTCCCGACTTGGGATCGCGCTTGCCTCGCTTTTCGCCGGTCTCGCGCGCGGGTTTTGTCGTCTTTTTCGGAGTCGCTTTCTTCGCGGAAGGGTCGACAAGCCCGAAGGTGATAAACTTGATGAACTTCTGGAAGCCGGTGAGTTGGGGAGCCCTGGACTCGCGCCGACGGTTCCGTCCGACGATTTCGGAGGGGCGGAACTCGTCGGGCTGGCTTTTCCAGCGGCCGGAGTCCTGGCGGGATTCACGACCATTGCCTCCCGATCGACGATTGCGTGAACGTTTACGGCCTCCGTTGGAACGATTCTGGGAACTGCGGGCATTCCGGTTTCCACCGGATGAGGATTCTTGCATGAGTAGGGACGTGGTTTCGGATCACTCCGGAGACTCCGCGAGGGGCGGGCTGGTCAGGGCGCCGGGAAGGGATCTCTTCCGCGCCAGGGGCGAGTCAGCGGCCCCGGATTCCGGCTATCCTAGTGCAGGTGGCCTGATGAGCAAGCGATTAGAAGCCCGGACGTAGGATTCGAAGCCGCCACTAAGGATCTCAGAACGGGATGTCGTCGTCCGACTCCTGCCCATAACCACCGGGAGGCTCGCTGAGCGTGGGCCCATCGTCGAATCCGCTCGGTGAGGAGACCTGCCGGGATCCTCCACGGGCGGCTCCGGACCGCCCCCCTCCACCGCTGCTCGCTGCTCCGGGCCGTTCGAGCTTCCAGGCATTGAGGTTGACGTAGTATTTGCCCTTGTACTCGTTGCCCCGGATGTCGAAAAAGACCTTCACCGGGTCGCCGATCTGGAATTCATCGATGAGGGCGGTCTTGTCCTTCACGCACTCGAACTTGATGGACTGGGGGAATTTTCCATCCTCCACCTCCAGCACAAACTCGCGCTTCGTGAAACCGCTCGCGAAAGTCTGGGTGTCCTCGATGACCTTGACGATCCCTTCCAGTTCAAAACTTTGTGCCATATCGATGCTCCGGGGGAGCAGATATCGCCCCTTTTTCGCCCCGGGAAAAGGAGAATTTCACCCCTCGATGAGACGCTCGGGTGCAGGCGCAGGAGTGCCCCCGCGTTCGCCCAGCTCAGCATTGCGCTCGGTGATCTGTGTGTTGAGCGTGCAGAAGTCATACGCCCAGCCGATCACAAAGAGTCCGCCGGTTAGGAGGTAGAGGATCCCCGTGAACCATTTGCCCATGTACATGCGGTGGATCCCCAGGTAACCGAGGAAGGTGAGGAGAATCCACGCGACGGAGTAGTCGATCTCACCCTTCTTGTATCGGAGTTCCGCCTTGCGCTCCATCCCGGGAATGAGGAACAGGTCGATGACCCACCCGATCCCGAGGAGCCCCAGGGTCAGAAACCAGATCAGTCCGCTGATGGGCTTTCCAAAGTAGAAGCGGTGCGAACCGGTGAATCCGAAAATCCAGAGGACATAGCCGACGGTTTTGCTGTGGGTCGATTCCATGGCTCCACCTTCTCCCACCACTCCGGATCCGCCAATTACAAATCCGGCGAGATTTTCAAGGGCCGACCTCCCGAACCTCCTTTTCCGGCTGTCACAGCGCGAGAGGCACGAGAAGGCGCGAGGCCCGACCGACGGCGTGGTGGATCGTGTTCGTCGCCATGACGGCATCTCCGCTCGTTTCCACTGTCATAGGACCTCCGTTCTGAAGATTGGGTTCGTAAAAGGGAGCCCCGGTACTTGCGACCGTGACCCGGATACGGTGGCCTTTGGCAAAGATCTGACTCAGCCAGCCCACCGGAAACCTTACCCGGTAGACCTCTCCCGGCTGCATAAGAACCTCCCGGTCAAAACCTTCCCGGAAGCGAAGCCGCTGTGGGTAGTCGACCAGAAGAATGGAACGCCCGTCCGGATACACATCGCAGACCCTCACGATCACGTCGGTGTCTTTCGCGCTCGAGGAAAAATAAAGTTCCGCCTCGACCCGGCCAAGCCATTCAACCGGCGCTTCCAATGGTTCCGTGGTGAAGGTTCGCACCTCCGCCTGCTCCTCGAAGGGACGAGCATCCCTCGCACCGGGAAAGGAGGTGCCGGGAATCGTCATGGGATGCAGTGGGTCGCTAACGAAACTGGTGGAGGAACCGTCCTCTCCCGGTGCTTCCACGGAGAGACCTCCCCCTTTTCGCAAGTAGAGGGATCCGGTCTCCGGAACCGGGGGGAAATCCGTCGATTCCCGCCATTCGTTGCCGGGAGCACCGGGCTCTCCGACCGCTCCCATCGCATACCAACGCACTTTCGGCTCACGGGTCACGCCGTTGTCCATCCCTTTGAGCCAGTGGTCGAACCATCTCAGCATGTGGGCGTCCGTGTCCCAGACTGCATTAGCCGGATATTCGAGCTCGCCGTTTTTGGTGCCCTTGTTGGACCTCCCGTGAAGCCATGGTCCGATGAGGAGCCACTGCCGGCCCCGCGATTCCGGACCGCCCTCATGCTCGCGTCCGATGAAGCTCGCGATCGACCCCTGGTTCATGAAGTCATACCAGCTCCCGATCGTGAAACAGGGCACGTTCATTTTCCCGAAATGCGGCGTGCAGTCCTCCGCGGCCCAGTAGTCGTCGTAGGCCGGATGCCGGTCCCATTCCCGGAGCAGTTCGTCGTTGTCGGCGGGATTGCGGCAGACCTCGCCAAGCTTCTTGAACCGCTCGGGCCGGGTCGTCCCCCCGATCCGGTACCCTTCGTGAAACAGGCTCAACCCGGTGTCGATCATGTATTGGCAGACGAGGTGGGGCGGCTGCGTCACCGCGAGATAATTCTGCGCATAACCTCCCTGCGAACTGCCGAAGGTCCCCACCTTGCCCGTGCTCCAGGACTGCACGGCGAGCCATTCGCAGACATCGTAGCCGTCCCGCAACTCGCCGAACTGCATCGCGCGGTATCCGACCCACTTGCCCTCCGAGAGGTGCGTGCCTCGATAGTTCACCAGGGCGACCGCATATCCGCCTTTCGCCAGCTTCGCCGCAGACTCACGCGTTCCCCTCGCCCTCAGCGAAGCGTACCGTTGTTCGAAGATCACTGGCCAGGGACCTTCGCCCGCCGGGAAGTAGAGATATCCGGAAAGGTGCACCCCGTCCCGCATCGGAACCATGACGTGTTCCTCGCGCACCCCTCCGAAGTCGAGAACCTCCTCCTCCGCGGCATTGCCCGTTGAAAAGATCAGCAAAAGAAAAACCGACAACCGCCGCAATATGTCCTTCATGCAAAAACCTTCGCGAAAATCGGCGACGAGAGCGATCCTGAACTACCTCCGGGCGCACATCCGTCAGGTCTCTTGAGTCGAACCTCCTACCCCGTCTGGTCCATGAACCCACCGTCCCTCACTCAACGCGAAGCTGCCCGGACCCGCCCCGAACACGAACGCCCAGCGATGCGTCAAACCTGGTCGGAGCTGCTCTTTCTCCACTGGAAGGGCGATCCGAACGTCTGGACCAGGACCCTGCCTGCCGGACTGCATCTCGACACCCATGACGGAGCCGCGTGGATCGGGGTGGTTCCCTTCCGCATGGACCGAATCCGCCCCTACGCGCTTCCTCCACTGCCGTGGCTTTCGTGGTTTCTCGAGCTCAATGTCAGGACCTACGTTCACGACGACGAAGGCAACCCGGCTGTCTGGTTCTACTCTCTCGACACGAATCGCTGGCCCGCCTACAAGATTGCCCGAAGCGCCTTCAAGCTTCCCTACTTCCACTCGAGCATGCGCACGCGACGCGACGCCGGCGGCTGGATCGACTACCGATGCTCACGGCGCGGGGAGAACGAATCCGCGAATTTCCTTTACCGGCCAGTCGATCGCCATCCGGCTATCGAAGCCTCACCCGGCACACTTGAGTTCTTCCTTCTCGAGCGGTATTTCCTCTTCAGCCACGATCCGTTTCGAAACCGGTTTTACTCCGGTCAGGTCCACCACGCTCCCTACCGCTTCCGCGAAGTAGAGTTGAAGCAATGGTCGATGCTTCCCGCCAAGTGGGACGGGCTCCCTCCTCTCGAGGGACCTCCGGATCATTCGTGCGCCGTCGAGGCCGTCGATGTGGATCTCTTTGCGCTTCGGGACCTCACAGCTTCCTGATCGCGACCTTGCGGAACGCGACGGCATCGCCGTGACCGGCGAAGCCGAAGAATCCCTTGGTGAGATCCTTACCCGGATGAGCCTTGCCTCCCATGTAGTCGGTCACCTTCGAGAGGTCCGCGTCGAGGATGACGGAACCGTTCAGCTCCACCTTGATCGTCGACCCTTTCAC